>CP036352.1:3706790-4015689 GCA_007753915.1 Phycisphaerae bacterium RAS2
ACCAGTGAGAGCTGTCGCTGCGCTTCGCCGGCCTGTTGAACGGCGATCGCCACGTTGAAGGTCGGCACCGGATTCTTGGGGCTCTTGTCCGCCTGCTTCATTCCCGTGCTGATTTTGAACTGGTGCGCGTTCAGCATCGCCCGATAGTCCGCCTTATCCAGCGGTGCGGTCTTGATGCGCGCGCGATAGAGGTTAATGGCTTTGTCAGCCGCCTGAATTGCCGTTTCAAAATCCTCGCTTCCCAATGCGACTTCCGCCAGGCGCAATTGAATTTGCGGATCACCGCCGGCCAATTGCTCCGCCTCTTTTGCCTCCTCGAGGGCCATCTTGTGTTTCTTCAACCCGTGATAGACCATTGCCAGATCGAGGGTGATGTCCGCCCGAACATTCTTGCCATTCACCGGCTCGCGCGGCGCGAGGCCCTTGGCCGTCAGCAGTGGGCCGGACGCCAGCAAATAACGACGCGATTCCTGATACACGCGCCCGACCGCCGCATGCCCGCGATAGTCATTGCGACCTTCGGCGGACTTGTTGTATTCCTCCAGAGCCACAAGCGCTTCGGGAACGTTCGGCGGTTTGAGTTTCAGTTGCAGCAACCCTTCCACCAGTTTCAGCTTCTTATTGTCCCGACTGACGCCGCGAATCGCCTGGAGGTATTCGATCCTCGCGCCTTCAATGTCGTCGTTGTCCAGCTTGCGGATCGCTTCATCCAGCCGCAATTCGGGGTTGACCGTCGGGTCCTGTCCGGCTGCCTGCCCGCGCGCCTCCGGCAGTCGCGCCAGGCTCGCCAGTGTGATCAACAAGACGGCTGTCTGAAAAATAGTTGCGGAGCGCTGGGTCATGGGACTTATCCTGCGATTAAGGGTCCGGGCGAAGGGCCGGCGTCGCCTTCAGCATTGTAGGCTGATTGAGGCCCGCGGCAACGAATCGTCCGTCCGCGGTGCGGCGTTCGAGGCTTGATTCGCCTGCGCCTCCCCACCCTCTTTCTCGCGCGCCGCCTGGACGCGCTCAATCAGCATACGCCAGGTCTCCCGCTGATGTTCGAGGATTTGCAGGGCTTCCTGCATGGCCCCTGCGTCGTGGGAGATGTTCGCATCCACCAGACGGTTGTAAACAAAGGTGTACAGCCCTTCCAGATTGCGACACAGCTCGGGGTTGTGCTCGGGCCGCAGGCCGCGCTGCATTTCCAGCACGATTCGCTGCGCGCGAATAAGCTTCTCGCAGCACGCCTCCAGATTTTTCGCAGCCAAGGCATCCTTCGCCTGGGTGATGAACCGGATCGCGCCGTCATAGAGCATCAAATGAAGTTGCTCCGGCGTCGCGGTCATGACCGCGTTTCGCAGATACTCGCCGGATGCCCCAGGGGTGCGCTGCATGGTGATCTTTCCGTGGCGCCGGACGCGAAACGAGCGGCCCGGACGTCGTCCGAGATTCGACCGAGCCACCGTATCCATCGGTCGGCTGCACGCATGAATTCAGTTATTACAGGGCGCGATGAGGGAACCGCCGTAGCGCGGCGCGATTCCGCGCGGCGTCATCGCCCACGTCCGAGAACGGCGCTTAGGACAGCGCCAGCAGCCCCGACAAGGATTGCTGCTGCGACTGCAATCGGGCGATGGCGGTCTCCATCGCCGCGAACTGGGCATACAGCCGTTCCTTTCGCCGGCCCAGCAGGGTCTCCATGGAAGTGATGCGATCCGTCAGTTGCTTGACGGAGTTTTCAATGACGCCCCCCTGCACCGCGATCAATCCGGTCTCGGTTTTTGAGAGCCGATCCAGCTCGTCGTTGATCGCCTTGCCGTAGCCGGCGACGGTGTCGGTGAAGAAGGCCTCCACCTGGGCCGGGTTGTTCTCCATCGATTCTCTAAATTTGTCTTCGTCAAGCGTCAATTGCGAGCCGGCCCCAATGCGGATGCCGACCGATGCAAGCCGGTTGACCGCCCCACCGCCCGGCGTCACGCGATTCGCCAGCCCGACCAGCCGCTCGCGCACGCGCCGCGCCGTCGGATCCCCCGTCAGCGCCTGCCGCTGTTCGGTCTCGGCGTCGAATCGCGTCAAGCCGTCGATCGTGCTCATCACCTTGTTGAACGAAGCGACAAACGTCTGAAACTCCTTCAGCACCGCCGACGTATCCCGCGTGACGTTCACCGTCACCGCCTCATCGCTCGGCGAAACAAGATCCAGCTTCACTCCCGCCACCGCCGTGCTCAAGGTGTTCGACGCGCCCGTCAGCACGATGGGGTTCAACGCCCCCGGCGGGCCGAACAGCACCGTCGAATTTTGCCCGCGCACCAGCGTCTCGAACGAAAGCCCCGTCGCGCCGGAATCAATCGCCAGTGCCGCGTCCCGTCCGAGGCTCGATGCCGTCAGGCTCAATCGGAACGGTTGCCCGCTGGCCCCGTCGTTGATGATCGATGCGTTCGCCGGGCCGCCCGACGCCTGAATCTTGGTCAGCACATCCGTCAGCGTGTCGTTGCCGGTGACCGTGATCCGCGTCTCGTAGGACCCGTCGATGAACGTCTGCCCCGATGCGGCGGTACCGGCGATGCGCAGCGCCTTGGCGGCGGTGCCCGATTCATCTGCGACCTTCAAGCTGCCCGCGCCGCCGGCCGTGTCGGTCAGAAGCAGACCGTCGCCGGTGTCGTTCACGCGCGCGATGACACCGATGCCGCGCGAGTTGATTTCCTCGATCACATCCGCCAGGGAGACCTCGTTCCCCTGCGTCAGGTCCACGACCGCCGACGCGCCCGAGCTGTCGGTGATTCGAAACTTGCCCGGCGGGACACCCTTGCCATAGTTGAGCGCCGTCAGCAGCGACGCATCGGAGACGTATTGCCGCTGGAGATTCCCGCTCGACGCGGAATCGGCCGCCACGTTCACGGCGATGCCCAAATCCGCGGCCAGCGTGCCGGCGACATCGGCCACGATCAGATTCCCCGCCCCCCCGCTCGTGTCGTTCAGTTGAATGCCCAACCCGTTCGACGAGACGTTCGCGCGCACCCCGGTGGATGCCGCATTGATGGCATTGATGACATCGGAGAGCGTCTGCGCGCCAGCGAGATCCACGGCAGCCGACGCGCCCGCGCGATCGGTGATCTGTATCTGCCCGCCCGCGACGCCCGCTCCCCCGCGCAGGCTGCGAAGCAACACGCTGTTCAGCGATGCAACGAGCCGGCGCGATTGGATCGCATTGCCCGACGCCGGCGCGGTCAATCCCAGGTCGTCCAGCGCCTTGGACCCGCCCAACGCCGTCACCGAAAGCGTTCCCGCCCCACCCGATGTGTCCGTCAGCGTCAGGCCGGTTCCACTGGCCGAGATCGACGCAACCAGTCTGCCCGCATTGGCCGGATCGGTGTTGATCAGCCGCAACACATCGCCGATGGTGCCGACCGAATAGATGTTCTTGCCGTTGATCGTGCCGGTGGCGGATGAAGTCTTGATCCCCAGGGCCGCGGCCGTGGTCCCGCCGCCGACCTCCTCCACGCGCAAGGCGTTGTCCTCCGGCGTAGAGTCGGGCGTCGAGCTATCGCTTAGCAGCAGCTTGGCCCCGCTCACTGTCACCGTCACGTTCAGCCCCGCCGCCTGAATCGCGCTCTTCACGTCGCCGATCGTCTGCGCGCTCGAGAGATCGATTTCCTGCGAAACACCCGCGCGATTGGTGATCTTGATCGAGCCGGCCGGCACGCCCGCGCCGCCATTCAGATTGGAGAGCCGCGTCGCATCGGTCAGGCGCTCGGAGAGTTCATAGGTCAGTGTGCCGCCGTCGGCCAGCGTGACGGAGAAGTCCGGCTGATTGCGCAGCCGGCGGATGCCGTTGCCGTCGTTGAGCTGATCAAGGCGCGTGTGCTGCGAAAGCCGCACGAGGTCGACGCCTTCCAGCGTGCCGGTCGCGCTGGAGCCGACCAGGCCCAAGTCCTGCGCCGTTCGGCCGCTGTCCACATCGGCGACGGTGAGCGAGCCGGTGAGCAGGCCGGTCTGATCGACAATCGCAAGGCGATCGCCGCGGACTTCGGCATGCACATTGACATTCGTCTGGCTATTAATCGCGCCGAGCAGGTCGTCAAGTGTCGTCGCCGTCGTCAGGTCGATCACGGCGCTGGCGCCGGTGCGATCGGTGATTCGGATTTTGCCCCCGCGCACGCCCTCGCCGCCGCGCAGCGACCCCAGCGAAGTCGTTCGATCGACCGTCGCGATGGCCGTTTCAAAGGTCAGCGTTCCCGCGCCCACCGGGGTCGCGTTGCTCGTGGCAAAACCGCCGGAGATGACCTGGTGCGCCGTCGCCAGCGATTTCACCGTGAACGTGTACGAGCCGACCGCCGCGCCGGCCGTGGCACTGGCCAGCAACACGCTGTCCTTCGTGGAAGCGGCCTTGGTGGTTCGAAACAACTCGGTGGCGCTGAAGCGCGTCGTGGTGTTCTTGAGCGCGAGAATCTGCGCGGAGATTTGCAGAAGCGCGGTTCGCCGAGCGTTGAGCGCCGAGACGCGGCCCTGGAGCAGCGTTATGGGCTGCCGTTGCACCGCAATGAGCGATTCGACAATCTGTTGAGTCGGCAGGCCGGACACGAGCCCGACGCTGGACGAAATCGATGCCATGAGCAAGCACTCCCGGTCAGCAGTCGGGCGAGGCAGACAGACAAGGCGCAAAAACTGCGCGGTGGAATGACGCCGGGTCAGTCACCTTGTGAAGGTGAAGGCCGCTTGATCGCCGTAAGCAGTCCGCTAAGTTCAATCTCGCCGGCCTGCTCATCCAGTCCGCCGATTGCTTCCGGATCCCCCGGATGGACCGGAACCGCGCGAAAGCGCTTTCGCCCGTCTACGAAGCACGTCAGGATCACCCCGTGTTTGCGGCATGATTCAGGTTGCGTCACGTGCGGTGTCATGGGTTGCACCTGCCTCGGCGAGCGGATGCGGCGAGCGAACTCGCCGGTTCGATTCAGATCACGATCCCGGTCAGAGGTCGTTGACTACCAGCCTCTGACCGCTTGCTTCTGACCACGGCCACTAGCAACTGGCCACTAGCTACTGACCACTGTTCTATCGGCAAAGAAAAGCGGCCGACGTGCATGGAGCGCGTCGGCCGCCTGGAAAAACTTCTCTTGTTGCTGCCGCGTTTCGCGCAATTACCGCAGCAGCGCCAGCACCGTCTGCGGGATCTGGTTCGCCAGCCCCAGAATCTGGGTGGACGACTGAACCAGGATCTGCGCCCGCGTCAGGTTGGAAACTTCCTGCGAGTAGTCCGTGTCGCGAATCGCAGATTCCGACGCCTTGACGTTCTCCAGCGCCACGCGCCGGCTGTTCAGGTTCGTCTCGATCTGGTTCGCCTGGAATCCGCCGAGGCGGCCGCTCAAAATCGACACCTGACGAATCGCCGCCGACACGATGGCTTCCGCCGTCGGG
Source organism: Phycisphaerae bacterium RAS2 (assembly GCA_007753915.1). Lineage (NCBI taxonomy): Bacteria > Pseudomonadati > Planctomycetota > Phycisphaerae > Phycisphaerae bacterium RAS2. The sequence continues at coordinate 3,712,188 of CP036352.1, forward strand.
AGCGACCCGCGCTGGGCGAGGGTGTTGGCCCCACCGGTGCCGAGCGAGTTCAGGTAGCCCTCGACCGAACTGCCGAGATTGGTCGTCGTGATCGAGGGAAGCCCGACGCTCACGAGGCCGTCACTGTTCACTTCGGGGCCGATCTGGAAGTTTGCTCCGCCGCCGGTCACGGCGAACGTTGACGTACCAAGCGCGGTTCCGAACGTGGCGGACAGGTCAGCGACGACATCCAGACCGCTCGATCGAATGCTCGCGATCAGGCCCTTCACATTGGCGGACTGACCATTGATGAGGACACCGGCGTCGCGGCCGCGATCCTGCGTGTCGCCCTGGTCGCCGGGGCTGACGGTGAACGTACCGCTGATGGCCCGGACCGAGACAAACTCGTCGCTACCGTAGTTGACGCTGTTGAAGGAGATGCCCGCGCCGCTGGCCGTTGCGGAAATGCCGGTGAGCGACTTGAAGCTGCTGACCGTGTCAGCGATGGTCGCCAGGTCGGTTCCACCGGTGAACGTGAAGGTCTCGGTGCCCAGTCGTCCGCGGACTTCGATGGTGACGTTGTTGCCGGCCGACAGCACGCCGCTGGACGAGAGCCCGTTCGCGCCGCCCGTTGCGATGCCCAGCGCCGCGGTCTGTGCCGACTGGGTCACCTGCACGGAGACTTGCAGGGTTTGGCCGGTCGGGATGCGGGCGCCGAAGACCTGCAGGCGTTGCAGCTCGGTGCTGTTCTGGCCGCTGATTGTGTAGGCCAGTTCGCCATTCAGCAGCTTCTTGCCGTTGAACTGCGTGGAGTTCGCCACGCGGTTGATGCTTTCCAGAAGCGAGTCGATCTGGAGCTGGTTGGCGGCGACTTCGTCGTCCGACAACGCGCCATCGTTGCTCGACTGGTTCACCAAGCTCTTGATCTCGAGCAACAGCTTCGAGACCTCGCCCAGCGCGCCGTCGGCCGTGCTGATGACGTTGATCGCTCGCGCCGAGTTGTCGATCGCGGCGGACAGGCCGCGAATCTCGGCTCGCAGAGACTCGGAGGCAATCAATCCGGCCGGGTCGTCCGCGCCACGGTTGATCCGCACGCCGGTGCTAAGGCGTTCAAGGCGGAGCGCCAGGTCTTCCTGGTTGCTGATCAGTGTCCGGATGGACTGAAGCGCCGAGACGTTGGTGTTGATCCGACTCATGGATTCCTCCCTGAACCCGCAGGCCCGCTTCCTTGCGCCGCCTGACCTGGCACACGACCTTGCGTGCCGTCATTCGTCGTCGCCGGCCACCAGGCTCGTTGCGACAACGATTGTTTATTTTCCGCCACTGCCTTGCGGACCTTGTTTCGCACGACCGCCGCGGGGGCGTCGCCGGTCTGCAATGCAGTGACGGCGGTCCTATCGGGCCGAGTGGTTTGGGACTTTCGTTAAGGTCGAAAATGTTTCATTTCGCGGAATGCGGACCTGCGCGGGCGGTTCATATCGGACCAGCCGTAGCGTGGACTCACCCTTCGGCGCGACCGGTCCGAGCCGCCGCAGTCATGCGGCGGAACGCAGTCAATCGGCGACCGTGCGCTTTCCTACGGCTCTGACAGACGCGCGCGGCGCTCCTCGCCGTGGTGAGCTTGCATGGTGCGTCGAGGACGCACCCTACGACTCTGCTTTACCATCATCGCGACCCCACCCTCGCTGCGCGAGGATGGGGCATCCGTGCTTACGGCTCACCGCCCAAGGCTCTTGGCTCTCGGCTCATGACTCTTGGCTCATGTCATATGGCAAACATCTAATAGTCCGCAAATAACCTTGACATGCCCGTGGCATTTGTGTTATACTCGCGTCATCTCGTGGGGCCGGACGGGCCGCTCACCGGGCAAGCGGGCGGCGAGAAGTGTGCCGTTGGCGAAGGAGGCCAATCCAATGGACCGTCGTAGCTCGTTTCGACCCGTAGCCGTTCTCTCTCTCTCTCTCTCGTGATCTGCGCGCTGACCGCTCGATCAACGATTGCTGACCCCGATCCGCCGCAAGAGTATCCCTGTCCACCGATGCCCACCGAGGCATCGCCGGCATTCGAGGGCGCGATGGGCTGGGCCAAGTTTGCCTTCGCCAACCCGCCGCAGAACTACAACCCGAACTTCTGGTACGAAGTCACCAATGCCGACGACTACATCCCCGGTGTGGATGATCCCGAAGACTTCGACGATACGCTGCGGTACGCGATCGAAGAAATCAGCGGCCCGCGCAACATCAAGGTGCTCGTCAACGGGACCATCACGCTCAAGAGCCAGCTTAGCATGGATGACCAGTCTTACGTGAAGATCACCGGCGAATACGCCACCGGGATCGGCCCGACCATCATCGGCGACGAGTTTCGCATCAAGGACTGCAACAACATCGTTCTGCGGTACATGCGTTTTCGTTCGCGTGAGAACGCGACTCACCATTGCGCCCGCTCGCTGCTGATCCTCGGCGAGGACGAAGGCTGCAACGACGTCATCGTGGACCATTGCTCCATCGGCGCATCGCGCGATGACAACATCTCCGTCTATGGCAAGCTTTGCCGCGTCACGGTCCAGAACTGCATCATCGGCGGCGGGATGATCGGTTTTTCCCGCGCGGGCATCGGGTCCGGTTCGACCAGTGCCCACGTCCACGAACGGCTGACCTATTGCAGAAACCTCATCACCAACACATCGGATCGGCAATTGCTTTTCTTCGGTCCCGGCCGGGTGGATTTCTTTAATAACATTGTCTCAATCAACAAGTCCGCGATGCAGCTGGGAGCCGAGACCGGCACTTACGGCCCGCAGATCAACATCATCAAGAATCACTTCCGGACGGCCAACGCCTTCACACGCGGCGCTTACTTCGAGGACCCGATTCGGGCGAAGGTGGTCGCCAGCCCCATCGGACCGGGCAACCAGGAATTGCCCGTGAGTTCCAACGGGTTCTCCATCCACCTCAACGGAAACCTTTACAGGAAGTACAATGTGGTCGAACAAACCTATGAAGACCCTTATGAGAACCAGTGGGACCTGACTTACGACCTCAACAATCACGAGGGCCACGAAGACCCGCCGCCCGGCGAGGCCAACTTCCCGACCGACTTCCAGAAGGTGGGTGCGTGGGACATGCCGTCCGACACGATCCTCAACGCAGTGGATGTCGAGGCGCATGTACTGGCCAACGCGGGCTGCCAATTGCCGACGTCGCAGCCCACGTGGGATGATTATGATTCGATCCTCGTTGAATCGGCGATGATTGATGATGGCTCGAAACCCAATCGCGTCTTTCCGGATACCGAACCGGATAACGACGGCTTCCCCGGCACGCCCGCGCTGACCTACCCCGCCCACAATGCAACGGGCGTCTCGACGAGCGTCACGCTCTCGTGGATCCAAAGCGATGAAACGGATGACTACGAAGTTTTTCTCGACACTAACATATTTCCAACAACAAGTATCGGCGTAACCTCGAACACACAGATACAAGCCTCGAACCTCCAGGCGAATACTCTCTATCGATGGAGAATCGTGGCAAGAGATAGCTGTGAAAACACATCGGGTACGCAATCTCGCGAATTTACAACGGAGTAATTTCATAAGGGTTGTCTCATGCGAAATACACACTTAGTAATCGCTGTCGGATTTGTCAGTTGCGCGACATCTGCGCTGGCTGAAATAGTTGTTTGGCAAACGGCTATGCCACTGTCTGCCAACGCCTTCATAGCAGGCCAAGGAAACGGATACACTCGCCTCGACCTCGGATGCAACGCCACTGTCGGCGAGTGCAAATGGAAAATTACCACACAGGTCTTCATCGCTGACGGCACGCTCCGCAGTTACAGCCTGTCGATTCGCGATCCGGCCGGAGCGGCCACGCAGTTGAGCGTCTCCGAAAGCAGCTTCGCCGGCGCGCCGTTTACGAATGTCTTCGCGCAACACGAGAACATGCCGCCCTTTCTCTCGTATCTTTCGGCGGGGCTTTTCCCCGGTCAGCCGGATGTTCCCGCCGGGCCGACGGTTTACAACCTGCACAGCTACGTCCTGACCTCGCAGGCAGGCATCGCTCCCGGCACGCTGACCCAACTCCGCGGCGGGTCCAACGGGTTCGTCGGTTTCGAACCATTTGATCCGCTCGACAGCCACCGCATCACGGCCTTCGGCGCAAATCCCGGGTTTGACATCAGCAGCGGCGAATGGCCCAACCCGGTCATTCACATCAACTACGTCCCCGAACCAACCACGGCCGCGATGCTCCTCGCCCCGGCGGTGTTGCTGATGCGCCGACGGCGGTCGCGCGGTCGCACACTTCGGCAGTAAGGCCACGGTGCGATGCACGAATCGCGGCGTTATTAACCCGTGGTGCGTCGAGGACGCACCCTACAAATTAAGGCCCACGGCTCTTCCCGCTACGAAGCCCGTGCTCCATGCCCATTGGAAGTTAAATCCCCCGATGCGGCCGTCGACGTCGAGTATCTCGCCGACCAGATACAACCCCAGACACTTCCGCGAGGCCATCGTGGCGGGGTCGATCTCGTTCAGCGCCACGCCGCCGGCTGTCACTTCGGCATGGACATAACCGCGACTGTCCACGATCGGCAGCGGCCACTGGCGCAGTGCGAGAATCAACCGCCGGCGGACCTCGCGCGAAAGGTGCGCGAGAGCGGTGCGACCATCAATGGAAAGCGCCGTCAGAACGGCGTCAACGAGACGGGCGGGCAGCCGTTCGCACAGGGCGGATTTCAAGTGCGCCCGAGGGGAGCGGGCGGCCAGTTCGATCCAGCGTTGCTCCTCCGCCTCGAATGTGTCGGCGGCCCCGCCGGCGGCCGGGCCGTGCAGCAACAGATTGACGGCGAGTTCGGCAGGGCGGCCCTCGAGCGCGGCTCGATGCCAGACGCGCGACACATCCATGGCGGCCGGACCGCTGACGCCGAAGTGGGTCCAGAGCATGGGACCGCGAACGCGAACCGGCTTCTCCCCTTGCACGCGGGCGGTGATCTCGACATCGTGGGCGATGCCCGATAGCCCCTTGTGAAAGTCGCCGCTCAAGACGAGCGGAGCAAGCGCCGGGGTCGTCGGCACGATGGTGTGACAAAGACTTTTAGCTAATTCATAGCCGTGGCCGTCGCTGCCGGTCTTGGGCAGGGACTTCCCCCCGGTGGCCAGCACGACGCGCTGTGCGAGGACGGGGCCGCGCGATGTGACGATGCGGAATTCGCAGGCACCGCCGCCGGATTGAACCCGGTCGATCGATTCAACTCGCGAATCGGTCCGGATTTTCACGCCGAGCCGGTCGGCCTCTCGCAGCAAGGCATCGAGAACGGTCCGGGCGGAGTTTGAATCAGGAAAGAGCTTGCCCCATTGCTCTTCGTGCAGCCCGACGCCCAGATCACGGAAAAACACCGCGGCGTCGCGCTCGCTGAAGGCGGCGAGGATTTTTTTCACGATGGGGCGGCTCGGCGCGAAAAAGTCTTCGGGCGACACGCGGGCGTTGGTGACGTTGCAGCGACCCCCGCCGCTGACGAGGATCTTCGCGCCGAGCTTCTTCGCACCGTCGAGGATCAGCACGTCCAGACGCGGTCGGTGGCGCGCCGCGAAGATCGCGGTCGCCAGCCCCGCCGCGCCACCGCCGATGATCGCCACGTCCGCGAAGGTTCCGGTTTGCATCGGGGTGTCGTGCAAATAGGACCTTTCCGCGTCGTGCATTCCCGCATCGTAGCCGCCGGCCGACGGGCTTCAATTCACCAACCGCCGGTTCGCAACCACCGTCGCGAAACTCGCCGCCCAAAAGAGCCGGGGCGCGTCGCCCCGGTTAAGAGAGCAACACGCCCCGGATTTACGCTTCAAATCACGAGCGGGGAATTCGCCGATGGCGACCCCGCCCCGATCAGCACGGCTTGGAGAATGCAGCCTTCATCCGGTCCATCATCTGATCCGGCGGCACATCCTCGACATGCGTCGCAATCGACCAGCGGTGGCCGAACGGATCCTTCACTTTCGCAAAGCGGTCGCCCCAGAACATGTTGGTCGGCGGCATCATCGACTCGGCGCCCGCTCCGACGGCCCGCTTGTGCGCGGCGTCGACGTCCTCGACGTACAGGTGAATCGTGACGGGCGAATTGTTCAGCGCGAGCGGCGAGACGATGCCCATGTCCGGGCACTCTTCGCCGAGCATGATGACGGAATTGCCGATCATCATTTCGGCGTGCATGACGCTCTTGCCGTCAGGCCCGGGCATGCGGAACATTTCCTCGGCCCCGAACGCCTTCTTGTAAAAATCAATCGCCGCACCCGTGTTCTTCAGGGTAAGGTAGGGCGTGACCGAATGATGCCCTTCTGGAATCGGATTGACCTGCGCCATGTGTAATGCTCCTTTTCTAGCTTCGGACGATTTGGGTGATTGCACGGCAAACAAGGGTCGGTCGTTGCCGCTGGGTCTCGCCAGCTCACATTGTCGCACAAGTCGCCGTCCGACTCAATGCAAGCCGTCGACGAACCTCGACATTCCATGCCGTCCTTGCCCTCCGGTTTTCCGATCGCGCAAAATCGGCTATCATCCGGCGATTGCGACACTTACCGGAGAATTGAGACATGATTCAACCATCCACGCGACCCCTTTTTGGCATGATCCTGCTCGCCCTCGCTTCCTGTGCCCCGGGCCAGTCGCGCGCGCCGGCGGAAGGGTCGGCCGGGGGACCGGCTTTCTCGCCGGCTTCCGCTGATGCCAAACCGGCGGCAGATCAAATCCTGCTCGCGCCGCGGTACGTTGCCGGGTATTCCGATTACATCGAATTCAAGCAGGACGTCACACAGACGCAATCGGAGCGCGGCGCGCCGGACGTGACTGCCGGCCTGAAGCGGTTGTACGGCATGATCCGCCGGGTCGAATCGGCTTCCAAGGACGGCGCCACGCTGACGCTGACGCTCGATCGCGCGATGCATGAGAAATGGAGCATGTACCTTCGCCGCTGGTACGACTCCGATCGCCATGACAACACCGACGAGCTGCCGATTCTCTCACGCGCCCTGAACATCGTGCTCCACCGCGTATTTCAGTTTCAAGTGAACAAACGCCTGGAGGTCGTCGACGTGCAGGTGCCCGATGATCTCGAAAAGGCGATCATTGAAACGCAGGACGGATTCTTTGCTCCCGAGGTGCAGCGCGATTTCAGCGCCCAGCGGCTCAAGATCAATTGGTTCCTGATGCCCGGCGCGCTTTACGCCGACCGGCCGGTCAAGGTCGGCGACTCGTGGAAGAACTGGGTGGAGGACCAGCTTCCGTTGCAAGGCCCGGCGCGGATGCACTTCGAGTGCAAACTCGAAAAACTCGAAGGGCCTCCCGGAAAGCGCGTCGCGACGGTTTCCTTCAAAGGCGCGCTGGAACTGACCGGCGATCTCTCGAAACTCGATCGGTTTGCGCGCTCCTACCAAAGCGAGTGGGACGGCGTCGCCACATTTGATGAAGCCCGGAGTGAATACACGCGACGCATCCAGCAGACGCGCACGAGGCTGATGTTCGCCGGCAAGGCGGCCGACCCAAAAACTCCACCGCCGGATCAGCTGCTTTTCCTGAAAGTGGATCAGTCCTACCGTGTGCTGACGATGGACGAGCGCATGAATGAGCAGAAATCGCTCGCGGCGGCATCGCAACCCAAGGCGACCAGCCAGCCGGCGCCCGCACCCACCATACAACCTTAGTTTAGGCCATACCAAAAAAGGAAACGGCAACGAGTCGTGAGGCACCAGCGCCCCGCCCGTGGGCCGTCAAGTCTAAGATTGCCGGATTCGACTGGCTGTTCGAGGCAATGACTTTATAATCGCGATTGAAAAGGGAGCATCGCTCATGGCTTGGCAGGTATTAGATCGAATTACCCCCGTCGTCGATACCGAGGCGCCTCCGGTCCTCAATGACGCCATTCGCGACAAGATTCGTGCGTTCTTCCCCCGCTACGAGACAAAACGCGCGGCGTTGCTACCCGCTCTGCACGTCGTGCAGGACGCACTGGGCCACGTCAGCTACGCCGCCATGCTCGAAATCGCGCAGGTACTGGAAATTCCCCCCAGTGCCGTCATGGATACCTTGAGTTTCTACACCCACTTCTGGGACCATCACAAGGGCCAGAAAGTGGTCGTTCTTTGCCGCAGCCTTTCCTGTCAGCTCATGGGCGCTGATGCCGTCCTGGAGACACTCAAAGACCAATTGAACATCGACGAGCACGGAACCACAGCCGACGGTCAATTCAGCCTGCTCACAGAGGAATGCCTCGCAGCCTGTGACCACGCACCGTGCATGTTGATCAACGAAAAATTGCACAAAAAGGTCAAGCCTGACGACGTGGCCAAGGTGCTCAAGGACCCGAAGAACGACCAGATCGTCCCGGAGCGATCCGATCTCTTCGACAAGCCGTCGGCGGCCGCACCGGCGCCGCCCGAACTGCCGACGACGTCGGATGTGAACGAAATGAAACGGGCCTGATGGCTTCCGGCATCGCAATTCCTCACATCGTCGACGCAACGGCCATGCCCCCGGGCCGTGGACAACGTCCCTTTGACCCATGTCGCAGCTAACGCCCCACGCACAGCCATCCGACCCGCCCATGCCGGCCGCACTGCCCGCGCCCGGTCGCGATGCCCGCGGGCGGCTGCAATCCCTCGCTGTCTTTCTGCTGCTCCTGATTGCCATTCACCTCATCGCCGGTAAAAAACTTCAACTGTCTCAATGGACTGCCTCGGCCGATGACAACGCCGCCATCGCCGAGGCCATGGCCTGGCGAGCCGGCCGGCTCGACCTGCCCCATGATGGCCGCGACGCCGCCGTCGACCGCATGCACGACACGGCATGGCACAATGAAAAGGTTTACAACGTCTTTCCGCCGCTGATGGTTTTTTTGAGCTATGCCGCTGCGCCGCTGAACGCGGCGCTTTCCGGTCGTCCCGATTTCTGGCAGCCGACGCTCTACACGCTACTTGCCTTCGGACCGCTTCCACTGCTTGGATTCCTCGTGTTCCGACGCGCCACGAATTCCGATTGGCGCGGCGCGATTATTACGCTCGCCTGGATCGCCGGCTCACCGCTGCTTCCGGCGCTCGGCGAAGCGCGCGGGGCATACCTCGGCTCGCTCAATCACGTCTTCTCGCAGTCGGGCCTGCTCCTTCTGCTTTGGGATGTGCTCGGAAAACGCCGCATCTGGCCGGGGTTGGTCGGACTCGCCGTTGCCGTCTGGAGCCGGCAGATGACCGCGCTCTATGCACCCGCACTGCTCTGGGCCGCCTGGCGCCGACCATCAGTCGAGCGAGGTTTCTCGCGTAACAAGCGAGCGGCTGGGACGATCCTGGGGCTTGCGGTTATCGCCGCACCGCTCCTTACGCTTAACTACCTGAAGTTCGGTAACCCCCTCCAGTTCGGCTACGGCTACATCTACGAAAACCGCTCCGCAGGCTACGTCGAGGATCGCTTCCGCGCTCACGGTGTCTTCTCGCATCACTTCATCCCCGAGAACGCTTACTACCAGTTCATTGCCCCGCCGCACGTCGCCTTGGGTTGGGACGGCGTGCAGGTTACCGAGTTGAACAACATCGGCACGGGAATCCTTTGGACGACTCCCATCGTGATTTGGTTGTTGATCGCATTCGGATCGTGTCTCGCGCAGCCAAGTACGCGAACACTGCTCCTATGCAGCCTCGCGGTCATGCTCGGCGACATGTGCTATCACAGCCCCGGATTCCTCCAGAGCGGCTATAGCCGATTCGCCCTGGACTATCTGCCAATCTGGCTGGCTCTCGCCGCGGGACGGATGTTCGACATGCCTTGCACCAAGCCCGTCAAGATCGATCAATCGCCGTGGGGCTGGCGAAACTGGGTCACGGTCGCCTGTGTTGCATGGAGCCTCTTTTACTTCCAAACTATCACCCCTGACGCGTATTTCCGCACAGTGGTCGGAGGCTAAATGGCGAAGTTTGAACCGGTCCTGCTCAGGAACGTCGGCGTACCCGACTCCCACAAGCTGGAAGTCTATCGCTCGCGCGGAGGGTATGCCGCCGCCAGGAAAGTCCTCACTGAATGGACCGCGGACGCCACCGTGGAATTTATCAAGTCCAGCGGGCTGCGCGGCCGCGGCGGAGCGGGCTTCCCCACCGGCATGAAATGGTCGTTCTTGCCGGCCGATCGCACGATCACTTATCTCTGCGTCAATGCCGACGAATCCGAACCGGGGACGTTTTGCAACCGCGTGCTCATGGAGCAGGACCCGCACCAGTTGCTCGAAGGAATCCTCATCGCCGGCTTCGCCACTCGAACCACCGTGGCCTACATTTACATGCGCGTGGAGTTCCACGAGCAGTTTCATCGATTGCAGAAGGCCCTCGATGAGGCCTATGCCGCCGGGCTGTTCGGAAAGAAACTTTTCGGCACGGATTACAACCTCGAGTGCTACATTCACCGCGGCGCGGGGGCCTATGTCTGCGGCGAAGAAACCGGCCTGATCGAGAGCCTCGAAGGCAAGCGGGGCTGGCCGCGGATCAAGCCGCCCTTTCCCGCGATTGAGGGGCTGTTCCACCGGCCGACCGTTGTAAACAACGTGGAGACGATCTGCTGCGTGCCGCACATCGTCGAGCGAGGCGTGGACTGGTTCAAATCCCTCGGCCCGGAAGGCTCCAATGGCCCGAAGCTCTATACCCTAAGCGGACCGGTGAAACGGCCCGGCTGCTTTGAGGCTCCTCTGGGAATAACCTGCCGCGAGCTGATCTTCGGCGAGGATTTCGGCCAGGGCATGCTCGAAGGCAAACGGGTCAAGGGGTGCATCCCCGGCGGCTTATCGGTCGGCGTCCTGACGGAGCAGGAATTAGATTGTCGCCTTGATTTCGACGACGTTCGCAAGTACGGCCTTCTGGGACTCGGCACGGCCGGAGCGATCGTCATCCCGCACGACGCCGACATCCGACAGGTCCTGGCCAACATCGCCCGGTTTTATTCGCACGAAAGCTGCGGCCAGTGCACGCAATGTCGTGAAGGAACCAACTGGCTGTACAAGATTGCCCTGCGCATCGCCCTGGGGGCCGGGCGGATCGAGGACCTGGACCTGATCGTCGAGGTCACGAAGAACATGGGCATGATGCCGGGGCTGTCGATCTGCGGCCTGCCGGACGGCGCGGCGTTCCCGATCCGAACGATTGTTGAGAAATTCCGGCCGGAGTTTGAAGAACACATCCGCCGACAGGATGTCGGAAGGGTGCAGCATGTCCTGAAGCGACTCAACCCCGCCGTGTACGAACTTCCCATTCTTCGCGGAAGCTGACGCGAAGCCGTCGGCGCACGAACAAGTACGACTGCGATACCCGGAATGGAATCATTACGCCTCGCCAAGAAAGTCTTGCTGATCGGATGGGACGCCGCCGACTGGAAGGTCATCCACCCCATGCTCGACGCCGGCGAGATGCCGAATCTCAATCGCCTCGTCGACGCGGGAACAATCGGCAACATCGCGACGCTTCAGCCGTGTCTTTCGCCAATCCTGTGGAACTCCATCGCGACCGGCAAGACAGCTGACAAGCACGGAATCACCGGATTCGTCGAACCCAATCCCGACGGCCCCGGACTTCGCCTCGTATCCAGCACATCGCGCACCACGAAGGCGATCTGGAACATCCTCTCGCAATCCGGCCTGAACTCGCTGGTCCTGGGTTGGTTTGCATCGCATCCGGCAGAGCCGATCCGCGGCGTGTGCGTGTCGAATCGATACTCGGAAGGCCCCCCCGCCGATCCCGCGGCGCCGTGGATCTTGCCGGCGGGTTGCGTCCATCCGGCCGATCGATCCGAACGACTGGCTGACCTGCGACTGCATCCCGGCGAACTCACGTTTCCGGAAATGGCGACCTTTATTCCAAGGCTTCAGTCGATCGACCTCACCCGCGACAACCGGCCGATGCTGTTGGCGACGGCGCTGTCTCGCACGATGTCGGTTCACAACGCCGCGACGGAATTGATGGCATCCGAACCGTGGGACTTCGCCGCGGTGTATTACGACGCGCTCGACGTCGTCGGCCACGATTTCATGCCGTATCACCCCCCGAAGTTGTCAACCGTCTCGCAGCAGGACTACGACTGTTACAACGGCGTCATTCGAGCGCTGTACACCCTGTTTGACCAAATGCTCGGGCGGCTGCTGGAGATTGCCGGCGACGACGCGACCGTCGTGCTCGTGTCGGATCACGGATTCCACAGCGACCACCTGCGACCGCACTCGGCACATGCCGGCCAGTCGCCCGAAGCACAGGCCGCGGCATGGCATCGTCAGTTTGGCGTGCTCGCCCTTTGCGGGCCGCACATTCGCAGGGACGAACGCGTTTATGGCGCCAACCTGCTGGATGTCACGCCGACGATTCTGCGGCTCTTCGGGTTGCCCGTCGGACGCGACATGGACGGCCGCGTGCTGCCGGGCATCTTCGAGTCACCCGTACCGCCGATCGAACCGATCCCCAGCTGGGATGCCGTGCCCGGCGATGAGTTCTTGCACCCGACGGACCTGCGACAGGACCCCTATGCCTCGGCCGAAGTGGTCCAGCGCCTGGTTGAGCTGGGTTACCTCCCGGCCGGGACCGCGGATGAAAAACAGGCCGTGGAGATCGCCCACGCCGAATCGAAGTTCAACCTCGCATCCGTGCTGATGCACCATCGCAAGGCGGCCAAAGCGAAGGAGATTCTCCAATCGCTGCGCGCCGCCTATCCGGATCAGCCGCGGTACGCGTTGAAGCTGGCGCGGGTCTGTTTCGATCTCGCGCTCTATCCCGAAGCGCGTTCCGAGGTTGAAGCGATGGAATCACGCGGTTGGCGTACGGCCGACAGCGATCTGATCTGGATCGCTCTGGAGCTGCGCGACGGAAACCGCGATCGGGCGCTGGAGCGCATCCGCGATGCACAGAATCGTTACCCGCCGTCCGCCGCCCTTCAATACCTGCTGGGTGCCACACTTGTGTCACAGCAGCAGTGGCCCGAAGCCCAAGCGGCCTTCGAACGGGGAATCGAACTCGATGGGGACTTCGCCCAATGCCACAACGGCCTTGCCCAGGCGCTCCTGATGCAGGGTCAATTCGAGGCCGCCGGTGAAAGCGCCCTGCGCGCGATCGGGCTGCTCTACTTCTTCCCGCAGGCGCACTACAACCTCGGCCGCGCGCTGGTCGGCCTGAATGAACCACAGCGTGCCATTCGATCGTTCGAGGTCGCTGTGTCGCAATCGCCCCGATTCTTCGACGCGCATCGCGAGTTGGCCAAGCTCTATGAGCAAGCCGGCGACCCGCTGAAGGCGGTGCGCCATAAACGCCTCGGTGACGGGTACCCTGATCTGGACGAAGCCAGGTAGCCCTGTTTCGCCGAACCGAGCGAAACTCATTGCGAGTAAAAAAAGAAGCGACCCGCACCTCTTCAGATGCGGGCCGCTTGGGTATTCTCGGAGATCTTACTTACTTCAGGTCACACATTACGACCGGCGTCGTCGCGAAACCAAGCCGATGGCGCCCAAGGCCAGGAGGCCCAGGCTTGTCGGCTCCGGAACGCAGGCCGAAACGGCCGTGCCGGCGACATCGTCGTACGCGTACTGGGTGATCGAGCGAACACCAGCCGAAGCACCGAAGTTGACGCGTGCCCAGCCGAAGTGCGTGCCGCCGCCGTTCTCATTCACAAACCGGAAGCCCAGACAGTTCTGGTCGCTGTTCAGGTTCATGTTCGTGGCAACGTTCGTGCCGCCACCCGGCCGGAAGAAGGCCGTGGCCGCACCGGAAATAACCGTGCCGAACGGCAGATTGTAGTTGCCGCCGATCACGCCTTGCGGGTTGTACCACGTGTTCGCCGTGGGACCCCACAAGTGCATCTGGCCAGCAACCGCCGAGTAGGGGTTGATGTCGTAGCCAGCGAAACCAGGCGCCAGCGGAGGGCTGGTCTGGCCGGTTACCACGTTCATGTAAAGGCCGTCGAGATTGTCCGGAATCACGATCGGCGCGCCGGGCGTCACAACGACCAGCGCCGCTTCCGCCGTTTCCGCGGTTCCGACCATGCCGACGCCGGCAGCTGCGGCCGTAGCCGCCGCCGTGGTGCCGACCACGCGGTCCAACCGGGAAAGGAAGCTTGACTTCGAAACATCACGCTTCATAAGGGAATCCTCCTCCCAAAAAAAATACCGACGTCTCGCACAGGAGAACGTTCGTCTCACGACCTACGGACCATTCGACTGCACAATTCAGCCGACCCCGTAATGCAATCCTAAACGAAACGGGAGATGGGAATCAAGTAATTGCAAGGTTCAATGCCGGAATTGATTAAGCATTTTTCGATGGGGTTATTGAACCTTCATTTCCTGGTTCAAGCATCGTCAGAATCTGCTCGAAACCGACGGCAAGTCATGCCTTTGGAATGCGATAAAACAGATTGTGGTCACGGCGATTATGACATAACAGATTGATTATAATGTGGTTATGATTTGAACTGTCGGCGATTCCGACATGATCGCCCGATAACCAATGAGGATGTTACCCTAGATGGGTCAGCCGAAAAAAAACATTCTAAGCTTCTCGAAAGCTTGACTTTGCGACGTGGCTTGTGGTACATTGCCCTTTGCTGTGGGGAAGAAGCACCCCCCAAACAAAGGAATCGGACACAATTTCTGGAGGAGAGAATAATGAACAGTCTGCAAACACTCCTGTCGAAGTTCGACAAGCGCTGGCTCGGCGCTGGCGCGGCTGCGGCTGGCGCAATGGCCGCCTCGCAAGCCTCTGAAGCCGCGATCGTCTGGAGCGGCGTTGTAAACATCAATGTCCCGTCAACGACGGCGGGCGTCTATCTGAACGTCGTCACGGGTGCCACCGGGGCGACCAGCGCGCTGGCTGGCTGGGACATCAACCCGTGGAGCAGCACGTCCCTGAACTTCTTCTCGTCCACGACGAGCGGTCAGACCGTTGCGACCAACATGCGAACGCTTGCCGGCAGCACCACGACGTACGCTCGCTTGGCTCCTGGCGCGTCGATCGGCCCGGCTGATCCGTTCTCGACCAACGTCGGGACGCAAACGGTCAACGCAGGTGCCCCGATGCTGTTGAACAGCAGCGACAACTGCGTCGGTTTCCGCTTCCAGAATGAGGCGACCGGTCAAATCCACTACGGCACTGCCCGCATCCAGATGGGTGGCACAACCGGTGGCCAGCCGCGAAACATCGTTGACTATGCTTACGAGAGCACCCCGGGCGTCGGCATTGTCGCCTGTGCACCGGAGCCCAGCTCGCTGGCTCTGCTTGCTCTCGGCGCAGTCGGCTTGATTCGCCGCCGCAAGTAATCACCGTCGAAGGCTCATTGCCGTCGGCAATGTGTTCGATATCCTTTGCCGGTGCTGCCCCTGACGGGGCGGCACCGGCTTTTTTTTGTCGCTATCTTTTTTATCGGACGCTCTTGGGATTGGTGAATGGCGGCTCAACGACTTGCTAAGCGTGTGTTTCTCATTGGTTGGGATGCCGCTGACTGGAAAATCATCTCGCCGCTTGTCGATGCCGGCGAGATGCCGACGCTCTCCGCACTCATCGATGCCGGCACCATGGGCGAAATCGCCACGCTCAACCCGCCGCTCTCACCGATCCTCTGGACTTCGATTGCCACGGGCAAACGCGCCTTCAAACACGGGATTCGCGGATTCGTCGAGCCGATCGAGGCCGCACCCGGCGTTCGCGCCGTCAGCAGCACCTCCCGTTCCTGCAAAGCGATCTGGAACATCCTTCATCAATCCGGTCTGACTCCGCACACCGTGGGATTCTTCGCGTCGCACCCTGCCGAACCGATCCGCGGCGTTTGCATCAGCAATCAATTCGCCGAATCTCCGCCGAAAAGCCCAAAGGACAATTGGCCTCTTCCGGGCGAATCGGTACACCCCGCATCGAGCGTTGAAACTTTCGGCGAACTGCGCATCCATCCATCTGAAATCGGCGATGAGGCGCTGCGCGAATTTATTCCGCGCCTGGACGAGATCGACCGCTCGCGCGACGACCGCCCCGCAAAACTCGCAGCCGTGCTCGCGAAAGCCGCCACCATTCAGGCGGCGACCACGACGATTCTCGAGAACGAGCCGTGGGACTTCATCGCGACGTACTTCGATGCGATCGACGTGGTCTCCCACCACTTCATGCCGTTTCACCCGCCGCGAATGCCGAACGTCAGCGAACGCGACTTCGAGCTGTATCAGCACGTCATAACGGGCATCTATAAGTTTCACGATCTCATGCTCGCGCGACTCGTCGAACTGGCCGGCCCCGAAGCCACGATCATCGTCCTTTCGGATCACGGGTTTCACAGCGATCATCTTCGTCCCGTCGCCGATCCAACCGCGCACCATGCGAATGACCCGGCCGTTGACGCGGCGATGGATGCCGCCTGGCATCGTCCGCTGGGTGTGCTGTTCATGCGCGGCCCGCACATTCGCCCGGACGATCGCATCTTTGGGGCCACGCTGCTGGATATCACGCCGACGATTCTCACGATGTTCGGCCTACCGGTCGGGCAGGACATGGACGGCAATGTGCTTGTGCCCGCGTTCGATTGCCAGATCGAGATTGAGCGAATTGAAAGCTGGGACGGCGTCGAAGGCGACGCCGGGATGCACCCGCCCGGCAAACGCGAACAGCCGTTTGACCAGGCGGCCGTCATGCAGCACCTGGTTGACCTCGGCTACATCGATGCGTTGGACCAGGATGCCAAGAAGAATGCCGATGTGGCCGTTCGCGAGGGGAACTACAACCTGGCGGTCAGTTACATGGAGGCCGGCAGGCTGAACGACGCGTGCCGATTGCTCGAACCGCTGTACGCGGCGAACCCGGACGAACCGCGGTTTGCCACACCTCTGGCACGATGCCTGCACTTTCTTGGACAGCCGCAGCGGGCCTCGGACATCATCGAGCGGCTGATCGCGCGCCACCCGGACCTGCCGGATGCGGCTTTGCTCCTGGCAGCAGTCCGATTCAACCTCGGACGGCAGCAGGAAGCGATCGACCTGCTGTCGCAAGCTGCGGTGCGCAACCCGAACGACGCCCGCATCCACCACATGCTCGGCGGGGCGATGCTCGCGACGCAGAAATGGAAGGAAGCCGTTGAAACATACGAAAAGGCCGTCGCGCTGAATGAAGCGGACCACGAATCCCTGAACGGCCAATCGTTCGCGCTACTGAAGCTGGGGCGCTTTGAAGAAGCAGCCGAGGCGGCGCTGCGGGCCGTGGGCATCCAACACTTCTTCCCCGTCGCTCACATGCACCTGGGGATGGCGCTGACGCATTTGAAGGAGTTTCGCCGGGCGCAGGGGCCGCTGGAGTTGGCGGTGTCAATGCAACCCAATCTTCTGGACGCGCATCGCTACCTGGCGACGATCCACCGGGAAATGATGAACTGGGATCTGGCCAAGAAGCATCGCATCGCGGCGGAAGAATTGATGAAACAATTACCGCCAAAAGGAATTTGAACCGCCTCTCATTTTCGCATTCGATCAGTGCCGGTAGGCAGTCTTCTTTTCATACATGGCAAGACGTTCACGGAATCGAGCGACGCGGGCGTTCGAGGCCGTGGTCGCACTCATTTTCAGTGCTTCCTGAAGAGTCTGAACAGCCCTGGGGAAGTCGCCGCCCTCGGCATGTGCCGCGGCAATCGTGTCAAGCACTTCGGGGTTCTTGTGGCCGGTTGCTTTGTCTGCGATGGCGGCGAGCCGCATCGCTTCCTGGGCATTCCGCACGCCCGCCTCCGCCGACGTGGCGCGGACCCACGCCAGCATGTTTGCAAGCGAGGCGTCATTCTCTGCAATTCTGCCGTTGTCTCGAAAGAACTGGATGCAAGCAGCAGGCGATTGAAGGTGGACATTCTGTACGACGCGCGACATGGCGTCTCGAATGACGCCCCCCTCATCGCATTGAATGCAGTGCTGGATAAGTTGAAACGACTTGGCAAAGTCGGATTTCTTGGCCCAGCGCTCAACCACTCCGGCGACCGTGCTGAGCGGGTATTGAATTCGCTCCGCGGATTGGGGGTAGTTGTTGCGCTTGAGGGTTTCCGCGAACTTGATGAACACGGTCGGATCGATCGGTGTCAAAGGGTCTTTTCTTCGCTCGCCCAAGACATAGAGCAATTTGCCGATCAACTCGCTGTCATACTCCTCGGGCGACTCAAACGCTCGCAGCGTGTTGGGATAGGCCTTGCCGGCACTTTCAAAGTCGTTCGAAAGAAGGAAGGCCGCGACAAGTCCGACGCAGGCACCAGGGTGCTTTCGATTCCGAAGCAGGGCCTGCTGGAAGTACCTGATGGCTTCGGGATTGCCGCTCAACAATCCGACGGTACCGATCTGGGAGAGCAATTCGAGATCATCGGGCTTGTTCTTCAGTATCAAGAGATAGTTCTTGGTAACCTCATCGTACTGCTTCAACTCCAGGAGCGCCTGGGCGTACAAGACCCGGTTTTCGTCATCGCCTCCAAATTGAGCCAGGTAGCTTTCGAAGTACTTGACGGCCAGATCGAGCTCGTGACGGAAATAGTGCAGGCGGCCCAAGAGCTTATTCGCCTGGTCCTCGTAGCGGGGATGCTTGCGCAATTGCGATACGACTGTGACAGCCAGATCAAAATCCGCCAGGTCGATCAACTGCCCAGCCACGTCCAACAGCCACTCGGGATTCGCCCCGATGCACATGACGCGAATCACAAGCGGGTCTCGCACCACCGGCGGCTCCCGCCCTCTCTTCTCCGCATCGGCATGAAGCGCCGCGTTGACTCGATCACCGCGAGCTGTCAGCAATCTCGCCAGTGCGCCGTGAACTTTCGCGTACTTGGGAGCATATTCGAGTGCTTTCTTGTATTGCTTGATCGCCTCATCGGGCTGGTTCTTCAGTCGAGCGCATTCACCTAGTCCAAAATGAATCCGCGGATCCTTGGGTGAAAGGGTCGCCGCCTTTTGATACAACCCGAACGCCTCGTTCACGTCCTTCTCGCGGACCAGATCGGCCAGGCGCACGATTACTGCCGGATAGTTCGGGTCGAGTCGGTTTGCCGCCCGGTAGGCCTCCGTCGCACGCGAGTATTCATAGGAGTCTTCCAAGGCCAGTGCGAGGTAGTATTGCCACTTCATCTCGCCGGGAGCCAAGCGAGTGGTCAGCTCCAGGTACTCGACTGCCGAGGAGGTCTTGGCCACACGCTGGCAGAGAATGCCTAATTCTCCAACTTTTTCGGGGTTCCTGGGATCTGATCTTGCCTTTTCGTAGGCGGCTTTGAGGTCCGCCGCGACTTCTTCCGGCAGACCAATCAAGTCGATTTCAGGCAAGGGCGAATCAGCACTGGCAACCGTGCGATCGGCCAAATCTGGCTTGGTCGGCGCAGATGTTGGCTGCGCGGACAACCCTCCGGAAAGGCCGAGGAGCAGTGAGCCGGCCCGTACCAGTACCGCACCCGTCCTGGATCGAACCTTTCGAATTGGTGATTGAGTCGTCATGCGAAGCATACCGAGTCATCGGGCCGGCGGAGAACTCGATTTCGTGCATCCGACGTCCCGCGCCGAAGTGCCGCGATTTTACCCGATTCGCGCGTAGTATGCCAAGAACGGTCTCGCCTTGCCCCAGCCGGCCGAAGATTGTGACGTTATTCACAAACCGGCTGATCCGCATTATAACGGCATCAACATGGCGGCGATCCCTGGTCGCTACGGGGTCTCGCACGGGTCTGGAGTGGCATGCCCAAGATCATCGTCGATGGCAAGGAAGTCGAATGCCGGGATCGCATCCCCGTGCTGCAAGCCGTCCTCGAGGCGGGCTGGGACGTTCCCCATTACTGCTACCACCCCGGGCTTTCCATCGTGGCGTCGTGCCGGTTGTGCCTGATGGAAATGAAGATGCCCAATCCGAAGACCAAGGCACTGGAATGGGCGCCGCGGCTGATGCCCAGTTGTCAGACGCCGATCAAAGACGGGATGGAAGTTCGCTTTGACTCCGACAAGGTGCGAGACAATCAGAAGCACTGCATGGAATACTTCCTGCTGAATCACCCGCTGGACTGTCCGGTGTGTGACCAGGCGGGCGAATGCTATCTGCAGGATTACAGCCTCAAGTTCGGCGAATCGACCAGTCGCATGGTCGAGGCGAAGAACAAGAACCCCAAGAAGGATGTCGGCAGCAAGACGCTGTTGTATCAGGATCGCTGCGTGATGTGTTCGCGGTGCGTGCGATTCTGCAACGAAGTCGCCGGGACGGGCGAGCTGGCGATCGTGAACCGCGGAAGCCGCGCGGAGATCGATGTCTTCCCCGGTGTGCCGCTGGAGAATCGGCTGCAGGGCAACGTGGTGGACATCTGCCCGGTCGGCTCGCTGCTGGATAAAGACTTTTTGATGGATCAGCGTGTGTGGTTTCTGCGCGGGGGCGATTCGATCTGCCCGCTTTGTGCCACGGGCTGCGCCGTTCGCGTGGATCAGAACAACGGCACGGTTTATCGCGTCAAGCCGCGCTACAACCCCGGTGTGAACGACTGGTGGATGTGCGACGACGGGCGATTCGGCTGGAAATACGCGCACGACGAGAAACGATTGAATCGCCTGATGGTCCGGCGCGGCATGGAGGTCGATTCGCCGGACTGGAGCGCGCTGCCGGGGATCGTTCGCGTGCGGCTGGACTCGCTCGCGCGGTCGACGGACGGTGGGAAAATCGCCGTGCTGCTGTCGCCATTCATGGCGTGCGAAGAGGCGTGGATGCTTGCGTCGTTCGTGCGGTCGATCGCGCCGCAGAGCACGCTGGCGATGGGGCCGGTTCCGTATGAAGGTGAAGACGACACGTTTCCGAAGGGATCGAGCAACGGCTCGGCGGTGAAATTCCGCGTGCTGGCCGAGAAATGCCCGAACCGCCGCGGAATTGAGATGATCCTCGCGTCGCTGGGCGGCCATCGCGCGACGTTTGACGAATTCGTGAAGAAGGCGGGCGAAGGGGCGTTTGCCGGGGCATGGATCGTCGGCGGCTATCCCAAGCCTTGGGTGACGAAGGAACTGGAGAGCGCCCTCGGCAAGATTGAGACCCTTTTCGCGCAAGACCTTTTCCCCAGCGCGCTGACTGACGCGGCCACCATCGTGATGCCGAGTTGCTCGTGGGCCGAGCGGGCGGGAACGTTCATCAACGCACAGGACAAAGTGCAGCCGTTCGAGGCGGCGATCGCGCCGATCGAAGGCTGTCAAAGCGACGGGCAGTACCTGCACGCGATCTGGGGCGGGCAGGGTTTGTATCAGGCGGCGAAGGTGCGCGAAGCCATGGCGAAGGCGATGCCGGCCTTTGCGTCGGTGCATGTCCCACCTGCGATGCCGGAGCACGCACACTGATGATCGAAGGCGTGAAGGACATCCTGGCCGACCAATTCTGGTTCAGCCTGATCCTGTCTGCTGCGGCGCTGGGCGGCATCATGACAGCCGTGGCGTACGGCATTCTGCTGGAGCGCAAGATCGCGGCGTGGATGCAGGATCGGTACGGACCGAACCGCGTGGGTCCGATGGGCCTGTTGCAACCGCTGGCCGACGGGCTGAAGTTCCTGCTGAAAGAAGACATCATTCCGCGGAACGTGGATCGGGTGCTGTTCGTGCTGGCGCCGCTGGCGATTTTCGTGGTGGCGCTGATCGGCTTCGCGGTGATTCCGTGGGGCGGGACGTTTCGGTGGCCATGGATGGCGGCCGATGCCGCGCCGCTGAAGGTGCAGGTGGCGAGCATTGATATTGGACTGTTGTATATTCTCGCCGTCGCGTCGCTGGGGGTGTACGGCGTCGTGCTGGGCGGCTGGGCGAGCAACAACAAGTACTCGTTTTACGGCGGGATGCGCGCGGCGGCGCAAATGCTCTCGTACGAAATCCCGATGGGGCTGGCGATCCTGACGGTCGTGCTAACGGCCGGGGCCTTGCGGCTGGAGGACATGGTCGCGTATCAGGCCGCGCATTGGTGGATCGCGGCGTATCACCCTGTGGTGGCGCTGATCTTCTTCACGACGGCCCTGGCGGAGTCGAACCGCATGCCGTTCGACCTGGCCGAGAGCGAGCAGGAGCTGGTCGGCGGGTATCACACGGAATACAGCGCAATGAAGCTCGCGTTGTTTTTCCTTGCGGAATACGCGCACATGATCACGTCGAGCGCGCTGATGGTGTGCCTGTTTTTCGGCGGCTGGCGCGTGCCGGGGTGGGTTTGGCTGAATGAGGATCCGTCTGTGCTGGCGATGCTGGCGCGGGTCGGGGCGATGTCGGGCAAGATCTTCCTGCTGATCTGCGTGTACATGTTCATCCGCTGGACCATTCCGAGATTTCGATTTGACCAGTTGATGCGCCTGGCGTGGAAGAGCCTCGTGCCGATGTCGATGGCGCTGGTGGCGATTCAGGGCGCGGTGATCTACTACGGCTGGCCGCAGTGGTTCACGCTGGTCGGCAACGGGGCGATTCTCCTGATCGGCGGTGCGGTGAGCGCGCTGGGCGGCAAGCCGATCACGGGCCGGCAACAGAGCCTGGGTCCGGTGAGCCGGACGACGGCGCCGGGTCGGGAGGCAATGAGCCATGTCTAACGGGCAGGATTGGAAACAGACAGACGTGGTTTATGTGACGCAGCCGCCGCTGTCGATGGGCGAGCGCTTGTACCTGCCGCAGATTTTCGGCGGGATGAAGACGACATTGCGGCACATGTTCAAGAAGCGGCTGCGCGACGAGACGGTGGTGCAATATCCCGAACAGAAACGCACGCTTCGCAAGGAGATTTACCGCGGCGTGCATCGACTGAATCGCGATGAGCAGGGCCGCGTGGCGTGCGTGGCGTGTTTCATGTGCGAGACGGCCTGCCCGGCGCACTGCATTCACATCGAGGGTGCGGAGAGCCCCTGGCCCGACCGCGAGAAGTACCCGATCAAGTTCGACATCGACGAACTGCGGTGCATTTACTGCGGCATGTGCGAAGAAGCCTGCCCGGTCGATGCAATCGAGTTGACGCCGGAGTATCATCTGGTCGGCGGCTCGCGTGAGGAGATGATCTTCGACAAGGAAAAGCTGCTGATGGTGTTCGACCGGACGAAGGACGAGAAGCCGCGGAAGGGTCCGGCGATTACGGGGTATTAGTGAGGCATGTGGCGAAATGCCGGTAGTGCTTCGTTTTGAAGGATACAAGTTTTTCTTCTTTTCGAACGAGGGCACTCCACGTGAGCCGGTGCATGTGCACGTAAGAAAAGGCGATCGCGTCGCAAAGTTCTGGATCGAGCCTCGCATCGAGCTGGCGGAATCGTATGGTATGGCTCCACGAGAATTGACGAGACTGATGCGAGTCGTCGCTGCCAATGAGCGTCTGATCCGAAGGGCATGGCATGGTTTCTTTGGCGAATAAGCCGGCGGCAAGCCGCGTTTGGTTCGACGATTCGAACCTATGGATTGAGTTGAAGGACGGGCGACAACTGTCCGTTCCGCTCGCGTACTTCCCTCGTCTGGCGCGCGCGACCGCGAAGCAACTGGCGAAATGCGAAATGAGCGGAGGCGGCACGGGTTTGCATTGGGATGCCTTGGATGAGGACATCAGTGTGCCGGCTTTGTTGATGGGCCATGCGGATCGCACGGCGGCAGCCCAAACCCGTACAAAGGCAGCACGATCCACGAAGACGCGAAACAGGCGTTGAAGCCCGTGGTGCGTCGGTAAACGGATACTCGATATGCGGTCTGAACTGGTCTATGGCATCTATGGCGTGGCGGCGCTTGGGGCGCTGGCGACGTACCTCGCGCTGCCCAAGGCGAGCGGCGGCGTGCGCCGCGGCGTGCTCTGGACGCTGATGGCCATTGCGGCCGGCGCGGGGCTGATGCTGCTTGGGCAGATTCTCGGCGAACAGGCCGGGCGCGTGTATTTCTGCATTCTCGCGGCGTTGACGCTGGCCGGCGGAATCGGGGTCGTGACCCACAAACGACCGGTTTATTCGGCGCTGTTTTTCATCGTGGTGGTCTTGAGCACGGCTGGGCTGATGTTCCTCGTCGGCGCGGAGTTTCTCGGGGCGTCGCTGGTGATCGTTTATGCCGGCGCGATCCTGGTTACGTATGTGTTTGTCATCATGCTGGCGCAGCAGTCGGCCCCGACGACGGGCGGGCAGTTCGCGGCGGCGCTGGACTACGATCGCTCGGCGCGCGAGCCGCTGGCGGCGATTCTCGCCGGGTTCGTGCTGGTCGGTGTCATCGGCGGCACGATTGTGAAACACGATTGGTCGAAGGCGACCGCCGGCGTGGAGAAACTGGCGACGAAGGGCGAAACCGGCAACGTGCTGGCCATCGGCGAGATGTTGATGTCGCCGCAGTTCGCCGTGAGCGTGGAACTGGCCGGCGTGCTGCTGATGGTTGCAATGATCGGCGCGATCGCGATTGCGCGGAAGAAAGTGCCGCATGCGATGGAAGACGCGGCCGAGGCGCGGCGGCCCGGCGAGATCGGGCGACACGTGAAGCCGTTCTAGCGAGGGTGCGCAGGGCCGCCCAAGGCCGCGGCCATTTAGCAGGCGAGCTTGCTCGCTGTGGATGAAGATGACGCAACGACCGCACTGCTTGAAGCAGTGGCACACAATGAGAAGAGCGCGATGAGCAGTGCGACGGGATTGATGGTGCTGGGCGCGGCCCTGTTCGGATTGGGTGTGGTGGGATTTCTCACGCGCCGCAATCTGATCGTGATGTTCCTCTGCACCGAGGTGATGTTCCAGGGCGTGCTGGTGAATCTCGTCGCGATGGGGATGGTGTGGAAGAATCTCCAGGGTCAGATGTTCGGCCTGTACGTGCTGGCCATCGCCGCGGTCGAAGCGGGGCTGGGCCTCGCCATCGTGGTGATGCTGTACCGCCGACGCGGGACACTGGACGCGGAAAGCTGGCGCGGCCTGCGCGGATAGATTGACGTCGCTCGCCGGCGCGGCGGGTGACAGGGCCGCGGATGATCTCGCGGCAGATGAGTGGAAGCGATGCACCTGAAGTTGTGGGCGATCTTGGTTCCGATGTTGCCGCTGGCGGGCGCCGCCTGGGTCGGGCTGATTGGTCTGCGCGGGCTGCGCGATCGATCGCACTGGCTCGTGCTGCTCGGTGTCGCCGGAGCGTTCGCCTGCTCGATCATTCTCTTCCAGCGCGTCAACGCGGTGGACCCAAACGATGCGCACGCGGTCGCCCAGTTGGCGCAACCGATCGTGATGTATTCCTGGTTGAGTGTCGGCGGCGGCTCGTGGCTGGATGTGTCCTTCCGCGTCGATCCGTTGACGTGCGTGATGCTGCTTACGGTCACCGGCATCGCCCTGCTCATCGTCATGTACTCCGTCGGCTACATGCGCGATCACCACGGCCACGCCGAGCGCGGCTACGAACGGTTCTTCGCGTTTCTCGGGTTCTTCGTCTTCTCCATGTGCATGCTCGTGCTGGCGGGCAATTTCCTGCTGCTCTACCTGGGATGGGAACTGGTCGGCCTTTCGAGCTACCTGCTCATCGGGTTCTATTATCAAAAGCCCGAAGCGGCGGCGGCGGCGAAGAAGGCATTTCTCGTCAACCGCATCGGCGACTTCGGCTTCGGTCTGGGCATCCTGCTGATCTATCTCACGTTCGGCTCGCTCGACTACCGAACCGTGTTCGGCTTTTTCGAGCAGGGTATCAAGCCCGACGGCACGCCCATTGAGGCGTGGCGGTTGTCGGCGATTCCCCTGCTCCTGTTCTGTGGCGCAATGGGAAAAAGCGCCCAGATGCCGCTGCACGTCTGGCTGCCCGACGCGATGGAAGGCCCCACGCCGGTCAGCGCGCTGATTCACGCGGCGACCATGGTCACGGCCGGTGTGTACATGGTCGCGCGGTGTCACGTTATCTTTGCGTCGAGCCAGTACGCGATGTGGATCGTCGGCTCGATCGGCGCGGCGACGGCCCTGATCGCCGCCACCATCGCCCTGACGCAGTTCGACATGAAACGCATTCTCGCGTACTCGACCTTGAGCCAGCTTGGGTTCATGTTCCTGGCGCTGGGCGTCGGCGCGTTCGACACGGCGGTGTTCCACCTGTTCACGCACGCGTTCTTCAAGGCGCTGCTGTTCCTCGCTGCCGGCAGCGTGATGCACGCGATGAACGGCGTGATCGACATTCGGCGATTTTCCGGCCTGCGGCGCGACCTGCCCATCACGCATGGGACGTTCTTCGTGGGCGGCCTGGCGCTGGCGGGCTTCCCGTTGCTGTCGGGCTTTTGGAGCAAGGATGAGATTCTGCATGCGGCCCTGGGCAGCGGCATGCCGTGGCTTGGCTGGATCGGTCTCTTCACGGCCCTGCTGACGGCGTTCTACACCTTCCGCATGATCTGCATGGCGTTCTACGGCGCGAAGCGGTTGCCGGTCGGCGTCGAACACGCGCACGAAAGCGGCGCATGGATGACGATCCCGCTGATGGTCCTTGCGGTTGGTGCGCTCGGCGTCGGTTACTTCGGTGTGACGATGCACTCGGGCGGCGCCTTCGGCCTGTTCGAGCCGCACGGCAAGTTTCACGCATTCCTCGCCCCGGTTTTCAGCGACTTGAAGACCATGGCGCATGCAGCCGAACACGGCGCCGAAGCCGACCATGGCGGCGGGCACGCCCTGATGTACATCTCCGCGGGGCTAGCGATCTGGGGTATTCTCACGGCTCGGTTCTTCTACCTGCGACGGCCGACGATCCCGCTGGCGATCGCGCTGTCGAGCGGTCCGGTGTATCAACTGCTCTACCGCAAGTATTACTTCGACGAGTTGTACGATGCTGGCATCGTCCGCCCGCTTCGCCGGCTGGGCGATCTCTGCTACGCCGTGGATCGCTTCTGCATCAACCTGGTTCTGTGGCTCATCGCCGCGGTTCCCCGCGCGATCGGATACGGTCTCAAGACGTGGCAACAGGGCGCGCTGCAGGGCTACGCGGTCGGCATGGTCGTCGGCCTGGCCGTGATGTTGTGGTGGATGGTGGCGGAATGATGAATGGCGAATGTCGAATAGCGAATTGCGAAAAGGGGCGCGATGTCGTTTCTGGCCAATAGTTGGATCGGCGAGCACATCTTGACGCTCGTCATGTTCTTCCCCGTGGCGTGCGCGATGGTGCTGTACTCGCGCCGCGACTGGGAGCCGGCGGCGGTTCGGCGCTTCGCGCTAGCGTCCTCCCTCCTCACCCTGATGCTGGCGGTCGCCGCGACGATGCTCTACCTCGAGGAAAGTCTGTCCGCGCGATATCGCGGCGGCTACGGCCTCGTGGAACGCGCCGACTGGATCATCGGACAAAGCGGTGCGGTCGCCCTTCAGATCCAGTATTACGTCGGCGTCGACGGCATCAGCCTGCCGCTCGTATTGCTCACGGCCTTCCTGACACCGCTGGCCATCTGGGGCAGCTACACGGGAATTGGTGAGCGGCATCGTGAGTATTACTCGCTCATGCTCATGCTGCTCGGCGCGATGCTCGGCGTGTTCTGTGCCCGTGATCTGCTGCTTTTCTACGTCTGCTTCGAGTTCACGCTGATCCCGCTTTACTTCCTGATCGGCATCTGGGGCGGGTCGCAACGGGCCAAGGCCGCCAACATGTTCTTCCTCTACACGCTCGCGGGCAGCATGCTCACCTTTGCGGGCGTGCTCTACCTTGGCTGGCAGGCGTCGCAGGCGCCGCTCGCGCCGGGCGGCACGCACGCCTTCACGTTTGACATGGATGTGCTCGGCCGGCTCGCGCCCGAAGGCGTGTTGTCGCTCAATGCGCAGTGGTGGCTGTTCCTGGCGTTCTTCGCCGGCTTCGCCATCAAGGTGCCGCTGTTTCCGTTTCACACCTGGCTGCCGCTGGCGCACACCGAAGCGCCGACCGCCGGCAGCGTCCTTCTCGCCGCCGTGCTGCTGAAGCTGGGGACGTACGGCTTCCTTCGATTGAGCCTGCCGACGCTGCCCGACGCGACGCTGGCCCTGGCCCCGGCAATGGCGACGCTGGCCGTGGTGGGGATTGTTTACGGCGCGCTGGCCGCCTGGGTACAGACGGATGTCAAGAAACTGGTTGCCTACTCGTCGGTGTCGCACCTGGGCTTCTGCCTGCTGGGCATGTTCAGCCTGAAGATGGCCGGCCTGACCGGCTCCTTGCTTTACATGATCAATCACGGGCTATCGACCGGTGCCCTGTTTCTCATCGTCGGCATGATTTACGAGCGCTACCACACGCGGGAGATGGCCGAGATCGGCGGCCTGGCGCACAAGATGCCGATCATGGCGTTCTTCCTGATCGTGTTCACGATGTCGAGCATCGGCCTGCCGGGGTTGAACGGTTTCGTCAGCGAGTTTCTCGTTCTGCTCGGCACGTTCACGTCGGCGAGCGAGTCCGGCGGCACGCCGGTCGGCCCGTTGAAGCCTGTTTATGCCGTGGTCGCCGCGAGCGGCATCCTGCTCGGCGCGATTTACATGTTGCACATGGCGGGACGGGTGCTGTTCGGCCCGCCGAAGGAGCCCGGGCATGGATTTGACGCTTCCACCGGATTGACGCAGGACCTGACGCGGCGCGAGGTGAGCATTCTCGCACCGATCGCGCTGGTGTGCCTCTTCCTCGGGGTGTATCCCAAGCCCGTCATGAACATGATCGAGCCGTCCCTCCACGAAGCCGTCCTTACGAGAGTGCTCGGGCCGGCGAACGAAGACGCCACCGGCGACGCCGTTGTGATTCATGAGAATTCCGTTTCACGAGAATCCCAACCGCGCGTAGCAGTCACAGCTGCACCCGTAACAGGAGGCCACCCATGACCTCCATGCTCGCCATGCACCCGCTTCTGATGCACCTGATGCCCGAGGTGGTTCTTGTCTGTGGTGCGTCGGCGATTTTGCTTCTCGGGTTGGGTTCGGCCTCGCGCGGGAAGACCCGATCCGCCGAGTTGGCGTTGCTCACGCTGCTGGGCGCGCTCTGGTCGGCCTACGTGATGGAAGACAATCCCCCTGCGCCGGTCAGCGGCCTCTGGGAAAGCGGCCTCGTCTGGTACGCGCGGATGGTGTCGATCGGCGTGGGCGCGCTCATCCTCATGGTGAACCGCCATGTGCCGCGCTCCGAGGAGAGCGCCGAGTTCTTCGCGCTCACGCTGTTCTCGATCGCAGGCATCTCACTCGTGACGGTCGCGAACGATTTGATGCTCCTGTTCCTCGCGCTGGAACTTGTCAGCGTGCCGACGTATGTGCTGGTCGGCCTGTCGCGTCGTTCGATTCACTCGCAGGAAGCAACTGGCAAGTATTTCTTCCTCGGCGCGTTTGCCGCGGCGATCACGCTCTACGGCTTCTCGTTTCTGTATGGCGCAGCGGGCACGATGCAACTGTTCAGCCGCAGCGCCGGTCAGCCCTGCATCGCGGCCGTGCTGTCCGACCCGGCCGTCGCATCGAACAAACTCGTGATGCTCGGGTTGGTGCTCTCGTTGACGGGACTGGCGTTCAAGCTGGCGGCCGTGCCGCTGCACTTCTACGTGGCGGACGTGTATCAGGGGGCGGCTGCGCCGGTGAGTGGGCTGCTGGGCTTCGTACCGAAGTTCGCGGGAGTTCTGGCGATCATTCGCGTGTTGAGCCTGACCGGCTGGGTCCTCGATCAGAAGCTGTACGGTCTGCTGTGGGTCATGGCAGCCGCGACGATGCTGGTCGGCAACACGCTCGCGCTGATGCAGCACAACGTGAAGCGCATGCTGGCATACTCCAGCGTCGCGCACTCGGGCTACATGCTGGTCGGTCTCGTGGCCGGCCCGGGCGTCGGCGAGTCGGTCGTGGCGTCGCCGCTTCGGAACGGGCTGGTGGCCGTGCTGTTCTATGTCGCGATCTACGGCGTGATGAACCTCGGCGCGTTCGCGGCGCTGGCGTTCTTCCGGCGGCGCGATGAAGACGCCGACGAGGATCGCTCGGCTGAATCCATCGAAGAGCTTTCGGGGGCAGCGCGGGAGCATCCGTGGGCGAGCCTGTGCCTGGCCCTGTGCGTGCTTGGGCTGATGGGCTTCCCGCTGACGGTCGGCTTCCTCGGCAAGTTGTACATCTTCAGTTCGGCGATTTCGGCGGGCGCGGTGACAATGCGGCACGATGCCATGCTGGGGCTGGTGATCTTCGGCGTGCTCAATTCGGCCATCGCGGCGGCGTATTACCTTCGCATCATTGCCGCGGTGTATCTCGGCAAACCGGCCGAGGGCGGTCGCGTCGCGAGTTGCCACGCGCTGAAGGGCGCGCTGGCGTTGTGCGCGATCGTGGTCGTGGGGTTGTTTGTGCGCCCGACGATGCTGTTCGAGCAGTCGAGCCGGGCGGCGGAAGATGTACACGTAATCGCCCCGCAGGCGCAGGACGCGGTGGCGGAGCGGCCGTTGAAAATGGCAAACAGCGAATAGCGAAAGCAGACTGGTCGAAGTTCTCCAAATCGGCAACCGGGGCGGCATTGCCTTTCTGCATTCTCATTTCTACATTCTGCGTTTTTTTCTAATCGTAATCCGCTATTCGCTATTTCTTCAACAGCTTGATCGGCGCAAAGGTTCCGCCCAGGATTTGCTTCGCGCTCGCACCCAGCCAGTGCTGCAGCACCGTCGCATAGACCGCCCGGAAATCGATCTGCCATTTCACATCGCCGCGGTCGAGCTTGCTGGCGTCGAGACTCGGGTGCTGGCCGACCACACCCGGCTGCACGCCCTTGCCCACGACGAAGAGCGGCGCGGCGGCGCCGTGATCGGTGCCCTGCGAGGCGTTCTCGGCGACCCGGCGGCCGAATTCGCTGAAGGTCATGATCAGTACGCGATCGAGCAGCCCGTCGGCCTTCAGCGACTCCACAAATTCGGACAGCGCGTCGCCGAGCTGAGTCATGAGTTGCTGATGTCGCCCAAGCTGGCCTGCGTGGGTGTCGAACCCGCCAAGCGAAACATAATAGACTCGCGTCGGCAAGTCCGCGGCGATCATGCGATGGACCATCGCCAGTTGCTGGCCCAGTTGCCCGCCATTGCGGCGCCCGTTGCCCCCGACCGGGCCGCGATCCATTCGCGCGGCGCGGCCGCCTCCACCCCCCGCAGCCTGTTGAATCTGCTTCGCGCTGGCCCGCGCGTCCATCGCCGTGCGCTGAAGAAACGCCAGCGCGCCCGCCTCGGTCAATCGATCCGCCCCTTTCGGGACTTCAACGGCCTCGTTGAGCGCCTCGAAGGCATCCTGCCCCGCGCGCGAACCATCCGGCCCGCGCCACGAGAGTTGATCGGGTTGGTCAAAGCTGACCGGGCTGAATCGCCGGCCCTGCAAGGCCAGCGGCGATTCGGTCGTCAGCGCGATGCCCAGTCGCGGGTCGCACGGGTCCTTGCCGCTGCAGGTGCAGTCGAAGAATCGACCGATCCATCCGTCGTGATGCTGCCCGTTGGGGGAAGCGGTCGACCAGATGTCGGTCGCGACGAAATGCGAGCGATCGGGATTGGGGTAGCCCACGCCCTGCACGATGGAGAGCAGGCCGTCGTCAAACAGTTGTTTCATCCCCGTTGCGGCCGGATGCAGGCCGAGTTTGTCCGTGAGTTTGAGCGCGTCCTTCTTCGCGATGGCAATGCGCGGCCGGGCGCGGTAGTAGGCGTCGTTGGTGTATGGGATGACGGTGTTGAGGCCGTCGTTGCCGCCGGCAAGCTGCACGACGACGAGGATGCGCTGGTCATCGCGGCGGGCCGGCTTCCTGCCGCGCGCCGCATCCGGCTCGGCAGCCAAGAGCGACGACGCAGTCGCATCGATGAACGCCGGGACGGTGGCCGCACCGGAGAGAAGCGTCAGCCCGCGAGCGATGAAGTCGCGGCGGGTATGGATGGTCAAATCATTCATCTTTGAGCCTCACACACAAAACTGAATGCGGCAAAGGCCTTCTTGTACTAATCCGGAATGTCGAATTGCGAATAGCAGATAGCGAATGCGCCCTGCGCTCGCGCTTTCGCCAATCGTCATTCGCTGTTCGCAATTTCAGTCATTCGTCCTCACCTGATTCGAAACGGCGCTCAACCCAACTGATATTCCGGCATGCTGACGATCAGATGCAGCAGCAGCCGGACGGACGCGGCGTCGATTTTGCCGCCATCGGGTAGCTCGTCCTTCAAGGCGCGGATGAGAATCTGCTGCCGCCCCTGGGTGATTTCGCGCTGGAGCAGCCGGCGAACGAAGTAATCCACGACGGCTTCTGGCGCTTCGAGCTTGTTCGCGCGGATCATCGGCATCGGATCGAACGGAGGCTGGGCCGCATCGACCAGCCCGGCGTCCATCGCCTCGCCACCGAGCGTCGCCTCCAGTTGCGGGCGCATGGCCGCCCGTCGATAGCGCTCGCGCGGGTTGTCGGTGCCATCGAGCACCATGCCGACAAGGTTGTACCGGTTGAACAGGGTGCTGGTGCTGATCCAGGTCTCTCCGCCGTCCCAGCCCTTCACGTTCGGCGGCTGCATCAGTTGCTGCCCCATCTGCCGCAGGGCGACGTTGATGGCCAGCGTGTCGCGCGGGGCAACCTCCAGCATGCGCATCGTGCCGACGACGAGTTCGACCGGGCTTTTGATGTGCGTGAACCGTGCTTTCTCGCCGTAGAACACGTCGCTTAGGAACATCTCACGGAGCATCGGCTTCAATTCGTACTTGTTTTTCCGCAGCGTCTTCGCGAGGGCATGGACGACGTTCAGGGGCGGGTCCTCGTGCGCGAAGAACGTCCAGAACTTCGCCGCGACGAACTCGGCCGTCGCCGGCTGTGCCAGAATAATGTCAACCACGTCGGCCGGCCCCCACGGCCCGGTGCGCCCGAGAAACGTCTTCACGCCGTCGTCGTGCTGCCGGCGGTTGAACGTCGTCTCACCGGTCGCTGGATCGATCTGGATGCCGGTGAGCGCGCGGGCCGCTTCCTTGATGTCCTTCTCGGTGTAGCGCCCGCTGCCCATCGTGAACAATTCCATCAGCTCGCGGGCGTAGTTTTCGTTCGGCTTGCCCTTGCGATTCTGCTGCGAGTTCAAATACAGCACCATCGCGCCGTCGGCTGTCACATCGAGCAGCAGATCGCGGAAGTTGCCGGCGGCGTGCTTGCGGAACAGTTCGTTCTGCTGATACAGCAGGTAGCTCGATTTCACCTCGCGATAGCCGCTGGTGAAATGGCCGTGCCAGAACAGCACGAGCTTTTCCTGCAACGGGCGCGGCGTGGCGACCATGGTCTGAATCCACCAGTCGAGCACGCGCGTAAGCTGTGCCGCTGATTCGCGCCGCAGGCGCGTCTGTTCGCGCTGGCGCTCCTGCTCCGACATTTCCATGCGCGCCATGCGATCGGGCCTCGACCCCCGCGAGACTTCGATCGGCAGCGTTTCGTCCGGCTCGTTCTCGTAATTCAGCAGGTAATCGACGGCCTTTCGCCGGCCCATCTGATGCAGGTAGTCAATCTGTTCGGGCGTGCCGCCGAAACCGGCGCGCCGGAGCAGATGGGCGGCGTGGTCGCGTGTCCACTCGCTGGAGGCGTAGAGCTGGCCTGTCGGCGCTGGGCCGGCCAGGGTCAGGATCATGGCAAACGTCGCGTTCAACATGAGCGTTTCCTTGCGTGTCGGCCGTACAGCATGGCCGCGAAAGGCCGCGGGCATGTCACCCCGGGCGCCTCGCCCCTATCGATGCGGGGCCAAACGATTGCCGCCAGGAATTATTTCGACCGACTCGGGCCGGACCGCCTACTCTTTGGGGGGCAAAACGCGATCCAGCAAGGCCATGTCGTTCTGTTTACCGGTCGGAAAAATGGTAATGCTCAAGGGGGCCGTCTTGAACTCCTGATCGGTCAGAAGCGTGCTGGCCGAGCCGGTCGTGTCCATGAGGGCGGTCACGTCGGCCACGTGATTGAGGCCGAGCAAATGGCCCATTTCGTGCGTAGCGACGTTGCCAATGGCCACGCCGATGCCGTCGGCGCTGGGCCGGGGGTTGAAGGGATCGTCGAAATTATTGGTGAAGACGAGGGCGTCGTCGCAGCGGTCGCGATTATAAGCGTCGACGTCCTGGGCCACGCCGAACTTGGTCTCACTGAATGCACCGAAGAACACGGTCGATGTGCACTCCGGGGGCGCGGGGTCGTCGGTCGTCACGATGACAACGCTCGTGTTGCGAAAGTTCTGCCGCACGGTCTCGACGATCTTCGCCTTGATCTGATCGGTCATGCCGGTGTAGGCCGCGTCGATGTCAGCGGAATCAAATGGGCCGGTGGTGTAGGTTCGATCACCGGGGATCGAAATGACACCTCCGTCAAAATCGAGCATGACAATCTGCTGCGCCGGCGTCGGGATCGTCTCGCCCTTGCGGATCTCCACGTCACCGACGTACGCCCCGGAACGATCGCCGAAATAGAACTTCGACACGGCAAGGTAGTACGGCTCGTCGGCGACGGTGACGACCTCGTCGATGTATGACTCGACCTTTCCGGCGGCGTAGTCCAGGTCATCGTTCAGGGCGAACACTTCCTGCTGCGAATTGAAGATGCAGATGATCGGATCGAGGTTGCTGCCCGCGGCCGGGCGCACGCTCACGATGACGCGGTCGCCGGGTTCGAGCGGGCCGAGGCTGTACACATCGACCTTGCCGCTTGTGATGTTGCCGGAGATGACGGCCTTGCCCTGTGCATCGAGTGGCAGCAGCGCGGCGGAGTCGAAATCCTTCCCCGGCGCGACGCCGCCGGGCAACGCGGGATAGAAGAGATCGCACCCTGCGACGAGCAGCCAGGCTGACGCGAGCGCGGGCAATCGACTGCGGAAACCGCCGCGCGGACCGTTTCGTTCAGGGCGTGGAGTCGAATGGTTCAAGGCGACGCGCTCCGGATGCCGGCGAGGGATCAGGCGAGGGTGGCGACGCCCCATTATACGCGGTGGCAACGATGGAGGCGAGCGATTCCGGATGCCCTAGGGGTTGCTATAGGTGAAATTCACGTGGTTAACGCCGTGGCAGGTCAGGGTGCAGGAACCCTGGAATCGGCCCGTGTCGATGAACCGGCGCTGCCCGCCGACGATGCGCAGGTCGAAGTTGATGAGCGCGCTGTGATTGGCCGGGCTGCCCGAGACGCCGTGCGGCGCGTGACACGACGAGCACGGCGTGCGGCCGGTGACGACGTGCCGGTTGTGGAAGGTGAAGCTCTGGTCGCCGAGGATGCTGGTGCGATCGTGGCAGCGATAGCAGAGGGCATACGCCTGGGGCGATTCCATCGTGAAGTCGGCCGTCTCGTAGTTTTCCACGAGCAACCAATCGAAGCGTGAACCGTGCGGCCCGTTCGGCCCGCCGCCACCGAGGTTGCGCGCGTCGGGATTGTTGTGACAGCTCTGGCAACTCAACACCTGGTGCGCGAGCGGATTGATGAGACTTGGAACTTCCCCGGAGTTCCGCGCGGGGCTGACGACAGGATGCAGCGACGCGTTGGTCGGGAGGAACTGGCGGCGAACATTGCCGAAGTTGTCGCGCTGGCGCGGGATGCGATCCTGCATGAAGACGGGATTGTCCCCGTGGCAGCGGAAGCAGACTTCGTAATAGTACCGCGCCCGGTCGGTCGGCGTGCCGGCGACGGTGACGCCCTTCACGAACTCCATCGGCGGCGGCACGAGCACGCCGCGCGGCTCGAACACAGGTACGAGCGACCCGATCGGGTTGTCGCGCACGGCGTGCGGATTGTGACAATCGACGCATTCGCTGTGCGGCGGCATTGCGAGGTGGTTCTCCGTCGGGTCGTGAAGATCCAGCAGGCGATTGAAGCGATGCGAACTGCGCAGATTCAGCACGCCCTGGATGTCCCGCCCGTTCAAACCGTTATGACAACTGATGCACAGTTCACTGGGCCGGTCGTTCAGAAGCCGTTCGGGGTGCTGCGCGTTGTGCGACGTGTGACACGAATAGCAGGCGGCATCAGCCATCGTCGCGAACGGCAGCGCTTCGCCGTTGGTCACCGTGACGGGCACCGATCGCGGCGCGAGGGCGTGGGCGCTCATCTGCCAGCCGTCCATTTTGTGGCAGGTGTTGCAAAGCGCGCCCTGGCGCTGCGTGACGCGGAGAAAATCGCCGAGTTCGTTGTTGTGCGGATTGTGGCACGCCGTGCATTCCATCTCGCCGCGTTCGCCGAGTTTGACACGCTGGGAGACCAGATCAGGCGAGCGCAGCTGGTGATCGCGCGCCGCTAATTGCCGATCGAATCGGAACCCGACGGGATGATCGTCGGAGAGATCGTTGGTGAGGTTCGAGCGGCCCGAGGTCAGGAACGGCTGATTCATCGGGATCGGATCGGTCGGCGGGCGACTCAACACCATGCCCAGCGCGACCGAGCCGTCGTGGCAGGAAAGGCACATCTTGCTTGGCCCGCCGGGTTGATCGATGCGCGCGTCGGTGGTGCTGCTCTGGTAGATTCGATAGTAGGTCGTGGGGTTGTATCGGTTCCAGAGCGGGGCCTGCGGGCTGGCGTTGTGCGGCGTGTGGCAGAAGATGCAGACCTCGCCCTCGTTCAAGGCGCGGATCGAGCCGGGGCCGGTCGCCGAAAGATTGTGCACCGAGTTGACGACGCTCTCATCAGCGCGCGCGGACTTCACCGGCGCGCCGGTCAGCAGCCCGATCGTCCAAAGCACGGCCAGAATCGTTGGTGTCGTTTTCATGGCACGCTCTGCGTCGTTGGGGGGTCGCCCGCACCGAGAAACTGAAACACCTGCACGCGTCGATTGTAGGTGTCGGCAATCCAGATGCGATCCCGTTCATCAATCGTGATGCCCGACGGCAGGTAAAACTCGCCCGGCGCGCGACCCTCCTGCCCCCAGGCCATCAGCAGTTGGCCGTCGCGCGAGAAGATCTGCACGTTTTCGAACTGGTTGTCCACGACGTACACGTGGCCATGCGAGTCCAACGCAAGGTCGCGCGGCATCGAGAAGTCCCCCGCCGCGTCGCCTTTTTGGCCGAACATGGCGAGCGGTGAGCCGGTCTCGGCCAGCACCTGTACGCGAAAGTTCATCGAGTCGGCCACGGCCAGGCCGTAACGCGGGTCGAACGCCAGGCCCGCGGGATAATTGAACTCGCCCTGCGATGCACCGCGCCGGCCGAGCGTCCGTTTCAGTGAACCATTGGCCCCCATCACATGGCACGCATGGGCCGCCGAATCCAAGACGAACAAGTCGCCGCTCGCCGGATGCACCGCGATGGCCGACGGCCGCTTCAATCCCTCGATGGCGAGCGTCCGTCGGAATTGACCACTCTCGTCAAACTCGAAAACGCCGGGGCGGGCGCTGTCCGCGACAAACAAGGAATCACCGCGCAACGCCAAGTCGATGGGGAAGCCGAACGGCGCGCCACCCGCGACTGTGATCGCCTGAAATTCTCTCGTCGCCACGTTCAACCGATAAACTGCCCCTGCCTGACCATCTGCCACGAAGACGACATCGCCGCGCGTTGCGACAGATGTCGGCGTGGAGAAGTTCGTCACAGGTGGCGGCCCCTCGAGCGCCGACTTGACGGCGGCCCAGCCGGTCGGACGACGATCCAGCGATTCTTCCCCGATCAACTCGCCGATGTAGCGGATACGCGGGGCGTCGGGCGCCTTGGGCCAGACGATCGCCGGCGCAACATCGGGGAAGACCGGTCGCTGCGGGCGCTGGCAACCCGCCATCGCGCCGAGCGCGACCCACGCAATCAGCAAGCATGCACGGCACATCGTCATGATCGCGGCTTTCCGATGATCGGTATCTCGCGGCGGACCTTCACCCACAGCGCGGCGGTGTTGTCGGTGCTGGTGGGCAGGTCGAGCATATCGTATTCGGCTTCGACCAGCAGGGTGAACAGCCCCAGCTTCCACGAGACGGATGCCGTCAGGTCCACACCGTTTGTCTCGCCGAAAATTGAATCGTTCTGGAACCGATAGAGCGCGGTGGCGTTGGCCTCGATACTGGGCGCGAGCGTGTAGCGGTAAAACGCCCCGAGGTCCAGCAGCATCGTATCGCGCGAGTCGAAGTTCTCGTTGCCGTCGAATCGGAAATGCGAGAGCGCCCCGCGCAGCGCCGCCTGCTGCTTCAAGTCCTGCAGCACGGTGACATCGCTGGTGAAGTGCCCGGCCTGGTACGGATCAATCCCGTCGTGATTGTATTCGTATTCCGCCGACCCCGCCCATCGCGGCTTCGTGATCGCGACGCCGAGCCGGTGGCGGTTGATGTCGCGCTCCTGAAAAACGAGATAACGATCATCCGACAGATCTTCATCCTGAAGTGACAGGGCGTAATACGGTTCGATGCCGTTCTTGAATCGATGTGCGAGCCGCAGGTCAATCCGATCGCGCGTCGCGCCATAGTCATTGAACGCGCGATACGAGTACGTCACCAGCACCGTCTGCCCATCGACGATCATGCCGGTTGGATTACGCACCAGCGACGTCAATTCGCCCTGCTTCACCACTGCGTAGTCTCGCCCGGCGAGGAACAGGCGCGACCGGTCGGCTGCCATGACCATGAGCGTGACGAGGTTGACGTTGCGCTGCGCGAGGTACACCGGCAGCGGATCACGAAACGTAAGGGTTTCTTCGACGGTAATGCCGTCGCGGCGGCCGTCGGACGTGCGCGTCTGGGAGTGGTGATAGGACAGATTCGCGCTGGACCGGCCCCAATCGTTTTCCTTCGAGAAGCTCGAATTGAACATCGAGCCCCATTCGGTGGCATCGGCGTTGCCGTCGGCGCGCTGCTCGAGCGCATACAGGTTGACAGTGTTCGTCAGCGACTTGAACAGCGTGTGCGTCAGACCGGCCTCGCCGCGGAAGGTCTCGGTCGAGAGATCGAAGTAGTTCTGCTTGAGGTACTGCGTGCGAAACAATGAAAAGAGATCGTCGGTGTGCTGGAGCCGCAGTTGCGGGGCGACTTCGACGACGTCGCGCGGGAGATCGCCGCGCTCCTCTTCGACGCGCACGAACGTATCCAGCCGGCTGCGGCGGTCGTCGCCGAACTGGATCGCGTCATTCAGGGCGAGGTAATTCCGCGTCGTGGTGAACGAGTCGCGCGTGCCGGAGTAGCGGTCGTTGCGATTCTCGTATTCATAGTTAATGTTGAGCGAGTGGTCCTCGGTGGGGTTCCAGGTCGCTTCGTAACGCAGCGTGTCCTCGGCAAGCTCCTCATCGTCCATCAGATAGCGCGAGTCGCTGGTCAGGTCGTCGTACAAGTGATCAAACGTCAGCTGCATCGGCAGCTTCGGGTCGTTGAAGATCAGCGCCGCGCCGTACTGCTCGCGCGTGCGATCGAGGCTCGGCAGGAACGGTCGTTGCAGCCGATCCCGCAGTTGCGAGGCGTTCGCCGTGGCAGAGAGCCTGCCCTGTGGGAAGGCATGAAGCCGCAGGTCGTATTCCAGCAATGTGCCGTCCGGATCGCGCGACAGGTCGAACCCCGGCCGCGATTCTTTGTAGTCCTCCTGCGAGAGACCGCCGCGGATCATGGCGTCGTACAGCAGCACCTTTTCGCTGACGATGCTGCCGCTGGAGGAAAGACCGAGGTACTCTTCAAATCGCGTGTTCCGGTTCTTCTGGTCGTAGCGCGCGAGAGGCCCGCCGATGTTGGTGCGAACGGTCCGGCGCATGGCCTCGAAGTTCGCGCCGAGTTCGGCTGTCATTTCGTCTATTTTCAGGAGCGGACGGCGCGAGGATTGCAGGCTCAAGGGACCGGGCGACTCGGCCGTGGAATCGCCGGCCGACGCATCCGACGGCTCGGCCGTCGCATCCCCCGAATCATCTTCGGGTGTATCGGCCGTCGCGGATGCAACGCATCCGACGAGCAGCAGAACGGCGACAAGGAACAATGCTCTGCGAATCAGCATGACCTGGAACCGGGCACGACTTGCGACGAGCCGATGCTACGTGAGTCATGAGCGTCCGGCTCGGGCATCTCGCCTTGACGCCGTCAGGCAGGTATCCTACCGAGCCGATGGGTCTGCGTCGTCGAACTTTTCGACGGACGCGCCTCGCTTTCGGTCTGCAACCCGGCCGATGTCCTGCGAGCTGAATGCATGAAACACACCGCGACAGATTGGCGACCTGCCCGACTAGGGACAATCACGCTGGGTGCGGCATTTTGCGCGGTTCTCGTCGCCTGCGCGGCACGGCCGACCATCGACAGCCCGCCCCTGAATACATCGGCCGAAATCGCCGGCGGGCCTTCTGCGATCGATGAACCGTCCGATCTGTACGCCGGGGGCCTGACCGGCAGCAAGCATGATTTCTCCTTAAGCGACGGGCGATGGAAGGACCTCTGCACACCCTGCCACACGCCGCACGAGCCGAAGCTGCCGGATGCGGCGGTGTCGGGCGCGCCGCCCGTTCGATTCGTGAGCTACTCTGCCGATCCAACTTCGCTGGACCGCTCGTCGGTGCTGTGCTTGAGCTGCCACGATGGCGTCACCGCGCAGGACGTGTTCACCGGCGCGCACGCCGTTTCATGGTCAACCCCGCTGGGGGCGAGCACCCTGCCGATCAGCGGGCGCGTCAGCCACCCGATCGGCATCCGGATGCCGTTGGGCGACTCCACGTATCGCAGCCCGGCCGAGGTTCAGGCGAGCGGGTTGGTCAAGCTGCCCGATGGGCGCGTGCAGTGCATCTCCTGCCACGATCCGCACAACACCGACCGGCACCCGGCCATGCTGGTTCAATCCAACCGCGGCAGCCGACTGTGCCTCGCATGCCATCGCATCTAAGTCGATTGCTAATCGCCCTCGGCGCGGCGCTGGCGGCAGCGCCGGCGACGCTCTGTGGTTGCGCGAATACAGGGGCAGCATCGCGCCCGACGTTCTCGTGGTATTCCGCCCAACCGGACGCGCAACAATCGCCAACGAAAGCGGCTCGGATAACCGGGCCGCGCGTGCTGGCCCTCGGCAACTTGCGATGTGGCCAAGCACCCTCCGAAGCACGGCAGGCGTTGTCGGAGTTTTTTCTCGGCGAGCGAATCGAGAGCGGCCCCGGCCTCGTCAAGCCGGGCGCGATGGCGTGGCAAAAAGACGGCTTACTTGTTTCCGATGCCGGGCTGGGCACGCTGGTTCGCTGGCCTTCCGCAGCGCACGGACTTCAACCGGCGGTGGTGTCGGACGAATCGATTCGCGCGGCCGCGGTCGCCGCATGTGAGAATGGTGAATTCCTCGTCGCGATCCCGGCGTCGGCGGCAGTCCATCGCTATGACGCACGTGGGCGGCTTGTTCGACGCTATTTGATTTCATCCGAGTTTCGACCGATGGGCGCGGCGCAGATCGGGCGCAGCATATGGGTGACAAACGCGGCGCGACACAATATCGAGGTGTTCGATTCGGAAAGCGGTTCATCCGTGCGCGCAATCGGGCAGCGCGGGCGCGGACCGGGCGAGTTCAACCTGCCGATGGGCATCGCGGCGCTGCCGAAGGATCATCCGCTGGCCGACGGCGGTGCGGTCGTGGTGGATTCGTTCAACGCGCGAATTCAGGTGCTTGATTCGAGCGGCCGATGGGTGCGCGACCTGGGCGGGCCGGGTGATATCACGGGCCGCTTCGGGCGACCGATCGGCGTAGCGGTCGGACCGGATGGGGCGATTTTCGTGCTCGATGCGGCGTCGCAGCGCGTGCACGCGTTTGACGAACGAGGCAAGGCCCTGCTGGCGTTCGGCAGGCAGACGGCGGATTCACACTCGCTTCTGCTGCCGGGCGGAGTGTGCGTGGTCCCCGTTGTAGCAGAGGCAACCACTCTGCGGCGCGATGCGGGCGTTGAATTAAGACCAGCGTATTACGTCTTGGTGTCGGAGCAATTAAATCGCCCGGGCATTCGCGCGTATGCGTGGTTTGAAACAACGGCGGCATCAGAGAGAATCGGACTCATGACGCATTGAAGAATCATGCCGATTCCTGAATGTGACAAGTGGGCTAGTCTGAAGGTCTCTTGAGTCCCAGTTTTTCCCTTACCTCGGCGGCAACGGCCCGTGCCCGTTCAATCAAGCGTCCAATGTCGTTCCCCGCTTCGCGACTGATCTTTTCGCGTACTCTGCGAACTTCGTCTACGGGGGTGCTTTGGTCAGTTGGACTGGCGGGCTTTGTATTACTCATCGTCAGACTCCACCAACAGGTCAGGCGTCACAATTTCGGGCGGGAGGAACCCAAGCCGCATGCTCACAATGGCCAAGTGCTTGCGCTTGTTCGGATTCGCCATGTGCTTCACGTTCCATGTCAAAATATAGTCCATTCGGTGAACCATTGCCGCGGCAACATGAATGGCGTCACCCGCTACGGACGGCCCGGGCATTACCTTCTCTCGCACGAGTATCTCTGCCAGACCCCGTACGCGGGCATCCGACTCAAGCAGGTTGATTCCTCGCAACATCGCCAGCGCGGCCGGACCCTGCAAGAACTCGTCGTCCGAAAGCTCGGCAACCACTTCATCCGAAACAAACAGTTCGTGGAAGGATGCCTCACGGCGCCACCAATCCTGACTGGATTCTCGCCAGGCAATGCTTCGCGGATTCTCCCGCTGACTAACGCAAGCACTGAAGAAACTTGTCTCCAGATAGACTCGCGCCATGTCGCTTTCGCCTTCTTGCCTTGACAGTCTAAGCGGCACCACTCACTCGCAAAGGGGCCGTCGTTGGCATGCGAGGAGCCATGTCGCTACAGAGATTCGCCTCGCGCCTTAGTCGTCAATGCACTCGAAGAAATCATCCCACGCCTCGCCGACTTCCTCGTTGTCGTCCGCGTCGTCGAGGTCTTCAAACAAATCATCGAGGCAGTCGCCGTCGATCACGCCGCAGCCGGCCGTTGCGGGCAGCGAAGCCCCCAGGGCCAGCAGGCAGAGCACCGACCTCATCGAACGCCGCACAAAGCATTTGAATGTTGCCTTCTGCATAATAGAGTGCCCCTCTCAAAACCTGTTCGCCCCGAACCGCGCTGTGACTCAATTCATGCCGGGCGTCAGCCGTCGCCGGATCAGCTCGGCCCGGGCGATGCTGCGCTGTTCGCCCGTCAGCCGTGCGCCCTGCACTTTTTGAAGGTGCGCGGGTTGCGACATCAGGAACAAGTCGTTAATCGTCTGTATGGTCACGTCTTTGAGCCGGCCGAGATGCACGCCCAGCCGCAGGTGCGACAGGTGCAGCATGACTTCCTCGCTGCTGATGGTCCGCGCGTGTCGCAGCGTTCCCAGCGACCGCCAGACGCGATCATCCAACGAGATCGTCCGCTCCGACACCAGCGTGCGCCGCGCTTTCTGTTCGTACTCGATGATCTTCGGAATGACCGACAGGCGAAAATCGTTGATCGTGTCTTCCTCGGTGCGGCCGAGCGTGACCTGGTTGGACACCTGGAAGAAGTCGCCAGCGGCCTCGGTCCCTTCGCCGAAAAGCCCCCGGACCGCGAGGCGCATGTCGCGCGCCGCACGAAAGACGCGCTCGATCTCGCCGGTCAGCTTCAGACCCGGCAGGTGCAGCATGACCGAGACGCGGATGCCCGTGCCGACGTTTGTCGGGCAGGCCGTCAGATAACCGTAGCGCGGGTGGAAGGCGTATTCGATCTTGCTCTCAAGCTTGTCATCGAGGGCGTTGATGTCGCGCCAGATCTCGTCGAGTTGCAGCCCGCTGCGGAGGACTTGAATCCGAAGATGGTCCTCCTCGTTCACCATGACCGACACGTTCTCGGTCTTGCTGATGGCGACGCCGCGGCTGCCCTTGCCCTCCGCCAGATTGCGGCTGACGAGATGCCGCTCTACGAGCACCTGCTGATCGAGATCGCTGATCGCGTTCATGTCGAGGAACGCACCGGCAGCCCCCCCCGCGGCCGACACGACATGCGGGCGGAGCATTTCCATCAGCTCGCTGCGCTGGTTTTCGCTGGTGCGGCTCAAGAAGGGATAGCCCGCGACGTTGCGCGCCAGGCGCACGCGCGAGCTGATGACGATTTCGTTCATCGGGCCGGAGCCGCGCAGCCATTCGCCGGCGTGTCGTACCATTTCATCGAGCATGAAGCGATGTCCCCGGGCCACGGCCCCGAATCAACTTTCCTCGAGCCGCCGGATTCGATCACGAATGCGGGCGGCTTCTTCGTACTGCTCGGAATCGACCGCGCGGGTCAGCTCGCGCCGCAGGCGCACAAGATCGTCGTCGGCCGCGCGCGGCGCATTCAGGCGGTTGGGCACCTTGCCGATGTGGTGACTCGCGCCTTCGTGGGCGCGCTCGATCAGCGGCACGAGCGCCTTCTCAAAGGCATCGTAATCATGTGGGCAACCGAGCTGGCCCTGATTCCGAAACTCGACAAATGTAAGCTTGCAATGCGGGCAGGACAGATCGGCCAGCTGCTGGATCGCCGTCTTGTTCATCACCAGACCGGTGATCAACTCACCGAGCTGCACGTGCGCCGGCGCCTTCGGCAGGACGCCCTCCTCCTGCGCGCAGCTCTCGCACAGGTGACGCTCCTGCTTTTCCCCCTGCACGATGTCCGTCAGGTGGACCGTCGCCTGCTGCTTCTTGCAGACCTGGCAATTCATGTTCATGCGGCGAAGGCACTCCGTCGGACGCGCCGGCCCTCGCCGACCCCGTCGGCTGCCGACTCGCGCAATCCTCGCGCTCTCGATATTCTATCGTCAATTATGGGCCGCTGCATCACTTACCCCCCGCGGGCTTTATGGATGGTAGCTGGCCGCACAACGCCGCGTCTCCCAC
The DNA here is from genome assembly GCA_007753915.1 of Phycisphaerae bacterium RAS2. Classification (NCBI taxonomy): domain Bacteria; kingdom Pseudomonadati; phylum Planctomycetota; class Phycisphaerae; species Phycisphaerae bacterium RAS2. The sequence goes on from CP036352.1 coordinate 3,756,778, forward strand.
ACGCGGACCCACCCGACGCGCAACCCGTGCGCGATCCCCACCGATAACCGTTCCGCGATGTGCCGTGCCACGTGCTCCGTGGTCGGGTTGATGTGTGCGAAGGCCGGATGCTCGTTCAAGTGCCGGTCGTGCAGCTCCGCCACGATCGCGTCCAGTTGCGGTTGGAGCACCGTGAAATCCGCCAGCCAGCCGGATACCGCCAGCCCGCTCCCTTCGATGCACGCCTCGACCTGCCAGTTGTGGCCGTGCAATGGCTCCATGGAGCCATCGGGCAAACGAAGCTGGTGCGCGGCGGAGAATTCGGCGAGCAGCGTCAATTCGTAGTGCGGCACGATCCCCTCCCGTCAGGCACGACTCCCATCCACGCAAGCATCATCGCGGGAAGCCCATGAAGAAACAATCGCGATGGGGTCTGGTCGTTCAACGCGAAGCGCGCCTCGTCGGTCAGGAGAAAGATTCCCGCGACGAACGCCAGCAAGCCCAGGGTCAACCCCATCGCCGCCCCGGCGCCGGTCACAGACTGTCGCCTCAAGAACACGCACGCCGCAGACCCCACGACCAGAGCGCCCAGCACCATGACGGACGGCCCCAGCGACAACCACACCAGCCCGTGCCGCGCGAGTGCTGCCCACGCCTCCGGGTGATAGCGGATTGTCGTCATGGCTCGGCCCTGATCGCCGAGGTCCACCATCCAAACGGTGATGACCGCCCCGGCGACCAACGCAACGACTGCGATCAGGCGATCCTTTCGCGCCGCGCTGCGCCAGGACCCCATGCCCGCGACCCCGAACACCAGCAGCGTGAGCACTCCATAGCCGATCCCCTCGCGCTTTGTGCAAGCCGCCGCCGTTGCGAAGACGACCGCCAGGACGAAGTCCGTGACGCGCCCAAGCTGCCGCCATCGCAGCAGCGCGCCGACCGTTGCACCCACCAAGCAAGCCAACGGCAGGTCTGCGTAGCCCGGCCGATAAACGTGAATGCACGCGAGCGGAATCGAGCCGGCGAGATACGCCGCGATGATCGCCCGACGGCGGCAACCGATGGATGCCAGCGCCCCGCCAACGACACCAATCAGACTCGCATAGAATAAGATCCACGTCAGCCCGACGAGCCCCTCGGACCACTGCCCCGCGCACATCGCAGGCCACGCTGCGATCAGCGGCACGAGCGGCGGGTAATTCGTGTACGAGCCCGCCTGGTAAAACGGCGAAACGGGGTCCAACGGCAGCGTTCCTAATCCCGCAATCACCTTCGCCTTGTAGAGCCAGATCGTGTAGGCGTCGTCGGCGCGAATCGGCACGTCCATCGCGCCGCCGGCAAACGTCACGATCTTCGCGACAGTCAGCACGGCCATGACCGCGACGGCAATCGTGAACCACGCCGACGCGCTTTGCGAGAGGGGGACTTCGGTGCACGCCCCCACCACTGATTCAGGGGAAACGCCGTCGCGCGGTCGGGCGCCGTCGATGATCGCGCTGCGCTCTGCCTGCCAATGCCGATGCGCTTTCACCAGTTCGCCGACGATGCTCACTCCCGCCATGCAGATGATCGTGCCAATGACATGAATCTGGCCCAGTATCGCCGATTGGCCGTAGAGCATCGCGCCGAGCAGGAATTGCCCCAGCAACCAACCTGCCGAACCTCGCCAGACCCAGCCTCGCCGGGAGGAATCGAACAGCGCGAGCAGGCTCATCCCTGTCGTCCACGGCAAGCCCATTCCAAACACGAGCGTCAGGCTCAACGCGCGACCCTCCTTCGGAGCAGGAGAATGTCGGAGTCCATGGAGGCGACGCGCTCGTAGGGCGAATTCGGTTTCAGCAGTGCTTTAACTGGTTCACCGGTCGCGCGGATGACAGCGACGTAGTCCGCTAGCGCCGGGTCGTCGACGCGGCGATGGATCGGGGCAAGCAGGTAATCCAACCGGTGCGCGGGATAGAACGGGTCATCGGCGACAACCGCGTACGTCGCGCCGGGTTGCGCATGACGGCGCATCGCGTCGGCGCTCCACGCGATGTCTTCTCCCCAAACACGTGCCATCTGTTGTTCGGGAGTCAGAACCGCGAACGCCTCACGCTCGTCCCGCCCCTGTCGCGCGAGGTTCCACGTCGCCCAACCGTCCACTACGAACCAGGCTACCAGCAACGGCGCAATGATCGCGCGACGCGTCAACGGTCGCCGCCGCGCCGCCGCCAATGCCCCGGCCGCGCCGATTCCCGTCAGCGTCAACAGGAGCAGCATCCCATTCAGCGACCGCCCGAGGATTGTCGGCCCGCGCAGGAAGTTGACCGAGTGATTGGCAATCGGCTCCGGTTCGGCAAACGTCCGCCACGCCAGCGCGATGCGCTGCGCCGCAGACAGATCGGGCATTTCAAGTTTGACAAGCCGCACTGTGACGAGCGGTCTATTTCGACCGGCAACCTGCACACCCAGGCGATGAACGAGCACGGGGGCAATCGGCAACGGCATCTCAATCACAGTGGGCGCGACCGACAGATTCGCGGCATGTTCGGTAAAGCGATAGGCCTTGCCGGGTGATTCCTGCCAGAGCATCCGAATCACTACCGGCGTCGATTCCAGCTCCGATGAATCCGCAGGCGAAAGGGCCAAATGGACCCGCACAACCGGCGATGTGTCGAATTCCCACGCGACCGGCGGCAGAATCACGCTGATCGGCCGATTGCCCTGCATTCGAAGCGTCAGGCCATGCTCGCTTATCGCCGCCAATTCGGCATTGACTTCCGCCCGCTCGAGGTCCGCCCTCGTCGTCGGCGCCCACGACCAGGGGGACCACGAACTTATGAACGGCCGCACGAACAGCGACGCACCAATGAGACCAAGCAGGGCGTATGCACAGAGCCTCGTCGGCCGAGAAAGCAACGGGTTCGTGAGCGATGCAGCAAAGACGGGGCTGTTTGGATCAGTCGTCACGGTTGGCTATAGTAAGCCCCGGTGCGAGAATCGACGAATCGTGGACCGCAAACGCGCCGGGCGCGATCGCCGTGGCGAGCATGCAGGGACGGCCCGTGCACAGTTATTTTCCCAGTCTGTCGCAATTGCAGCGTCTCGTCGGGAAGGGCCGCACCGCGCCGGTTTATCGCCGCCTGCTTGGGGATCAGTTGACGCCGGTCAGCGCGTTCGCCCGATTGAGCGCGGGGGCCGCGCGAGCGTTTCTGCTGGAAAGTGTGGTCGGCGGCGAGAAGATCGCCCGGTACAGTTTCGTCGGCGCGAGCCCGCGAACCGTGTTCCTCGCGAAGGACCAGGCCGCGACTGTTTTTCGCGACGGCGCAGCGCCGCAGTCGTATCACGAGCTGGCCGATCCTCTTGGCGAACTTGCGCGACTCGTGGATGAGCGTCGATCGGCGACCGGCGCTCCGGCTCAAGACGAAGTTGTCGCGCTGCCCCGCTTCACAGGCGGCGCAGTGGGCTTCGCCGCCTACGACGCGGTCCGTTACCACGAACAGCTCCCCGCTCCCCCGCCGGATGATCGCGGTCTGCCCGATCTGGACTTCGGTCTCTACGACGAGATGGTCGTCTTCGACCACGTGAACAAGACGCTGCTTCTCGTTGCGCACTTGCCGCTGGAAGCCCCGAATCTCGCGGACGCTTATCGAGGCGCCTGTGACCGCATCGATGCGCTCGCGGCGAAGCTCAATGCCGGCGCCGTGCCGCTCCGCACTGACTTCCCGCTTGACGCCGCGCCCGATCTTCCATTCACAAGCAACGTCCCGCGCGCGCAGTTCGAAGCGACCGTTCGCCGCGCCATCGAGTACATCCGGGCCGGCGACATCTTCCAGGTTGTCTTGAGCCAGCGGCTGCGCGTGCCCTCGGCCGCCGATCCCTTCGACGTCTATCGTGCCCTGCGCGTTGTGAATCCCTCGCCGTTCATGTTTTTTCTTCGCACGCCCGACTGCGTGTTGATCGGGGCCAGCCCCGAGATTCTCTGTCGCGTCGAGGACGGCACGATCACCAACCGGCCGCTGGCCGGCACGCGTCGCCGCGGCCGCACCGTCGAGGAGGACGCCGCCTTGGAGCGGGAACTTCTCGCCGACGCAAAGGATCGCGCCGAGCACATCATGCTCGTGGACCTGGGACGAAACGATGTCAGCGTTGTGTCAGAGCCGGGTACGCTGCGCCTCACCGAGTGCATGACCGTCGAGCGCTACAGCCACGTCATGCACCTGTCGAGCAACATCACCGGTCGCCTCGCGCCGGACAAATCCGCGATCGATGCCCTGAAGGCCGCCCTGCCGGTCGGAACCGTCAGCGGCGCGCCCAAGGTCCGCGCCATGCAGATCATTGACGAGCTGGAGCCGCATCGCCGCGGGCCCTACGGCGGCGCGGTCGGCTACCTGGACTTTGCCGGGAATATGGACACCTGTATCGCCCTGCGCACGATCGTCGCCCGGCCCGGTGCGGCCGGCTGGGACTACGACGTGCAGGCCGGCGCGGGCGTCGTGGCGGACAGCAACCCGGCCGCCGAATGGGACGAAACGATGAACAAGGCGCGGGCCATGATGCGCGCCATCGCCCTCGCGACGGCTGATCCGAGCGTCCCGCGCTCCCGATCCGATTGACAGAATCCCCCGGCCCGACTAGGCTCTTGTCCCCTCGAAGCACCCCCCAGCCCGGGTGGCGGAATTGGCAGACGCGCCAGGTTGAGGGCCTGGTTCCGGTTAAACGGAGTGCAGGTTCGATCCCTGTCCCGGGCAGTTACTTTCTACCCGACCAGATATCAACAAGCATGGAATGAGCGGCGCGACCGGGTGACTTACGGTTGCGTCGCAGCCGGGGGTTGCACGCTGTCCGGCTCGGCGGGCTGGCTGGTCGCCTCACTCTGCGAGAACTTGCGGTAGTCTTCGATGGTGCTCTGCATCACGAGAATCTCGACACGGCGATTCTCGGCTTGTTGCGATTCGCTCACGGCTTCCTTCACGACCGGCTCATAAGGCCCCACGGCCACGAGCCGCAATCGCTCCGGCTCGACCCCTTTGGCGATCAGTCGATCGCGCACGGCGCGCGCCCGGTCAAATGACAGATCAATGGCATCGTTGTGCGAACCGGCGTCTTCCGGCTCGGCGAAGGTGTGCCCGCGGATCTCCACGCGATTGCGATAGCCGCGGATCTTCTCGGCGATCTGATCGAGCAACGCCAGCGCGACCGGACCGGGCTGGGACTTGTTCGGCTCGAAGCCGATGCGGCCGCCGATGGTGACTTCCAGCCCATCGCGAATCTTGCGTACCTTGTACTGTTTGCCAATGGACGACGCCTGATCGGAGTAACCATAATTGGCCGGCATGGGCGGCAGTTGAAGGGTTTGAAGCATGAGCAGGAGCGATTTGAAATCGACCGAATTGTCGGGCATCCAGCCGCGCTGGCCCGGCGCGCCCAGCGCCTCGCGGATCGATTCCATCGCGGTCATCATCATCTGTTCGTCGTCGTCAAAATTCGCCATCGCGGCCAGCAGCACGAAAAAACACAGCAGCAGCGACATGAGATCGCCGTAGGTGACGATCCACTCCGGTGCTCCCGACGGTGCGGCGGGCTTTTTCAGTGCCATGTGCGATCCCTCGCAAGACCCCGGTCACCGGGTACGCGGTGGTTGCCCTTTGAGCCGGGCTCACCGTTCAGAGCATCACGTTCAAGCCGCCTTGACGCCGGCTGCCCGCGCACCGGGTGACAGGAAGACCATCAGCTTCGACTCGAGCATGCGCGGGTTCTCGCCCGCCTGAAGCCCGGCGATGCCCGCCTGGGCGATCGTCAGATTCAGCATCTCGCTCGAGTGCGTGTTGTTCAGCTTGTCAGCCAGCGGGAGGCACACCATGTTTGCCATCACGGCGCCGTACATGGTCGTCAACAAGGCGACGGCCATACCGGGGCCGATCTTCTTCGGGTCGTCCATGTTCTGAAGCATGATGACCAGACCAATGAGCGTGCCGATCATGCCGTAGGCCGGGGCATACTTGCCGAGCAGATCGAGTACCTGCTTGCCCTCGGCATGGCGTGCGTCGATCGCCATGATCTCGTATTCCATGGTCTGTTTGACGATCTCCGGGTCGGTTCCGTCGATGACGAGCTGCAGGGCGTTGGCGACGAACTTGCTCTCAATTCCCGCGACCTGGTTCTGCAGCGCCAGCACTCCCTCGCGGCGGCTGATGTCCGCGAGCTTGACAAATTGCTTGATCATCTCGTCGGCCGGGCGATTCTTGTTGAAGAGCGCATTTTTGCAGATGCCCATCAATCCCAGGAAGCGATTCATCTTCACCGAGAGCAGCGTCGTGGCGATGCCGCCGCCGATGACCATCACGAACGACGGCGTATCCCAGAAGCCGCCGACATCGCCGCCCGAGCCTGAAATCATTGCCCAGAGAAAGATCGCGACGCCGGCGATGAATCCGATGAGTGTTGCGAAATCCATTTCGTCCTGCCCCGTAATCCGTTACGCATGCTCCGGTTGCCCGCCAACTCGGCCGGCTCCGGAGTCCGAAACCTTATCGGCGCATGACCGGGGCGAGGTTACTCCGGACTTTCTCCTTCGCGAAACGCTCGCCGGAAACGGGGATCGGGGATTCAACTACCGATAACTCTGCTCGCGATTCTCCGCAAACGCATCGAATCGCTCGAGCGTGAAACCCCGCTCGCCTCGTTGCGGTCGAGGCTTCAAGACTCGTGAAGATGTTTGATGGAAGCCCAGAGAGAAACAGCCGACGGTGGGATTTGAACCCACGACCTCAGCTTTACGAAAGCCGTGCTCTACCGCTGAGCTACGTCGGCGCGGTACATCGAAAGGAGGCCGGGCAGTATAGTCGCCACAGCCGAGCGATCCAAGCGGAGCATTTTCCGCAGAGCAGAACGGTGCGTCAAGGGTGTCTCGCCAAACGGCAAGCCAAAGCCGGCGCTGCTAAGCAAGCCAGGCGCCTTTTGTGTACAAGTATTCCGTTTCCTCGTTCATCGAATCATCGGCGTTGAAACGATTAGGCGTCCCGGCGTTCTGACGGTCGGCCGCATTGGCGCCCGCCGTTCAGGCGTTTCGACTTCTCGACGTTTCTCACGGGCAGGTGTCGCCGGCGAGCAGCTTCGAAACCAGCGCGTCGGCATCCGTCAGGTCCAGCACTTCGTCCTCGTTGACATCGGCCACACACAACTCCAGCGAGCCGAGCGGCGGATTAGCCAGCAGGCGAATGATGAACTCGTTGATGTCCAGCCCGTTGATCGTGCCATCGCTGTTGCAGTCGCCGGGGCAGCAGATGACCGAAGCCGGGGGACACGTCGCGTAGCCCGGAAGGATCAGCGCTGTGAACACGCCGAGGTCCAGCCCGTCGACCGCGCTGTCGCCGTTGACATCGGCGCGGCAGAACTCCGGATCAGCCGGCAACGGCGGATTGAGCACGGCGTTGATCAGCGGGTCGAGATCGATCAGGTCGATGTCGCCATCGCCCTGCATGTCGCCGGGGCAACAAGACACCGGGCAGGTGACATCCTGACAGAGGATATCAGTCCCCTGGAAGTCCCCGTTGGCCAAGCTGCACGCCGCGGAGTCAAGGAACTGGCACGAGCCGTCAGGCAAACAACATGCACCGGGCGGCTGCAAGCAGGGATTCGGATCGCACACACTGCCCGGCCCCTGGAAGGTTCCGCCGTTGCCGTTGCACTCAATCTCGGTCTGGTCTTCCTGACAGATACCGCCCATCAAGCAGCACGCGCCGATCGGCTGCGGGCAGGGGTTGGGCCCGCACTTGGTACCGACGCCCTGGTACGTGCCCGAAGTAATCGCACAGTTCGTTTCCGTGATCAACTCACAGACGCCCGTAATCAGGCAGCACGCGGCTTCGCAGTTCAGGTCGTAGAAATGGACGACTCCGCTATCGATCGCGGGCGCATCCCGCAGGTAGGCGCCGACCGCGAGCTTGCTTCCGTCCAACGCGACGCTCCAGCCGAATCGATCTTGTGCGGCGGCCCCAAGCCACTGGAACGTGAACGCCCAGGTACTTCCGAGGCGTCGATAGAATCGGGCAATTCCACGATTGGGAAAGGCGGCCGAATAAGAATCCGCACCGATCACCAACGCGTTTCCGCTTAGCGAGATAAAGGGAGCCAGGGAGTCGGACGCGTTCGAAACGGGAATCGATGGATTGATCTGTTGTTCAAGCGACCAGGTGTTGCCCGATCGCGTGTAGACATGAATGATTCGAGCGATGCCTCCGTCAGCGCCAACGGCTGCCGTGTCTCCGCTTAGCGCGGCGGCAACACCGAAGCCGGTTAGCGCGGGCGATGCATTGGCCAGGAGCGTGGCCTGTTCAACCCAGGCCCCGCCGTCGTAGAAATAGACGTAAGCAGCGCCACGACTGGTGCCCATCTGATCCGCAGCCGGCGAACCGATCAGCGCATAGTCTCCGTCGATCTCGGCGGAATAACCGAAGAAGTCCTGGTCTGGACCATCAGGATTGGTCACTGTTTGGAATTCATTCCAGACGCCGGCATCATTGTGGAAGAAGGTGGCGTGTTCGGATGCGTATGCCCCCACAAGTATCCAATCACCATCAATGGCGACGGACGCCCCAAAGAGCTGCGGGCTTGGCTGTGAGCTGACAAGTTTCTGCGACTCGGTCCACACGATTCCGGAGCGAGCGAAGACGTAGGCAGCGCCGCCGCCCGGCATGTTGTCGGCTCCGACGACAATCGTGTCGCCGTCAATGGCCACGTACTCGCCAAAACTGGCGTCGGCTACCAGATCCGCCCCGACGATTCGCTGTTGAAGCACCCAATTGCCGGCGGAATAGACATAGACATACGCCGCACCGCTACCGGAGTCTTCGCCCGGCGCGCCGACAACAGTCGTATTGCCGCTTATCGCCACGCTATGGCCGGAATGGGCATCGGCCGTGTTGGGCACCGGCGGAAACACGCCTTTGGGAATTGGAACACAAACGCCATGAGGGCCTTCGCAGGGATTGGGCGTGCAGGGAAGCCCCACGTTGAAGACATCTCCGACAGCGTTGCACTCCGCCTCGGTCGTCTGATCGCAAGTGCCATTAGTATGACAACATGCTCCAAGCGGCTGGGGGCATGGATTGGGTTCGCAGGCCGTTCCGGCACCGCCGTACGCGCCAAACACCGTGCCGCAGGCCGCCTCGGATAGCACTTCACAGTGGCCATCTTCAAAGCAGCATGATCCGAACGGTGAGCAACTCAACGTGATCTCACCCGTCCCCGTCGCGCCAACGACCCCACCGATGCGCACGAGATAGCAATTGCCCGCTTCCACGGGGAAGGTCACCGTCGGTGCGCCGCCGGGCAGGCAGCCGTCGTCATCGCAAGTGATCGGTGCGGCGCCGACCGGGCAGGCGCAACCGTCGTAAACGGCCATCGCAGCGTTGAAGCTCGCGCCGCACAGGTCAATGGTCACATTGCCGTCGCATGTGGCGACGTAGCTGTACCAGACATCGTTGGTGATCAGCGTGCAGGGTGGATTCGGCGTATCGGCCGGGCCGTCGGTGCTTGCACCGTTGGTGACGAAGGGCGTGACGCCTTCACCGAGCGTGAGCGCGCCATCGCAGGAATCGTTCTCGGGCGGCGGGCAGGTGATCGGGTTGCACGGCTCGCCGGGCGTGAAGACATCAGGCGTGATGCAGGCCGCGGCGGGAATCACTTCACAGGTATGATCGGCGTGGCAGCAGGCGCCCTGGCCCGTGGGCACGCAGTCGATCTGGAGATTGCCCGAACCGGCCGCGCCGGCGACGCCTCCGATGCGGATGAGGTAGCAGTTGCCCATCGTCACGGGCAGGCTGACACGGCTCGCGCCGCCGGGCATCATGCATCCGTCGTCGTTGCAGGCGAGCCGCGGGCCGAGCACAGGCGGACAGAAGCACGAATCGTAAACCGCCAGCGCGGAGTCGAAATCGGTGCCGTCGCAAAGGCTGACGTGCAACGTGCCGGTGCACTCGGCGGTGTAGGAATACCAGATGTCGTTGGTGATGATCGGGCAGCCGGGTCCGGCGTCGGGCGGGCCGTCGGTCGTTGCGCCGAGCGTGGAGAACGGCGAGAAGCCGCCGGTGATGGTCAGCTTGAATTGACAACTGTCGTTGATCGGCGGACACTGAACGGCGGCGCAGGTGCCGGCGGTCCAGACGCCGTTCATGTTTTCGCAATCGAGGATCGAGAGGTCTTCGCAAGTCCCGTCGGGCTTGCAACACGCGCCGGGCGTGGTGTCGCCGCAGGGCGGGACGAGATTCGCGCAGAGCGTGTCCGGCTCGAAGCGTTCATCCATATCCTGGCAATCGGCGATGCCGACGTTGTCGGTGCACAGGGCGGTGGTGTCGTTGCAGCAGGCGCCGACGACCGGTGCGCACGGCGGGTCGAGCAGCGAACAGATCGTGCCGATGTGAAAGACATCGAACGGCGCCATGCACTCCGATGCGTCGGAGACGGTCGTGCACATGCCGGTCTCGGCGTTGCAACACGCGCCGATGTCAGTGACGATTTTTTGCCCGTACAACTGAAACGAAAGCTCGCGTGCCTGCCCGGCGGGAGGCGTCCCCGGATCGATGCAGAACCCGAGGTTACCGGGATTGTTGGACCAACTGTTGATGCCAACGAGGGGGAAGAACACCTTCGACATCGAGACGTCGACCGGCAGATCGGCCGAGAGCATCCAGGCGCTCTGTGGCGGTGCAAAGTGCCGTGGGACGACGCTGATCCAGTAGGTGTGATTCTTCTCGACGAGCAGATCGACGGGAATGTCTACGACGTAGGCCGGGCGGCACGCATTGACAAGCGTCTGATTCTCCAACTCGGCCATCGGAACCAGTTGCGAGGCGACGACCGTGCCGGTGTGCCCGCCCATGTTGTTGGGCTGACCGGATGGAATGTTGCCCACGGCGTTTTCGTAGATGGTGACGTAGACGCCGCCGGTCCAGGTCGTGGTCGGTGTGGCGCTCGGGGCACCGCTCTGGAAAAAATGAAACGCAACACGGACGGTGGAGATGCGCGCGACGGTGTCCGGCGAGACGGAGTCGGTAATCGAGAAGTCATCGGCGGCCGCGGCGATGAAGTTCCACGGGGCCAAGGCCTCGCTCAACTGGCTGGCCGGGTTGCCGAAATCGTCGATTGGCTCGCCGTTGTCGAAGAGCAATTCACCCGCGGGTGTGCTACCGCGAAAACGCATCGGCAACTCGCGCCAGACGGCCTCCGGCGAGATGCCCTTCTCGCGGGACACCGGACTGTTCTGCGGCGTGGAGAACTGCGACGGACCGGCGGCGGCTGGTTTGCCCGGGCTGTTGGGCTTGATCTGCGAGTGCGTCAGGGCAGGCGACCCGAACAGGCATGCGAAAGCAACCATGGAGGTGCGGAACATCCCCCCCACGGCGCAGCGCCGCCTGATCCCCAAGTAGCCTCTTGTCATCGACCTGCCTTCCCAGTAACTCCTGCCATACCAAGCGCTTGAAGTCGGCGGGCTGTTTCGGCGTGGATGCGTCCCCTCTTCGACGCTCATTTTACCCACTTCGTGATTCTAATCCTAGCCTAATTGTCCTTTTGCTTGAGTCTTATAAGTGGTTGGAGGCAAGTGATTAGTGGGCAGTGGTCAGTGATCTGTGGGCAGTGGCCAGTGGTCCGTTGGTGCGTCCGGCGTCGCGGGCGAAGTGAAACGTCGCAACGAAATGAGTGACGCGAGCAGTCCGAGATTCTGGCAACTCTTCATGCATCCCGTTCGCGCCGGCGGCGCTTTCGCGGGGCATCGGCCGGTAACTGATTCGGCGTCACGGGGAGCGGACCGGACCGGCTGCGCGGTGAGGCCGGCGTGGAAGGTGATGCGGTTGCGGCGACGCCTTGAGCCGCGCCGCGCGGCGAAGGCCCGGCGGCCGGCGGAGGCGATTCCAACCCGGTGCGTTCGCCGCGGAAGAGATTGCGAAGAATCGTCAGAAGGGATTCGGCGCTGAAATAGACATCGGGCACGCGCCAGTGGATCGTGCGGCCGTCGGGGATGCGCACCGACCCGCCGCGATTCGTGAAAAGAGGCTCAATCTTCCGCACTTCTCCGTCGAACGTGAAGACGATGTCCGGCTCCTTTTTGATGATCGTCTTGATTGCCCACCCGGCCGCCCGCACCTTGATCTCCGTCAGCGTCAGAAGCGTCTCGACGGACTTCGGATAGCGCCCGAATGCGTCGATGAGATCGCGCGCGAGCAGATCCACGTCGTCGGCCGTGCGGCAGGCCGCGACGCGTCGGTAGCACTCCATGCGCTGGCGATCCGACGGGATGTAGCCGCGCGGGATGTACGCTTCGACGTCCAGCTCGACGTGCACGGCCACGCGCTGCGACGGCGCTTCGCCGCGCATGCGCTTGACCGCCTGCTCGAGCAACTGGCAATACATCTCGTATCCGACGGCCGCGATGTGGCCCGACTGCTCGGGGCCGAGCAGATTGCCCGCGCCGCGAATCTCCAGATCGCGCATCGCGATGCGAAAACCCGCGCCCAGTTCGCTGTATTCCTCGACGGCCTTGAGGCGCTTCGCCGCCGTGCTGGTCAGCGGGCGATTGGGCGAGAGCATGAGGTAGCAGTAGGCGCGGTGTTTGTACCGCCCGACGCGGCCGCGAAGCTGATGCAGATCGGCGAGCCCGAACAACTCGGCGCGATCGATAAAGATTGTGTTCGCGCTGGGAATGTCCAGTCCGGCCTCGATGATCGATGTGCTCACGAGCACGTCGGCCTCGCGATTGATGAAGCGCGTCATGACTTGTTCCAATTCGTCGGACGGCATCTGGCCGTGGCCGACGAGGAACCGCGCCTCGGGCGCAAGCGTCATCAGCTTCGCCGCGATCGCGTGAATACTCTTGACGCGGTTGTGAACGAAGAACACCTGACCGTCACGGTTCAGCTCGCGGATGATCGACTCGCGGATGAGTTCATCGCTCCAGGGAACCACGCGCGTCGAAATCGACCGGCGATCCATCGGCGGCGTCGCGAGGCTGCTGATGTCGCGCAGCCCGATCATCGACATGTGCAGAGTGCGCGGGATCGGCGTCGCCGAGAGCGTCAGCACTTCCACCGTCGCGCGAAGATGCTTGAGCCGCTCTTTCTGCTCCACGCCGAAGCGCTGCTCCTCGTCGACGATGACCAAGCCCAGGTCGGTGAACTGCACGTCGCGCGAGAGGATGCGATGCGTGCCGATCAACACGTCCACCTGGCCCTTGCGCACCGCCGCCGTAATCTCCTTCTGTTCGGCCGTCGAACGATAGCGATTCAGGCAGCGCACCGTGAACGGGTACTCGGCGAAGCGCTCGGTGAATGTGCGCCAGTGCTGTTCGGCCAGCACGGTCGTCGGGACGAGCACGGCCACCTGTTTGCCGAACTCCACGGCCTTGAAGGCCGCGCGCATCGCCAGTTCCGTCTTGCCGTAGCCCACGTCGCCGCAGAGCAGGCGGTCCATCGCGCGGGGTATGGTCATATCGCGCTTGATGTCACCCAGCGCCGTCAACTGATCAGGCGTTTCGGTGTACGGAAACGATGTCTCGAACTCCTTCTGCCAGTGCGTATCGGCCGGATACGCCACGCCGCCTTCGGAATCGCGCGACGCGGCCACGCGCAGCAGATCGGCTGCCATGTCCGAAACGGCCTCTTCAACGCGGGCCTTGGTCTTCTGCCAGCGCGTGCCGCCGAGTTTGGAAAGGGTCGGCCGCGCGCCTTTCGCGCCGATGTATCTCTGCACGAGGTCGATCTGCGCCGCCGGCACGTGCACGACGCCGTCGTCCGCGAAGCGCAGCGTAAGATACTCCTCGCTCTTGCCGGAGTCGCCCTTCGCGGCGGTTCGCATGCCGGTGAAGCGGCCGATGCCGTGCACGACGTGGACGACGTAATCGCCTTCCTCCAGATCGAGAAAACTTTCGATGGGCCGGCCGGCGGCGACCTTGCGAATGCGTCGTTTGAGCGTGTAGCGGCGAAAGAGTTCGTGATGCGGGACGACGGCGAAGGCGCGCGGTGCAGCGGCATCGGGCGCGACCCAGCGAAAACCGCGATGGATCGTGCCGAGCTGGAGAACGATGTTCGCGGCGGCGTTACCGACGGGATCGATTGCCTGCGCGATTGGCGCTTTGGGTACGACGGCTTGCGCCGCCGGCTCTTTGGGGTCGATGACTTGGGCGATCAATTCCGCCAGGCGATCGCGCTCGCCGTCGTTGTCGCAATAGACATAGACGGGTTGCTGTTTCGCAAGTTGCAGGAGTTGCAGCACGGCGTCAGTCGATTTGCCCTCGAAGGTCGGCAACCCCTCACAGGTCAGCTCGAACGTGTCGGCGGCGGCGGCAGATTCGGATGCGAAGCGGCTCACGTGCAGCAGGCTGAACTTCGCCAGCTGCCGAAGCAACGCCTCGACGGGATAATGCCCGATCGGGTTCCCCAGTCGCTCCAGTACGGTGCGGCCGATCTCGGCGATCTCGAGGGATTCATGAAGGACGACGATCGTGTCGGGCGGGAGGTAGTGCGTAAAAGTCGTCGTTTCGCCCGGCGCGCGGCCCGGCGGCGGCGGCAGCGTGATGCGCGCCGATTGCAACGTGCGCGTGGATCGCTGCGAGCCGACCTCAAATGGGCGGATCGACTCGATCTCGTCGCCGAAGAACTCGATGCGAAGCGGGTCGGCGTCGATGGTCGCAAAGATATCCAGAATGCCGCCGCGCAGAGCGAAGTCGCCGGGCTGCTCCACCTGGTCCAGCCGCGTGAAGCCGCGGGCGACAAGGTAATCGGCGATGGATTCGGGCGTGCGATCCTCGCCGACCGTAAGTGTCAACGTGTTGGCATCCAGCGCCGCCGCGGCCGGTACCGGCTGCATGAGCGCCTGGATCGGCGCGACGATGATCGGCCTTTCGCCTCGACGCAGGATTTCGCAGAGGCGCGTGCGCTCGGTGTTGATCTCTCCCGAGCCCGCACCCTCGCCGGGAAGCGTCTCCCACGCGGGAAGCAATTCGACGCCGGGTGAATCGCGCTGCGGTTCGTCGTCGCGTGCAGATTGGGGCCGTTGATCGAGTTCGCTTCGATTGCCTGCACCATCAGCGCGATGGGCGACAAGGGTTTCGAGGTCGTCGCGCGCTTCGTCGGCCTGATCGTTGTGCGCGGTGACAAAAAGGAGCGGACGATGAAGTTGTTGAGCGGTCAGTCCCGCCAGAATGGGCGCGCACGATCCCCACAACCCGTGCGCCGCGAGGGGGGGGCCTCCCGCCTTCAATCGCGCCGCCAGGGCCGCCAAACGGGCGTCCTCGGCGATGTCGTGCCAGGGCAGCACGACTTCATTATTGCATCCATCGACGGCGTTCGCAATTCGCGTCCGATCAGCGCCGACTCGCAATCGTGAATCACTGGCCCGAAAGCCTTATCATGCACCAACCAACTTCGGGGCATGAGATTCGCGTGACGCTGACTCCGCCATTTGACCTGTCCACTGCGCCGCCTTCCCTGCGCGCGCGCCACACAAGGCCGTCCACATCAAGCGGGTGTTCGCCGCACAGAACAACGTCACCCGATCAAACGGGCCGCGGCGCGGTCGCCGCCCCGCCGTTCTATCTCACGTGCTACGAACCATCCTCCGCCGCCGCGATCTGCACATGGGTGCGAAGCTCCGTCGAGTTGACGTATCTCGCGCCCGGCACGGCCCCGCCGCTGACCGCTGAGAAAGTCGCCGCATGGGGGCGCGATCGCGCCAACCGGCTGCTGCTTTGCACGCCTGACGGGTCGCAACCAACCGGCTACGGAGAACTGAACCCGATGGCCCATCGCGCGGATCAGATGTGGATCGGGCATTTGATCGTAAACCCCGACGTTCGCGGTGCGGGGATCGGGCGGCGGTTTACCCAGGCGCTGCTGGCCCGCGCGTTTCTGCAATACGGTGCAGCCGAGGTGCTGCTGCTGGTCTTTCCAGACAATCGTCCCGCATTGGCCTGCTACGAGGGTTGCGGCATGGTGGTCACCGGGCGCGAGCACAAATCCTTCGAAGCCACCAGGCAGCGACACCTGTTCCTTCGCATGAGCATCAAGGCGGCGCGGTTTCATCGCTGGGTCGAGCGAGGCCGCATGCCCCCGGCGCCCCTGCCCTTTCACGCGTGAAGGGCAAAATCGAATTCGGTCGCTTGCATTGGAACGATCTTGACCGATTGGGATCGCAATGACGCGGCATCGAAACGTGTTGCGCAGGGCAGCCGATTGGGGCCCGCTCGCTTGCGCTCGGGGCTCGGATCATCCACGGCCATGTGGGTTCAACAGAACAACATGGCTATCTACTTCCGGCGGCGCACCGGATCGTGGAAGAACAAGAACCGCTCAAGCGCGTCAAATCCGTGACACGTGGTGCACACATTCGGCGCGCGGAACGGGCGAAGCATCAGCCGTGCCGAGCGGAGCGCCTCGCGCGAGCGATCCGGGCCGCTGAATTCCGTATCGGGCAGATGGCCGTGCGGCGTGTGACAGGTGCGGCAGGCGATCTGCCCCTGCGACGCGGTGCGGCCTTCGACATCGTAAAGCGGCAGGCTCTCATCCCGTGTGCCGTCAAAGATGTTCAACATGGGCACGTCAGGGTGCGATGCGATCATCGGTGGACGCGCCGTGCCGCCTTCACGATGGCAGGCCTCGCAGCGCTGATCCGACGCGTGCATGGCGGCGAAGTTGATTGCCTCGCGCGGAGCAGCCGCCTGTGGCATCGCGCGGGGGCTGGCCGATTCTTCCGCGACCGCGAGCGATCTCGGCCAGAGCAGATCGTCCTCGACGGCTGTCGGCATCGCATGCACCGAATGACAGGGCAGGCAAGCCTGGGCCGGCAGTTGTTTCGATTCGAACGTCGCCGCGGTGTGGGCCGTCATGGTGATGGCCGATGCGTCAGAGTGACAGGTGATGCAGAGACTGCTCGCGGGTGCGCCGGCTGCGGTGCGAAGGAACTTGTGCGCAGCCCCGTCGGCCGCGTGCGGATTGTGACAGGTGCGGCAGCCGACGACGGACGCCTCGGTTGAGGCGGAGCGTGCGAGCGGCAGTCCGCCGGTGGCGAAGCCGGCCGGCACGATACGCGGGTGCATGGCGGCGTGATCGGATTGCTTCAGGCCTTCGCCGTCGGCGCCGTGTCCCCAGGCCGCGCCGGGATGGCAGGCGATGCAGGCCCCGTCGGACGCGGCGTCGGCCGGTGATGCGGCGAAGGTAAACAGCCCCTTGTCGTCTTTTCCGTGCGGACGGTGACAGGCGAGGCAAGTGTCTTCGCGAAGGTCAGCAACTTGCGGCCATTGATTCCCTGTGCTGCGAAAATCGTGCGGGCCGCCGGAAAGCGCCGCGTATTCAGCGTGGCACTTGACGCACAAACCCGGCGTCGGCTCGCGCAGGAACTGCCCCAGCGCCGGGCGATTCGGCTCGTGCGGACCGTGCGGATCGTGGCATTCGACGCAAGCGGCCTTGGGATGATTGAAGCTCCCGAGGGCCTTTTCGCCGGCGCAGCGGCCCTCCTGGTGACAGGTGATGCACTTGCCGCCGCCGGGGTCGATGTCGCTGATCTCCGGCGAACGCGCGTAGCGATGAAATAAGTGACACGAACTGCACGGCCCGCCGGTCTGGGCGGTCATGCCGAGCCGGTTGCGCTCTTCGGGGTAGGTCTTCCGCAGATCGTGCGGCGTCTTAAATACGGATGTCTTTGCCGAGTGACAGCCGACGCAGAACGCGCCGTCGGTCAGTTCGGCCGCGAGCATGAAGCGCTCGCCCTTGCCGTGGTGCAGCTTGTGGCAGGACAGGCAGATCAGCTTGTCGTCGGGGCCGAGCTTGGTCCCGAGCGACTGAATCGCCGCCTTCTGCTCCGTGTTCACGATCGGGCTAAGCGGGTGCTCGGTGTGGTCGCCATCTCGAAACATGCCCGGGCGCATCTGATCGTGACACGAGAGGCACAACTGGTTGGATTCGGTTCCCATCACGAGCAGATGATCGTAGGCCGCGCCGTGCGGCGTGTGACAGACGTTGCAGGTCAGCTCGCGCGGGTTCGGGCCGACCTTCGCGCCGGCGGCAATCAGATCGTTCGGCACGGCCCAGGGCATGCCGCCGGTCGGGTGCGTGCCGCGCTGGGGTCCGCGGGTCTTGTCGGCGTGACAGGTGACGCACATTTCACCCGAGGTGTTCGGCATTCTTAAAAAGACTGACGTCTTAAGATTGCCCGACAAGTCGCCTCCCGCGTGCGCCGAGTGACACGTTCGGCAGGCAATCTTGCCGTCAACCAGCGGCAACTGCGGCGGGACGGTCATCTCCGGCAGCGGCGCGATGTCGGTGCGATGGCCATGCTCCAGCCAGACGCGCCGCCGCGAGTCGACGATCGATCCGTCATGACACGACAGGCAGGTGTGCGGCTGGCTGACGTAGGGGTGAACCGGATCATCGTCGGGCGGATTGATCAATTCCGTGCCGCGTTTCTGCGCCAGCGGCTCGACCCACTCCATGTGGCAGACCGTGCATGCCCGAGCCTGCCGACCGACAACGCTGGGCCGCTGCGTTGCAGAGCGCGACTCATCGCGTGCGGAGGCGCCCGCGTCGGCGCGGCGCACGATCCTGAAACTGCGCACGCGGTTGGCGTCAAGCTCCACGACATACAGGTCGCCCGACGCGTCGAACGCCATCCCCATCGGCGCAGCCAGCTTCAACGGCTTGCCCGACGCGTCGCGCAGCACGTCAATGAAGCGGCCCGTCGACGTGAACACCTGAACCACGCCCAGGACGCTATCGCTCACCCAAACGTTGCCGTCGGCATCCAATGCAACGCCTTTGGGCCGATACAACATCCCCGGCTCGACGCCATATTGCGCGATCGACGTCACCACGCCGCCGGTGTCGCTGAACACGCCGACGCGGCCGTTCAGCACATCCGACGCATACACATTCCCCTTCGCGTCACGAGCCAGCATGAAGGGATAATGCAACTGTCCGCGCGCTTCGCCTTGCCGGCCCGCCAGCGCATGCGTGCCCCGCTTCACGTCGTGCCGAATCAAGACGTGGCGATTGTTGTCGACCGTCCAGACCACCGCGCCATCCGGAGAAACCGCTGCATCCGTCGGATCGGCTGGGTGATCGTTCGGCCCAGCGGGCAACGGAATAATGCGAATCAACTCAATGGGGGCGTCGGCGGCGGCAGGGACGTTTGCAACGACGATCCGTGCGTTGCCGGCGTCGGCAATCCAGAGGTTTCCCGAAGCATCGACGTCGATCCCGACGGGATGAGCAAGCGATTGGTCTGCGACGCGGCGAATCTCGCGCGCGACATGGCCCGCCGGGTTAAAGACCACGATTCGATCATTCACTCCGTCGGCGACAAACACGCGTCCGTCGCGCGCGACGGCGACATCCGTCGGCATGAGGAGACCGGGCGCGGCACGGTCGGCGAACTCGATCGCGGATTGTGCCAGCAGCGGAACATCCGGCGCTCCGGAAGCAGGCTGCGTCGCGGCAAAATCCGCAATCGGCGTATCCGCTTGTTGCGCAAAAATCCGCGGTGCGCAGATGACTGCCAGCAGGAAGAGCACCAAAGCGCGATTCCACGGAAAATACGAACGCTTCGCGGCAGCGCCGAACAAGAAAGAAATAGCGGAAAAAGCGTTCGCCATCGTGGACCTCGGCGGCCGATTCGCTGAACATGATAGACGCGCGGGCGCGCCTTGCCTATCGACTGTTCGCCGCGCGCAGCACGAGGAGCGCACGCATGTCCCAGACGCCGCCCTTCGATTCACCCAATAACAATGTCGACTCCAATGCGACGGGTTCGATTGGTGACAACGCGACGCGCAGTCCCGGAGGAACCATGAGCCACGCGGCCTCACCGGCAAAGAAGAAACGATCGCGGATGAAGCTGCTGATCGTCGCGGGGCTGGGGTTGATGGTCTTTGCCGCGGCGAGCATCGGCGGTGCGGAGTATTACACATCGCGGCCCAACTTCTGCGGCTCGTGTCACGTCATGGACCCTTATTTTGACTCGTGGTCGCATGACATCCACGGAAAGAAGGCCGGCGTGCTGTGCGTCGAATGCCATTACGCGCCAGGCGAGCATCACACCATCATGGCGAAGTTCCGCGGGTTGTCGCAGGCGGCGAGTTATTTCAGCGGGCGTTACGGCGCGGGCCGGCCGCGCGCCCACGTCAACAACGGAAGCTGCCTGACGTCGGAATGCCACGGCGACGGCACGCGTCTCGCCGACGAACACATGAACAAATCGCTGATGATCGGCGAACCTCGCACCGAGACACGCCTGATCGCAGGCCTGCCGACCGAAATCGAGCGAAAGCCGACGGTGCGATTTGTTCACGCCAAGCACCAGCTCATCGATGAGCGCGTCACGCTGAACAAGCGCGACCTGGCCGTTGTCGGAGAACGACTGCGCAAGGCGCTGCCGCCCGAGGCGTTCTCCCGCGTCGAAGCTGCCGTGCGATCCGTCAAGGACGCCCCCCAACGCCAGGCCGACCTGTCGGGCCTGCTGAGGCAACTTGGGCACGACAGCCACTCCGGCGACGCGATGGAGTTCATGCGACTGGAACACATGCGCATACGGCTGGCACAACTGGCCGACCTGAACTGCGCCGCGTGCCACACCTACGACGCCGGAGGAGCCAATCACTTCCGCGTCGACACGACAACGTGTTTCACCTGTCATTTCTCGCACCAGGAATTCAACCGCGACACGGGCGAATGCCTGAAGTGTCACGAGCCGCCGACGCGGCAGATCGTGGTGCATGCCCCGGCCGCCAGCGCGAGCACGACGGCCGCCACCGGCGCGCTCATGGACCATCAGGACATCGTCGCGCGCGGGATTGACTGCGCCAGTTGCCACGCGGACGTGATTCAGGGACAGGCGGACGTGTCGGCGCGCGACTGCACGCACTGCCACGACCAGTCAAAGTTCATTGAGGAGTTCGAATCGCGCACCACGCAGACCGTCGAAGAATATCACCGCGTTCACGTCGGCGGCCAGCACGCACGTTGCACCGACTGCCATCGTGTCATTCATCACGCGCTGATTGAACCGGAGTTCGTCGGCAGCCGGGCGGAGTTTCTCAAGCCCGTCGTCGACGACTGTCAGCATTGTCACCCTTCGCACCATCGGGAGCAGGTCGAGTTGCTGATGGGCGTGGGCGGCGCGGGGATTGACCGGCCGATGCCGAACGCGATGTTCGGCTCGCGTCTGAACTGCAAGGCCTGTCACAGTGAATCCGGCAGCGACTTCAAGGGCGACCCGCTGGTCAAGGCGACCGAGGACACCTGCCTCAAGT
The DNA here is from genome assembly GCA_007753915.1 of Phycisphaerae bacterium RAS2. Lineage (NCBI taxonomy): Bacteria > Pseudomonadati > Planctomycetota > Phycisphaerae > Phycisphaerae bacterium RAS2. The sequence continues at coordinate 3,778,031 of CP036352.1, forward strand.
GCCACGGCGATGATTACCGCACGATTTTCCAACAATGGCGCGGCGAGATCGCCAGCCAATTGGCCGAGGCTCGGGCAGCTCTCCAGCGGGTGGACGAACGCATCAAGGCCATCGGCGTGCGGGCCCAGTCGCTTCCGCCGCGAATTCGAGACGGAATCGAGAACGCCCGCACAAACATCCGCCTGATCGAATCCGGAAACGGCGTGCACAACCGAACGTACGCCGTCTCGCTGCTGGACCTCGCCGCGCGCGACCTGGACGCAGCCCTTGCGGAATTGAGCAGATTGTAGGAAGCGCACGGAGCGGCCACCGCTTCGGAGCACGAGCTAACTGTGCGTGGCGGGCAATGCCTAACGTGCGAACGAGGCGATTGCCGCTGATACTTCCAACTCATTTTTCATGGCACTCCATGCAGAGCGTCGCGCTGGGGACACGCAGCGCCGCGTGGGCATCTTCCGCTGCGGCGGACCGCTGCCCCAGGGGCGAGCCGGCCGGGAACAACTCCGGCTGGTGCGGATTATGACAGGTGTAACAGGTGACGCGGTCGTCGCCCAGCGGAAGAGGCGATGGCACCGCGCCGGCGGCGCTCTTGGAGCCGTCCGAATCGACGCGACGCGCTGTCAGCCAGTCGCGAATCTCATCCGTCATGGGGCGATCCACGTGGCCGCGCTCGGAAACATCCCAGTGTCGAACGTGACAGGCGAGGCATCCTTGCGACGTGTTCGTTCGCAACAGCGGCTGCCCGCGTCGCGCGCCGTCAGCCGTCAGATCTGGAACATCCGTGTGGCAGAAAAGACACGTGCGTGAGTTGACCGCGCCGCCGGCATCGACCTGCCGGTGCGGGCTGAATTGCCACGACGCATCCTCCACGTGGCACGAGCGGCAGTAGGAATCGGCCCGCGCCGAATCGTACCCGCGCAGCATCGCGGGATTGACCGCCGGGCGCCGCGCCCCCGCATCGCAATGTTGGCGAATGTCGTGACAGGTCAGACAGGTCAGCCGGCCCGCGTCGGTCGGCCAGTCTTCCGGCGTCTTCACCGTGGCCGTCCGCGCGAGCCTGCCTGTCGGGTGCGGCTCGTCATGCGCCTTTCGGCCATCGTGGCAGGCGAGACACGTTTGATCGGCCTGCGCAATGGGAATCGCACGCGGCGCGCCGTCCTCCGGAGCGTGACACGCGTTGCATTGCGCGGGTGACCAGTGGGGGTTGATTGCCGGCTCAACCCCTTCCACCAATGGGCGCGATCGTTTGAGCGGGGCAGCGTTCAGGGCCGCCGTGGTGGTGGTGCGGCCCCATGCGTACGCGCGCAGGCCCGGCTCTGCATAGCGCTCCGCGACGATGATGTAGTAGTCGGTCTTGAATCCATCGGGCGGGGCCTCCGCCTCACCCGGCAATTGCGCGACGACCGCCAGACTGGAAGGCGAAACCAATTTCTGTGATTCGTCGCCCGCATCGCCAAAGATGGCGATCACTTCGCCGTGATCGCCAAACGCCTGCACGCGGCCCAGCTTCGCATCAACGACGAACAGCGTCCCATCCGGTCCGAAGCCTGCATCACGGGGGAGTGAAAAACACCCGGCGGCGTCTCCGGCGCGCCCGATGGTCCGCTGCCACGTTCCATCCGCCGCGAGAACTTGCACGCGATGATTCATCGTATCGACAACGCACACGCTGCCATCGGACGACATCGCGAGATTCGTCGGATAGCGAAACTCGCCGAGGCCGTCGCCGCTTCGGCCGATTGAGCGCAGCCATTGACCGGAATGGTCAGAAAAAACCTCAATCCGGTGCATCGCTGTATTACTGACCCAAAGCTCTTTTCCGACAAACGCCAGCCCGCCCGGTTGAAACGCGACATCCGTAGCGACCCTGCAATGGTGCTCCTGCCAGGTCCAGTCCAGAATCGTCACCTCGCCCCTGTTTCGTTCGGCAAACGCTGCCGCGATACCCCCGTCCGGGTTGATCGCACAAGCCACAATCGGCCGCTCGCCATTCGGCTGATTGACCTGCGCAATCGATTCATCGTCTGAAGTCCAGTTAAGCAGTCTGTTCACGAAGGCGTCGACGACGAAGAGGTTGCCTCCGCGTGTCGCGCGAACATGAATCGGCTTGCCGAGCTGCTCCGCGGGCGAGTCGTCAATGCCGAACACGAGCGACGCCAGCGCATCGGTCCGCGAGCGCGGCGACCCCGGCATTCGAAGATTCCCCAGCGGCGCGGCGCTTCGAGGCGCAGCCGGCTCGCGCGGCGCGGGCCTCGCGTCGGTTACCGGCACAGAGCGGCCGGCCCTCTCGGATGACGACTCCGTTGCAATGCGTCGCTCGCAACCGGTCAGCGCGACGCCGATCACCGCAAGCACCGCGAGCGCGAACGACAGCGCGCGGCCAATCACAGGCGATGGCACGACAGGCATAGCGCGCTCCGTTCGTTGGATTTGACCAGCATGGCCGGGTGACTTCCGGCATCGTGTGGATCGTGGCACGACACGCATTGCACGCGCCCGCCCGGTAGGCGGATGCGTCCGTCGCGCGTGGCGATGCTCGCGGCCCGGTAGCGCGGGTGATCGGACGGATAACGTCCGCCGATGGGATGCCCGGCCAGCGCCGGTGAACGATCCCCGCTCGGTCCGAGGGAAGCGAGACTCGCAGCGTGCGCCGTTGTGAAGACATCCGTAGCAATCACGCCGTCGTGGCAGCCGAGGCACACGAGGCTGTGCCGATCCAGTTCCCGGTCCGAATCCTGCGCGAGCACGGCCCTTGAACGCGGGAGTCGCTCCGCGGGCGGCCTCGCGGCGCCGTCCGTCATGCCCTCGGGCGTGTGACAGGTGAGGCACAGGCTTCGCGCGTCGCCACGGCCATCGGAGAAATCATGCGGCCCGCCGACCATGCGACTGACATGGCGTGTGCCTTGCACTGAAGTGGATGTGGTCGGTTGTGACGTCAGCTGATTTCCGGATATCGCCGGCGATTCGGATTTCCCCGGTCGCGGTGAATCAAGACAGGCTGACACGAGGGCGATGGCGATCACCGCGCACGCCAGAACGCCGGCGCTTCGGCGCGGGCGGCACCAAGCGGCAAGTCGGTTGGAAATCGTCATCGCAAGCGTCAATCGTATGGAGGTGTCCGGACGGGGGCAATCGGCGACATTGAATGATCCGGATGCTGATTCCACGGGCACTGCGCAAATCCTCGCACAGCTTGCCGCGCCGGCGTTTCGCGAATAACTTGGTTATTGACCCAGACACATCAGGAAAAGGAGCCGTGTTCCCATGCAGCGCCGAGTTCTGTTCTCCGCCAACGCCATTGCTTTTCATCTCAAATCGCGCGCCACGGCCTCGGCTGTCGCCCTCGGCGCCGCACTGCTGATTGCGGCCGCCGCCTGCGACAAACAGCCTGCACCGCCGCCGGCGAAGCCATCGACCCCGCAGACCGCCGACAAGGACCTCGAAGCCTTGCGCGATAAGGTCGTCGGGCAACCCGGCGGTGCCGCGCTCCCGGCGAATCACCCGCCGATCAGCGGTCAGCCGGCGGCCGCGAGTGCTCCCGCGCAGGATGGGATGCCGGCCGGCCATCCGCCGATCAACGCCGCGCGGCCCGCCGCGCCGTTTGCCGCGATGAGTGCCGACCCGCCCAAGTACGACGTGCCCGCGGAATGGAAGGCCCAGCAGCCAAAGACTCCGATGCGCAAGGCGCAGTACACGCTGCCGGGAGACGGCGGCGACGGGGAAATGATCCTCTTCTATTTCGGAAAAGGTGAAGGCGGCGACGTCGAGGCCAACCTCGCGCGCTGGAAGGCAATGTTCGCGACGGCCGAGGGTCAGCCCTTGCCGGAAGACGCCTGCAAAGTGGACCGCTTAACCGTCAACGAGCTTAAGGTGACGACGCTGGATGTGTCGGGCACTTACCGCGAGCCGGCGATGATGAATCCGCAGGCGCCGCCCGCGCGGCCGGACTATCGCATGATGTGCGCGATCGTGGAGATGCCCAACGGCAACTGGTTCTTCAAGGGGACCGGCCCGGCGGCGACCATGGCTACGCACGACGCCGCCTTTCGCAAACTCATTCAATCGCTCAAATCAAAATAGCGACGGCCTGACGTTCATAGCGCTATGTTAGCTGCCATTGCGCGGAATCGCGCAGCTTCCGCTCGAAGTGCGCACGAGTTCGCGCGCGAACACGGGACAGGCTCCGGCGCGTCACACGCCTGCCGGAGTTTCCTCAAGAAGACCATTGCACGAATCAACGGCAATGTATATATGTCACACCTTCTGCTGACCAGCGCGGCGATTGTCCAGTTCGCCTTCCCCCCTGCTTCGCGCGCCGCCGGGCATTTGCTCTGGGGCCGCGCGATTGATTTCTACGTATGCGCCTCCGGCGTCTGCCTCGCCGTCTTCACGCTCACGATCCTCGTGCATCTGATTCAACACTGGACGTGGGTCTGCAACTTCATCGCCGTCCGCGTCGCACGCCGGACGGGCCGCCCGTTCGCCGTTAACTCGGCCATCAATACGGTTTACGGCGTCGCCCTGTTGATCGCGGTCTTCGCGCTGGTCGGCGGCGTCCTCGTCGCGGCGAAGCTTTCCATCGTCGCGCCGGCACCGTAGGATTCGATCTCGAAGCTCATGGACTCCGCCTTGCTCGCTGCCGTTGAATTCACACCGCTCATGATCGCCGCGCTCATCGGCTGGATCATCAGCGTCTGCTTTCATGAATTCTCGCACGCCCTCGTCGCCTACTGGGGCGGCGACACATCGACTGCCGAACGCGGCTACCTCACCTTCAACCCCGCGAAGTACATCGACCCCCTCTTCAGCCTCGCCATTCCGGCGGCCGTGTTCATGCTCGGCGGCTTTCCCCTGCCCGGCGGCGCGGTGCTGATCGACTACTCACGACTTCGGTCAGACAAATGGGGTTCTTATGTCTCCGCCGCCGGTCCGGCCAGCAACTTCGTCCTCTTTCTGCTCACCGCGTTCATCTTTCACCCGGCCTTGGGCATTGTCGATGTCACCACATACGACCAGCCGAATTGGGTGTACTTCTGCGGCGCGATGGCTGTACTCAATTTCATCGCCGTCGTCTTTAACCTCATCCCCCTGCCGCCCTTCGACGGCTTCGGCATCATCGAGCACAAATTGAGCAACGAATCACGCTGGCGGATGCGAATGCCGCAAACCTCGCTCGCCTGCATCGCCCTCGCGTTCTTCGGCTTCGGCCTCGAACCGGTGCAGCGATTCGTCTGGGGCGGGTTCGATCAATTGTGCTCGATGCTGGGCTTGCCGACCGACCTGCTCGCCGTGTGTTTCCAGGTTGTGCTGTTCAACGAGGCGCCACCGACCGCTTAACCGGATCGCACTGTCGATTGCCCGTCCCCGTTGCTATCATGTTCACTTGTGGCGGATGTTCGCCGTTGATTATTGTTGATAATGGACTTTCATAAGCACGACGGACGCGACCACCCATGCGAATTCTTAGCGGCGTACAACCTTCCGGAAAGCTGCACCTCGGCAACTATTTCGGCGCGATGAAGCAGCACATCGAGATGCAGCACGCCCATGAGTGCTACATCTTCATCGCCAACTACCACGCGCTCACGACCATTCAAGACCCGGCGCGGCTCACCGGCCTCACGCGCGATGTCGCCATCGACTACCTCGCGCTCGGGCTGGACCCGGCCAAGGCCTGTCTCTTTCGCCAAAGCGACGTGCCGGAGGTCTGTGAGTTGGCGTGGATTCTTTCCACCGTCACCGGCAAGGGGCTGCTCGAACGGGCCGTCAGTTACAAGGACAAGACCGCACGCGGCCTCTCCGCCTCGATGGGCCTGTTCAGCTATCCGCTTCTTCAGGCGGCAGACATTCTGATTTACCGCAGCGATGCCGTGCCCGTCGGCAAGGACCAGGTGCAGCACATCGAGATGACCGCCGACATGGCGGGGTACTTTCACAATACATACAAGTGCGAGGTCTTCACACTGCCGCAGGCCAAGCTCAACGACGCCGCCATCGTGCCCGGCCTCGACGGCGAGAAGATGAGCAAAAGCTACGGCAACACGATCGATCTGTTCGAGGATGCCAGGAGCGCGAAGAAAAAGATCATGGCGATCAAGACCGACAGCACGCCGGTCGAATCGCCCAAGAACCCCGACACGTGCACCGTCTTCGCGCTGCTCAAGCTCTTCCTCGACGCGACCGAGCTGGCCGACTGGCGCCGCAGGTATGAACAAGGCGGCATGGGCTACGGCGACGCGAAAAAACGCCTGGCCGAGGCATTCGAGGCGAAGTTCGGCCCCGCACGCGAGAAGCGCGCCGCGCTCGAGAAGGACACCGCGTACATTGAGGATGTGCTTGCTGCGGCCGGCAAGAAGGCACGCACCGTTGCGCAGGCCGTCATGGAAGACGTGCGCCGGGCGTGTGGAATCGTTGTTTCAAGATAGCGAACAAGGCTGTTTGGGGAAGAGCGTATCTTGTTGTGTACCACTGCTTGAAGCAGTTGCACGCCCGTGACCATGCGGGTTGCACGGCTCGCAGCGCGCGGGCATCATGCAGCCCATGCTTCGGGCGATCATTTTCGATTTCGACGGCGTCATCGCCGACACCGAGCCGCTGCACTTCGCCGCGTTTGAACGCGTTCTGCGTGACACGCCGCTGGCCATCACGCAAGAGGAATACTTCGCTCGCTACGTCGGCCTGTCGGATCGCGTCTTTCTCGAGCGACTGGCCGCCGACCGGCGCGCGGCCGTTACGAATGAACTGCCCCGCTATTTCGATGAGAAATACCATGTCTATCTGGAGCTGATCGGCCGAGGCACGTCGCTCATCGCCGGGCTGCGCGAGTTTCTCGCCGACCTCCCTCCGACCCTGCCGGTCGCCATCTGCAGCGGTGCGCGGCGGCCGGAGATCGACTTGATACTGTCGCAGCACGACCTCGCTGCGCGCTTCCCGATCATCATCACTTCCGAAGACGTGCATTCCTCCAAACCCGAGCCACACGGCTACCTGATGACGCTGCACAAGCTTCGCGCCAGGCACCTCTACGGCAGCGAGAAATCGCGCGACATCGACCCGGTCGACGCAATGCCCGCCGATTCGTGTCTCGCCATCGAAGACAGCCCGCAGGGCATCCTCGCCGCGCGCGCCGCCGGCATGCGCACGCTGGCCATGCTTCCGTCCCACATCGCCTCGGACGTGTCAGCCGCGGATCTGCGCCGGGAGAACTTCCGCGGCCTGACGTGGGACGACCTGTGCTATCGGTTTGTTTCGTAGGTTCCGGCGGGGCTTCGCCAATCCATGATTCGCAACGTCGCACGAAACATCTGGCAGATCAGCGGCTTTCCTGCCGGAGCGATCAACAGCTACCTCATCGGGGACGGCGACCGGCACATTCTCATCGACGCCGGCTCGAAGCTCGATCGACGCATCATCCTTCGCCATCTGCGCGGCGCAAGCGTCTCACTCCTGGCACTTACACACGTACACCCCGATCACCAAGGCGCCGCCGCCGCAGCCTGCGATGCGTTCAAATGCCCGCTCGCCTGTCACGACGCCGACCGCCCCGCGATGGAGGGCCGTTCCCCCATGCTGCCGGACAATCGCCCGATCCGCTGGTCGAGCCGCTTCTTTGCGGGACCCGCGCGGCAGGTCGATCAAGCGCTGCGCGAAGGCGACGACGTGGTGGGCCTTCGTGTCATTGAGGCGCCGGGTCACACACCGGGGCACGTGATCTTCTTCCGAGAGGCCGACCGCGTGGCGATCGCCGGCGATCTCGCGACGAACATGAACTTCCTGACGATGCGGCCCGGCCTGCACCAGCCGCCGGCGTTCTTCAGCGTCGATCCGGCGCAAAACAGAACGTCATTCAAGAAGCTTGTCGAGTTGAACCCTGCCATGGTGCTGTTCGGCCACGGCCCCCCACTGCGCGACATGGACGCTCTGCGCGCCTTTGCCCAGCGGTTGGAGCGCGGTCAGCGCGCGGCGTGCGAAGGCGCCTGAACTTCGTCGGCCGGAATCTCCATGCGACCGGTCGCCGGACAGCGCTGCAGCCGCGTCGCCGCGCGGCGGAATCTCTTGCGAAACTCCGCCTCGTCCATCTTCGCGGCTGTCGTCAGCTTCGCGAGCATCACGGGATTGTCGAGGTCTTCGCTTTCAAGTCGAATCATGTACGCCCGCGCCGTGCGATAGCCGTCGGAATCGATATCGACCTGCCGGATGCGCGTGCGATTGGTCTGCGGATCGACCATGTCGCTGAATCGCATCGGCACCAGCTCGTTCGACTGGATCGTGACCATGACGCCAACGGACAGGTCGATCTTCGGGTCGAGCAGGATGCGGATCGCCCCGTTGCCCAGCTCGCGGCAGTAGGCGATGTCCAGCGGTGTCGGCGGGGCGCATCGCAACATATAGCCAATCGTCTGTGGAATGATCGTCAGGCTGTCGCTTCGCTCGCCGAACCGCCGCGTCAGCTCGTCGGTCAGCATGCGCGCCAACGGCACCTCGGCCAGGCGCAGATGCCCCGCCGCGTCCATCGGCACCTTCTTGTTCAGCATGCGCTCCAGTTCCTCGCGGTCGCCCAGTCGATAGGCCAGGCCCTCCGCGACGATCGCCACGCCATCCACGCGCCCCATCGCCCGCCGCTTGATGATCGCGCCCTCCAGCACGTCCGCGATCTGCCCCAGCGTCACCGTCTCGGCGAACTCCTCGGGGATCAGCGTCAACGTCGCGCCCGTCGCCTTGCCCATGCCCAGCGCCAGGAATCCTGCGTGCCGCCCCATTGCCACGACGATGTACCAGCGGCCGGTCGTCTTCGCGTCTTCCATCAGATTCGCGATCAACTCGCTGCCCAGATGCCGCGCGGTATTAAAGCCAAATGTAGGAATATCCCCCGGCAGCGGAAGATCGTTATCAATCGTCTTGGGCACGTGCACGACCCGGATGCGCCCGTGGCTGCGCTCCGAAACAAACCGAGCCGACAGCGCCGTGTCGTCTCCCCCGATCGTCACAACGTGCGTCACCCCCAGCTCGGTGAAATGCCGCAGTACGCGGTCCACTTTCGCGTTGTCCGGCCGGACCGTCATGTCCTCATCAAGGGCCGATTCATCGAGCAGCGTCGTCCGCGCCGTCCGCAAGATCGAGCCGCCATCGAAGTGAATCCGCGCGACGCGCGAAATGGTCAACTCCTCGGTGTGCCGCTCGGCGACGAACCGGTCGCTGGACAGGTGTTTGAAGCCATCGAGAATGCCGACGACCGTCATTCCCTTGTTGATGGCTTCAATGGTCGTCGCGCCGATGACTGCGTTGATCCCCGGCGCCGGACCGCCCCCCACAATGATCGCCAAGCGAGAATGAGCCACCTACACGCTCCTCAATACGCCGAGTAAAACGGTTTACCGATTACGATAAAGGCGATTATAGCATGACCCCTGCGCCCCGTCATCGTCCGGTGAAGACCGTACGACGATCTACGAAGCATAGTTTGTTCCCGAATGGATCGGCGAAATAGAAAGACCGCTCGCCCCAAGGCCGCGTGGCGACCTTCCCGGCCGGGTCGCCGTGGACGTCGCCGGTATCGAACACCGCACCCGCCTTCTGACAGGCGATGTACACATGCTCTAGGTCATCGACTGCGAGGTAGAGATGCTCCGGCAGTGGCGTAGGGCGGCCATCGTCCCCGTCCGCCTTTGGGTCGTAACAGGCGAGGATCGTCCCGTCGCAATCGAAGTAATGGCGGCCGTCCGAAACCCGCATCCCCGGCATGCCCAGTACGGCGGCGTAGAATGCAGCGGCCTGCTCGATGTCCGCAACCGGAACGATCACGCGGTAGAGCTTAGGGTTCATGCTCGGACCTCCGCTGTGGTAGTGTACCGGCATCATGGCCCTGTCGCTCGACGAGAAACGTGAGATTCGCGTCACGTGTGCGCTGCTGATCCCGCCCTATCTGCGCGCCGAAATCGAGACGCTGGGCTATCAACTGATCGACGAGGGCCGCGCGTATGTCGAGCTTTTCGGCACGCTGCGCGACGCCATGCGGCTGAACCTGCACCTCCGCACTGCCCAGCATGTCCTTTGTCTGCTTAACCGGTTCGATTGCGACGGGCCGGACCAGCTCTATCGCGCGGTGAACGCTCTGCCGTGGGAGACCATCGTCGCCGCCGACGGTTATCTCACGGTCAGCAGCAGCGTCAATCACCCAACGATCAACAGTTGGGCGTTCGCGAGCCTGAAAGTAAAGGACGCCATCGTCGACCGCATCGCGGACAAGCTGGGCCGCCGGCCGGACAGCGGGCCGGACCGTCGCGGCGTGGTGGTGCATCTCGAGTGGCACGGCGATCAGGCGGCGGTGTACCTGAACACGTCGGGGAACAAGTTGTCGGACCGGGGGTATCGGCGCATTCCGCACAAAGCGCCGATGGCCGAGACGCTGGCGGCGGCGGTGTTGATGGCGGCGGGGTACGACGGCAGCGGCGTGCTGGTGAATCCGATGTGCGGCAGCGGGACGCTGGCGATCGAGGCGGCGCTGATGGCGACGGGCCGCGCGCCGGGGTTGCTGCGCAGCGATTACGGGCTGTTGCACGTGCTGGGGATGGACACGGAGGCGTGGCAGGCTGCGCGGCGCGAGGCGGCGAAGGGGAACGCGGCGACAAGAGGGAATGCAGCGGTCAAATCGCGCAACAAGACGGGCGGCTCAATGATCATCGCGAGCGACATCGACCCGGCGGCGCTGGCGGCGGCAAAACAGAACGCGAAAACAGCGGGGGTGGATCATCTCATCGAGTTTGCGCAGTGCGACTTTGCCGAGACGCGCGTGCCGGAACTGGGAGAGGGCTCCGGCATCGTGCTGTTGAACCCCGAATACGGCGAGCGGATGGGGGATGAGAAGGCGCTGGAGGCGACGTACGCGCGGATCGGCGATTTCTTCAAGCAGCGTTGCGCCGGCTACACGGGCCTTATCTTCACCGGCAACCGCAATCTGGCGAAACACGTCGGCCTGCGCGCCAGCCGGCGGATCGAATTCTGGAACGCGCGGATCGACTGCCGGTTGATGCGCTATGAGATGTACCGCGGGACGCGCGAGGCGTATGGGGCGAGCGGCCAATTGAAACTTGGCGATTCAAAATCTCGCCCATCCGAGCCGCGACCGTGAGGGAGCGCCGCGCGTAGCAGAATCAATCGCAATCACTTGTGCGGCGCACCGTCACTTTCTGCGGCGTTAACTTGCGCGTTGGTAATGATCGCTCGAACTAAGCCGTCAAACTCCCTGCCACACTCCGGGCACCGGCCCGTTTCAACCGTCAGGCCGCGGAGCAGGTAGCCGCACTTGATGCACACAGGCACGCCCTGCTTCAGCAATTCGCTTCGCAACATCGACTGCATGCCCTGTCGATGAAACCGGCGAATCAGCAGCACGGCGGCAAGAAGCATCACAACGAACGAGAGGGCCTTCTCCATCAGCGACGGCCATTGCACGAAGTGCATGGCGTACCGGCCGAAGAAGTAAACAGACATGCTGACCAGCCAGATCAGGCCGACGCCGACCCAGTAACTCCATTGATTCGGGCGGCCCGCGTCTTTTGCGATCTGTCTTAGAGCGGCGATTCGCTTCTCATCCGATTCAAAGTAATCCATCTCCGGGAGGCCTGCGAGGGTGAGATTCAGCGGGTTGAACCGGATGCGAGGCCGCGCGGACAACGAGGCGTCTGGCTCGTGTCTGGAATTCGGCGACGCTTTGTCGCTTTCATCGGTGCTCGATGGTGGCTTGAGCGTCATGAAACGAGACTCGTCTTCCGAACATGGCCGCCAGTTGCGGCGGCCGTACTATTCATCGGCGTCTCACGGATCGCATCGTGCCACTGCTTGAAGCAGCGGCACACTCGGCACACTTCGCGCACACGGCACACTCGGCGCAGGCTCATGCTGTTGCGGTTTCAGCGCTGCACACAACAGTTAACGCTCCAACCCCAGTTCTGTCACGCGCTCGCGCGAGCGGCCCATCGCGGGTACAATCCCACACTACGAAGGAGACCCCATGGCGAAGCGTCGCGGTTCGAACGGGCGGCAGGCAACGAAGGACAAGGGCGTCATCGTGTCGTTTCGGGTGGACCGGCACCTGGCCGACGTGCTGAACCAGGTGCCCGACAAGTCGGCGTTCATTCGAGACATCATTCTGCGCAGTTTCTACGAGACCTGCCCGGTCTGCCGCGGGCGCGGCGTCTTGCCGGCGGAGCTTTCGCGCTGGGCCGCCGGGCGACTCAAGGCCGACGCGTCCGTCGAGTGCTCGTGCTGCCTCTACGGCTACCCGAAGCAGACGCTACCGGCGAAGCACCGCAAGACGGCCGAGCCGTTCGTCTGCCCGCATTGCGAGTCGCACGACCACCGTCATTGAGCGATTGCGTGGTGATCGATGTCGCGGGGCGCTGATTGAATCGCGGCGAGCAAACTCGCTGGAGAAATACAAATTACGATACAGGTTACGATGAACCAATTCGATTCTCATCCCACCATTCGCCCCGCCGCCGACTCGCGCGACTTCTCCGAAATCGGCCTGCTCATGCGTGAGTATCTCACCGAATTGGGCGTCGACTTATGCTTTCAGGATTTCGAGGGCGAGGTGGCCGACCTGCCCCGCACCTACGCCGCGCCGGATGGGGCGCTGCTCATCGCCCGCGCCGAGATCGACCCGTCCTCTCGTCACCAGCCAACGGATCGCGCCGCCGCCGCAGGCTGCGTCGCCCTGCGCCGGGTCGGTGACACGCTCTGCGAGATGAAGCGGCTCTACGTCCGCCCGGCTCATCGCGGCAGCGGCCTGGGCCGGCGACTCGTTGAGGCTGCGCTCGATCGCGCCCGCGAGATGGGCTTCTCGCGCGTGTGCCTCAATACCGTCGTGCCGAAGATGCCAACCGCGGTCGCCCTGTACCGGTCGATGGGCTTTGTCGAAATCGAGCCGTTTGACTGTCACCCGGTCGACGGCACGCTGGCGATGGGCCGGCCTCTGTAGCACCGCGGTCGATGCCGCGCGGTTGTCGCGGCCGTCTGCATGTATTAGACTGTGGTATAGGCGGGGCCGATTCGAATCAATGGGACCATCGCCATGTTTCAACCCGTCTTGATCTGGCTGATCTTGCCGTTTTGCATTGCGCAGGATGATTCGGCATCGGGCTGGTCGCGTGACATGCCCGAGGCGCTTCGCAAAGCCCTCGACTATCGCAGCAAACCGCGAACGGGGTATGCGAAGTTCAAAGTGAAAAGCCGTGTCGGATATGCGCCAATCGTTGAGGCGCGTTACGAGCAGCGCTTTGCCGGCAACAATGTCGTCAGCAGGTACGCCTACGGCGAGGGCCGGGACGACCGCGAGTTGTTCTTGGCGGAGGATGGACTAACCGTCAACTGCATCAACAACCCTCCGAGCGTGTACGGCTCGAAAGCCTCCTCGCCTTTGACGCCTGACATTCGCACGCTGGGCCTGATTCCGGGCCTTTTTTCATCCATGAATCTTACGGACTGCATCAACATGCTCACAGTGCAAGGCAAACGCGAGTATCGATGGCGCATGGCCGGCGATGGAAAGATCCATGTCGAAGGTCGCAACAACAAGGAGAGCGGTGCGACGGATGAGATCAATTGGATCATCGATCCCTCGCGAGATTTCTCGATCGTCCACATCGCACGCACGTTGAACTCGCCCCCGTACGGCGAGAAGACGTACTACGAGTCGAAAATCGAAATCGGGCAATTCGATGGGTTCTGGTGGCCCCGGCGAGTAACTGCTCAACGCGATTCCACCAAACTGGCCGTGGACGTCGACGTGCTGGAACTCGAATTCAATCGCGCGGCCCATCCGCAGAAAATCGGCGTTGATCAGCTCGAATTGCCCATCGGGATGCTAGTCAACATCACGATGTCAAAGTGCGAAGATTGGGGCTGGCACGAACTGCAAACGTTTGAGTACACGGGCGACAACAACCTTGTGCCAAAAGGTGAACCTCATCGAATCAAAGTAAGCAACTATAACATTCCACGGTTGATCGATTCCGGCCAATTCACACGGACCGCGGACGGCAATCTGCACATCGAAGTGACTCCCACCATGGTCAACAGCGACGGAAAGATGGGGCCCTATCCACCCGAGTCGCGCAGCACGATCGCCGGCAATCCGGATGAGTGGGAGATTTACGTTCGCCGATGGATCGCACGGTACAGCGGCGAGGGACCGACGCCGGTCAAGGTGCCGCTCGACGAGAAGCAAAAGGCCGCGGCGATGGCGATACTCGAAGACTGCCGCAAGCAGGCCCGGCCGCTGGTCGAGCGCCGCAAGGCCGAGCGAATCGAAGCGGAAAAGACGTTCAATGCGCGGAACGCGGCAGTGCTCGCCGCGTCCCGGGGCGACGCGAAACCTCCCTCGGCGCTGGTTCAGGACTTCCAGGCCGCGCAGAAGCGAGTCAGCGCGCTCCAACAGCCTGACCCGCAGGTTGAAGCGATTTTTGAGTCACTCAAGATGCGCCTCAACGGGCTTCCCACGGCAAAGCAGCGCATGCCGGGAAGGTAACTCCACCCGTCGCGCGCAAGAAAACGGGCGCACCGCGCTGTCGCACGATGCGCCCGCTGATGGGTTGCCAATCATCACTGACGACTCCGACCCGCACGATCATTCAGGTCGGCGTCATCACTCATCGGCTGCCGGTCAGAAAAAGTCAATCAGCGAGATCAGCAGATCGACGTACTCCGCCAGAGCCGTCTTCTGCGCCGAAGGCACCATCCAATCCTGCGGTGCGTTGACGCCGTCGATGCGATCCAGCAGGTTCTCCAACTGGTTCTGGGCCGCGTTGTAGTTCCCGTGGCTGATCAGCGCCGAAGCCAGCGCCGCGTGCAACGCAAGCGTGGCCCGCCGTGCCTTCTTGGCGATGGCGTTGTTCCCGGTAAACAGGTTGTGATCCATTTGCAGGATGTCGATCGCCAGTTGGCACGTCAGGCTTTGGAGGTATCCCTGCGTGACGCCGGGCTCCAACGGCAACGGGTCAACGTTGTCAGCGACGCCGTCGCCATCGGTATCGGCGCTGCACGGAGACGTGTGGAGCGTCAACAGCTCGTAGCCGTCGGGCAGGCTGTCACCATCCGAATCAGCCTGCGTCGGGTTCGGGCAGCCCGACCCCATGGCGGTGTCAACTTCAACGCCATCGCTCAAGCCGTCGCCGTCGGTGTCCGCGACAAGCGGATTCGTGCCGAAGACGGTCTCGTTCGCGTTCGACAAGCCGTCGCCGTCGATGTCGCCGTCGCAGGCATCGCCGATGCCGTCGCCGTCGAGGTCGGCCTGATCGGCGTTGGCGGTACTCGGACAGTTGTCCACATCGCCGCACAGTCCGTCGCCGTCCAGATCGTTGGCCGGATCATTCGGGCAGGCGTCGCAGGCATCGCCCTGCGCGTCGCCATCGGCGTTTTCCTGGCCGGTGTTCGCCACGTTCGGGCAGTTGTCCTCGTCGCCGCAGACGCCGTCGCCGTCCGCATCGTTGTTGGCGTCGAGCGGGCAGAGGTCACAGGCGTCGCCGAGCAGATCGCCGTCGGAGTCCTCCTGACCGGGGTTGGCAAAGCCGGGGCAGTTGTCGAGGTCTTCGCAGACGCCGTCACCGTCGCCGTCGTTGCTGGCGTCGTTGGAACAGACGTCGCAGATGTCGCCGATGCCGTCGCTGTCGGCGTCGTCCTGGCCGGCGTTGGGCAGCGTCGGGCAGTTGTCCACGTTCCCGCAGACGCCGTCGCCGTCGGAATCGTTGGCCGCGTCGAACGGGCACGCGTCGCACGCGTCGCCCAGACCGTCGCCGTCGGCATCCTCCTGACCAGGGTTGGCGTCGTCGGGGCAGTTGTCATCCTCGTCGGCGATGCCGTCGTCGTCGGCATCGGTCTCGGCAGGAGCAAACCGCAGGTTGTCAATCGCACCGGAAGGCGCCGAAACGGTCACGCGATGAATGGGCGTGGTCGATTCGATGCCGACAAAGCCGTGTTCGAGAAAGCCGCAGCCCGAGCCGTCAATGAACGGTCCTGTGAAGACCGCCGTCTCGATCACGTTGTTGTCCTCGTCGAAGGCCGTGAAGGTCGCGTTCTGGAAAAAGATCGCGACAAAGACAAACCCGAAGGCCTGCACCGGCGGGTCGAATTCCATCGACGTGGTGTTCGAAGCGGAGAGGCCGTACGGCGTCGAGCCGCCGGCGATGTCCTGAAGCAGCCGGAAGCACGCGTCGCTGTCGCGCACCACGCGGACATTCGGCTGAATCGTGACGCCCTGCGCCGCGTACTCGCCTGCGGGCATCGTGATGTTGGACATCACGGGCAGCGTCGCGCCGGAGCCGTCCTGCTCGAACGTGATGTGCGTGTGAGCGACCGAGTTGAAGTAACTGGCATCGGTGATGGGTGCGGCCCATGACCGATGGCCGGCTCCCAGCAACAGCGATCCCGCCGCGAGCGCGGCAAAAAAGAAACGTGTGCGCGTCAACATGTCTCGTCCTCCCAGAAGTGATGGTGCATCGCCGATGCGCGGTCCACGTGAGCCGCTCGGCGTGGGCAAGAGACGCCCCGATGGAGCGCATTATCCGAATTCGTCATCGGCGTTTCAAGAAATTTCGCAGGAGAAGATGTCACAATGTTGCACTGCGCAGGTTCTGCGCGGTCGCCGGGTCCCGCGCGCGGGCCGGCCGACGGCATGCAATCTCGACTTCAATCAGGTGGTGGGGCTACCGACGGCGGCGAACCAGGCTCATTCCAACCAGGGCCATCAACGCCAGGGACGCCGGTTCGGGCGCCCACGCGGCGGCACTGAACGTGCCGCTGCCGGTGAAAGGTGACGGCAGCGTGCCCAGCAGGTTGCCGGTGGCCACGTCGTAAATATAGAAGTTGGGCTGTGTCGTATTTGGGCCATCGGTCACGTAGTAGGCAATTCCCGCGTGGACCGCCAGCCCATCGATGTCCGTCTCACCAGCCGGATAGGGTGCGAGGAAGGTCTCGCTCGCGCCGGCCGTGTCGATGTGATATAGCCCGCGGACATTGGGCGCAGGGGCCGTGTCGCTCAAGCCATAAAGCTTGCCGTCGGTCAAATCGAAATCCAGTCCGCCGTAATCGTAGGTGGATGGGTGGACATAGACCTGCGAGGCGACCAGTGTGCCGGGGTCGATTTCATAGACGGCCTCGGTTGCGATGTTGCGCGTGCCGTACAGCTTGCCGTTCTTAAAGCCCAGCCCAACGAAATTAATGGTCGCCGCGTTGAACATCATCGTGCCGACATTGGTCGGTGTCAGCACAGGTCCGAACGGCGACTTAAACAAGGTCGAACCGTTGTTCCAGTAGAGCGTATTGGTCGCCGCGTCGTAGGCCATGCCCCACGGTTTCGCGTCCGTGCCGGCTCCCGAGTAAATCGGCGTCGCGACGCCCGTGGTCGGGTTGACATTGAAAATCGTGGCGGTGCCGGATTGATCGTTGCCGACGATTAACTGTCCGAATGACGGGGTCGCAACGAGACTTACGGCGGCGACGAGTAGTAGAACGCGACGCATGATCCACCTCCCGGAAAGGACTTGGGAGCTCGCACGTCGGCGAGTGTCCGTGGCTATCGCTCTCCGCGCATGGTCTCAAAAACCACGCCAAATTTCAAGCCATTTGCCAAAACGAGTAATTGAGATTTGCGGCATCGCCAATCAGGGCGTGAATCGCAGAGGATTATCGGCCGCCATTTGCTATCCGCCATGTCGGATTTATTCGCCGCAATCGACGAACGACCTGCCGGTGCGTGGATTCAAGACGGAAGCAGCCCCATTTTCTCCACCTGCCGGGCCCGATCAGGGCACCAGCATTTCGACAAATGCGCGAATATCGCCGCCATCCAGTCGTTGATCGCTGTTGCAATCCGCGCGACCGATGTCGCAGGAAGGAAAGGCCGCCGTATGGCCTGCCGGGTTCATGAGCGCCAGGACCATCGGTTCCAGGTCGGCGGCGCTCAGGGTGCCATCGCAGTTCAAGTCACCGGGAACGAACGGGATCGGCGTGAGTCGATGAATCAAAAAAACGCGGGCGGCTGCCTCGGTCGTCGCGCCGAGCGGGCCGTGCCCCGCGCCGGTCACGGGCCGGTAGTCGCGATACAGGTTGGCCGCATACATGGCATCACAGAGCCGGACGCTCTGTCGAATGGGAACCGCCGTATCACTCGTTCCGTGTGAAATGAAAAGCGGTGGATCGCCGGGTGTGAGCCATGTAATCGGATTGACCTGCATGCAAAGCTGGACCAGCGCGGGATACGGCGGAGTTGGATTGGCGAGGTTCGCGCGAATGTTTCCGATGCCCTGGCCCGGGGCGTCCCAGCCGACCAGATGCGATTCAGGTGAACCGGGATCGTCGTGATTGAACGCGCCGCCCGGCGGCGTGGTCACGTCGAGCTGCATGTTCAGGATGTCGGTCGGGCCGAAGAAATCGACCGCCGCCTGCACCGCGCTTGAAAACGCCAGGTTGCCGCCGGATGTTCCCTCCAGAGCCGGCGCATCGCCCGAGGTCGCCAGCAGCGCCGACAGATGCCCGCCGGCCGACGTGCCCCAGGAGCCGAACCGATTGACATCGAGGCTGTAGGTCGCGGCGTTGGCTCGAAGGAATCGCACCGCGCCCTTCACGTCATGGATCTGCGCCGGAAAAACGGCGCTTCCACTTAAACGGTAATTCACGCTGGCGACGACAAAACCCTGATCGCGCAGCTGCAGCGCCATGGCGGGCACGTTGTTGTGCGTGCCGCCCTGCCACCCGCCCCCGTGAATCCACAGCAGCATTGGATGCGGCGGCGTTCCCGCCGTCGGCATGTAAACGTCGAGAAAGACCGTCATCGTCCCGCCGGCATCAAGCGGCACCACGGCGTAGGGAACATCGTTGAACGTCGGTGTGATCTGGGCCTTGGCTGGGACGGGGCGAGTGACCGCGCCAAGCAAGGCCGCCAAGGTGAACAAGAGTGTCCGCTGGATGATCGGCGCGCCGGCTACCATAGCAACCTCCCCACGGCATGACGCTGGCAACTGACCCCGGACTATGCTCGGGGGTTCCATATCAGCCTAACGCCGAAGGGCCGACAGAATTGCGTAAGGGTCTCTCGCGAGATCCGCGTTACGCCAGATTCATCGTCATCAGGAACTCGGCGTTGCTCTTGACCTTCTTCAGGCGCGTCGTGAGCAGCTCCATCGCCTCGACGGGGTTCATGTCCACCAGCACGCGGCGGAGCTTATAGACCAGCTCCAGCTCCTTCGGGTCCAGCAGCAACTCTTCCTTGCGAGTGCCGGAGCCGGCGATGTCGATGGCGGGCCAGATACGCTTGTCCACCAGGCGCCGATCCAGGTGCAGCTCGCTGTTGCCGGTGCCCTTGAACTCTTCGAAGATGACTTCGTCCATCTTCGAGCCGGTGTCGACCAGGGCCGTGCCGATGATCGTCAGGCTGCCGCCCTCCTCCACAGCGCGGGCCGCGCCGAAGAATCGCTTGGGCTTTTGCAATGCGTTCGCATCGACGCCGCCGGTCAGAATCTTGCCGGAGTGCGGCACTTCGGTGTTGTACGCCCGCGCGAGGCGCGTGATCGAGTCGAGCAGAATCACCACGTCGCGGCCGTACTCCACCAGTCGCCGCGCCTTTTCGATCACCATTTCGGCGACCTGCACGTGGCGGCTGGCCGGCTCGTCGAACGTGCTCGACACCACCTCGGCCTTGGTGTGCCGCTGCATTTCGGTCACTTCTTCCGGCCGCTCATCGACGAGAAGAATGATCACATACGCATCGGGGTGGTTCGTCGTGATGGCGTTGGCCATCTTTTGCATCAAGACGGTCTTGCCGGTGCGCGGCGGCGCAACGATCAGCATGCGCTGGCCGAAGCCGATCGGCGTGACAATGTCGATCACGCGCATGTTGATTTCATCGTTGCTCGTCTCCAGCACGATTCGCTTGATCGGGTGATGCGGCGTGAGATCTTCAAAGACCGCTTTCTCGGTGACCTTGTCCGGCTCTTCGAAGCAGATCGCCTCGACCCGGAGCAGGGCAAAATATTTCTCGCTTTCCTTTGGCGGGCGAATCTGCCCGGCAACGATGTGCCCGCTTCGCAGACCAAAGCGTCGTATCTGCGACGGGCTGATGTAAATGTCATCCGGGCAGGGCACGTAGTTGTATTCCGGGCTGCGCAGGAAACCGAACCCGTCGGGCAGAATCTCCAGCACGCCCTCGCCGTACATCAGGCCGTTCTTGTTGATCCGCTCCTTGAGAATCTTGAAGATGAGTTCCTGCTTCTTCATCAGGGCGTAGTCGGTGATGCCCTCCTGCTTGGCCAGATCGTGCAGGTCGTTGACGGACATCTTCTGCAACTCGGTGATGTGCAGGTCGCCGCGCTTCACCTTCTCGTAGCGTTCGTGCGTCTCACGGTCGAGGCCCGGCCCGCCGGGGGTCGCGCCCTCGCCGGTCGGTCCCATCGCGCCCTCGCGCGGCGCGCCACCCTCGCCGGCGAGTCCGGCCGAGAAACCGGCGCCTTCCGTTTCGGCTCGCGCGGGGGATTCCGTGCGCACCGGCGCGTCATTTTGCGCAACCGGCTCGAGATCCAATTCGTCGTCCTGCGGCTCGAAGCTCTCCACCACCACGCCGGAGGGCTTTTCATTCCGTACGGGCTCGCGCCGCATGGGCTGGCGCGGATGTTTGGCGGACGGGCCGTCGCCGGGGCGGCGCGGCTTGCGAGGGGGATGAGCGCGGTTGTGACCGGGTCGTGGCATGTGAACTACCTCCCAGGGAGAGATGAAATGCTCAAAGCAGGTTCGTCGGAGTGGTAAAGGGGTTTGTCTTTTATCTTGATCGTGCGGGCCGCCGCAGAAGCCGGCCCGACGCAGGTTCCAGAATGGCGCGCCGCGCGGGTCGCACCGGGATTCCAATCTTGCGGGGGAAGAGTCGTCGATCAGGAGCGTTCGCCGAAATCCGCGAGAACCGCGGCGAAGACCCGTTCCACCTGCTGGCGCAGGTCCGTCAGGGTGGAATTGTTATGCACCATATGATCGGCTCTCGCCCGCTTCATGTCCAGAGGGTATTGGGAGTTTTCTCGTCGCTTCAGTTCTCCCGGCGTCCAATGGCGGGCCTTTTCGGACCTTCCTTTCCTTAATTCTTCCGTCGTATCAACAAAAACCACCGTATCGCACATCTGATCCAGCCCCGTCTCGAACAACAGGGGACTGTCCACAACAACCATGCGCACCGTGGGGTTTACCTCGGCATCGGCCATCAGCACCGAACGCCGCGCCGCGATCCGAGGGTGCAACAGCGCCTGCAGCCGGAGCCGCTGCGATTCGTCGTCGAAGATCAACTCCGAAACCTTCCGCCGGTCGACGCCGCCCTCCGGCGAGCGAATCGAATCGCCCCACCAGCCGATCAGCGTCTGCTGAACTTCGGGGGATGCAAGCTCCAGCGTGTTCAGCGCATCGGACGAAATCACGGCCGCGCCCAAGTCCGCGAGGATCGACGCCACCGTGCTCTTGCCGGAGCCGATGCCGCCCGAAAGACCCACCACGGGCTTGCTGCGACCTTCCTTCGTCACGCATCACCCGCCAGCCAAACGGGAGTCCGTCACCCTGGAGAACGCTTCCAGCTCAAGATGCTTCAGCTGAACGGAGGCGAGGCCATGAAACGGGCACGCACTTCACCAACCGCGCCGAAGTATGAAAAGTTGGGTCCGCCCGGCGAATCCATCCGCCCAGTACGAGTTGAACGTCATCCCTCCGCCAAAGCATAGCGTAGGGGCGAATGCGTTTCAATAGTGGTATGAGGATGGGGCTATGGCCTGATTCCGCGCCGCGAATTGGTAGCATGTGACAGCGCGGCAGCGCGTCGGATGCTAACCCAGCCAGCCGAGTTGCTCACTCAATTAGCAGGTCGGGGCTAAAAGCCACTCCGAATCCCAAAAAACTCGGGGATTCGCTACCTGAAAGCGACGGCTTGCCGTTGACTTCAGCGCGATATAATGTGGGCGTGTCCAACGTCCTTTCCTATCGGGCATTCGTCATGGCGATGGAGCGCGTCGAACGCAGGCTGCGACAAGTGACAGCCGCTCTCGACGCTGCCGGCATTCGATATGCCGTCATCGGAGGCAATGCCGTGGCCGTGTGGGTGGCCAAGTCGGACCCAGCGGCGACGCGCACCACGAAGGACGTCGACTTGCTCGTGGAACAGTGCGATCTTCCTCGTATTCGCGTGGCGATTGAGGGGATTGGTTTTCAGTATACCGATTTGAGACGGGTGGTTCTTTTTACCGATCCCGACGAACCAAGTCGAATGTCCGGCGTGCATCTGATTTGGGCGGGCAAGAAGGTGCGGCCGTCGTACTCCCATCCCGCGCCGACGTTGGATGAGGCCGTGCGCGATGCGGAGGGGTTCGCGGTTTTGAACCTGCCGGCGCTTGTGCGCATGAAGCTGACGTCGATGCGCGACATGGATCGAGTTCATGTCGCCGATCTGTTGCGCGTCGGAATGATCGACGAGAGCGTGCGCCGTGCGCTTCCAACGGACTTGCTGGCGCGACTCGACGAAATCGCCCGGTCAATCGAGGACGAGATGTAGGCCACACTGCATCCTGTCGTATGACTGCATCAGGAACCAAGCCCGACCTCCCGATTGAACTCCTCAATCCGCGCGTCCCAGCCGGCGGCCTCTTCAAACTGCTGCGTCCAGAAGTCCGGATCCCACAATCGGCGCAGCTCGTCCACGCCGCGCTGCTGCTGTTCGACCCACGTAAAGTACTTGAAGTTGTGCAGCGCCTTTCGGTCGTGGTAGCCCAGCTCGCGGAGGTGATCGACGCCGATGCCTTCGAGGTAGCGCGCGAAGTGCCGGCCGGCGAGCGAGTCGCTGTAAGCCCCGTGAGCGGCGCGCTGCTCTTCGATGCGTGAGGCGTACAGCTCCATCGAATCGGTCAGTGGGATGAACAGCACATCGCGCCCGTCCATCTCGTAATGCTTCGCGGTCTTGATTGCCGCAACGAGGTTGCACATGCTGGAAATGCCGATGTCCGGCAGGCGATCGATTACGTCGCGCGCGACGCCTTCCGCCTCCAATACCTTTCGCCCCGCGTCTTCGTTGAACAATCGCATCAGCGCCAGGCACTGCTCATCATCAATGGCCGCGACCAGGTCGGTGTTCCGCACGTTGTGAATCCACGGAATGTGCTTGTCGCCGATGCCTTCGATTCGATGGTCGCCAAATCCGCAGGCCAGCAGCGTGGGGCATTGCAGGGCTTCGACGGCGACGACGCGAACGTGCGGCGCAATCGTGCGAAGGTAATCGCCCGCGGCGATCGTGCCGGCGCTACCCGTCGCGGAGACGTAGCCGGCGAGGCGAAAGGGAGCCGCGGACTTCCGTCCGCGCGGCGCATCGGGAGCGTGCGCCGTATTGGAATCCGCGCGGGCTGAAGCCCGCGGCTCATTGATCGGCAACGAGGCGTGCAACTGCCGAAAAATATCTTCCACGATCGACCCCGTGACATGATAATGCCACGCCGCGTTGCCGAACTCCTCGAACTGATTAAAGATCACGCAATCGGGGCGCGTGCGCCGGATCTCCCAGCACTTGTCGTAAATCTCCTTGACGTTGCTCTCGCAGCCCGGCGTCGCGATCACCTCGGCCCCGATCGACCGCAACCACTCAAACCGCTCGCGCGACATGCCCTCGGGCAGGATCGCCACAGCCGTGCAGCCCAGCAGCACGCAGTCGTACGCCCCGCCCCGGCAGTAGTTTCCCGTGCTGGGCCAGACCGCCTTCTGCGTCGTCGGGTCGAACTGGCCGGTGACCAGCCGCGGCACGAGACAGCCGAAGGCCGCG
This sequence comes from Phycisphaerae bacterium RAS2, assembly GCA_007753915.1. Taxonomy (NCBI): domain Bacteria; kingdom Pseudomonadati; phylum Planctomycetota; class Phycisphaerae; species Phycisphaerae bacterium RAS2. The sequence continues at coordinate 3,801,852 of CP036352.1, forward strand.
CCGACCTTGTGCGCGCCGGTGGGAAAATGCTTCCCGACAATTCCGATGATGCGCGCGGGCACACCAGTGAGGGCGGGCGGAAACTCGATCCAGTTTCCGTTGTTGTAGCCGCCGCCGCAGGCGACCGGTTCGTTCTTCCATGTGATGCGAAAGAGATTGGCCGGATCGACGTCCCACAGGCCGACGTTCTTGAGGCGGTCCTTGATGCGCGGCGGGATGAGCGACGGGTCTTTCTGCTGCGCGAAGGTGGGGATGACGATGTTCCGCTCGCGGCAGAGGGCGATGGCGTTCGTGAGGGCGGACTCTGGAGAAATCTTCGTGCTCACAGGGGGCTCCGTTTACATGGTCGTCGCAGCGTCTAGTTTATCCGCTTTGCCGGTAAGGCCCAATGCAAGCATGGCGGTATAATGCGAGTGACAATTCCAAACTTCCTGCTTGAGGATCGCGCGTGAGTCTTGCGACCCAATTGATTTGCGTTTCTTGCGAAAAGGAATTCCCGCCCGCAGCCGGCTGGACCTGCCCCGCCTGCGGACCGGACGAAGGCATTCTCGACGTGCAGTACGATCTGCCGCGCGTCCGGCAGACGCTGACCCGCGCGGCGCTGGCAACGCGGCCGCTGTCGCACTGGCGGTACGCGGAACTGCTTCCGGTCGCCGTGCCGCCGCCTGCGGGCATCGAGCAGATCGGGTGGACGCCGTTGGTCGACGCGCCGCGCCTGGCCGCTGCGCTGGGTATCGGGCGATTGCGACTGAAGGACGACGGCCGCAGCGCGTCGGCCTCGTTCAAGGACCGCGCCAGCAGCATCGGCGTCGCCCATGCCATTCAAACACTGGTTGCCACTGCTTCCCACCACGGCGGGTCTTCGACAAGCAGTGGCACAAGCAGAGATCGCGCTGACCCGCGCGCGACCCCCATCGCAATTCAGATCGCCTGCGCATCGACCGGCAACGCTGCCAGCAGTCTGGCACATTGCGCTGCCGCCGCGGGGCTGGCCTGCAACATCTTCGTGCCGCGGACCGTGCCCGAGGGCAAGCTGACGCAGCTGCTCGCCTACGGCGCCCGCGTCTTCAAGGTTATGGGCAGCTACGCCGAGGCATACGACCTCTGCACCACGGCCTGTGCCCGGTTCGGCTGGTACAACCGCAACTGCGCCGTGAATCCGTACCTCGTCGAGGGCAAGAAGACCGGCGGGCTGGAAGTTGCCGAGCAGTGCGCCGACGACCCGCCGGAGTGGGTGGCCGTGAGCATCGGCGACGGCTGCACGATCGCGGGAATCTACAAAGGTCTGCGCCAGATGCGCGAGGCGGGCGTCATCAGCTGGAACGCGCGCATGCTCGGCGTGCAGGCGGCCGGCGTCGCGCCGATCACGAACCTGTGGCAGCGGCTCATCGCCGGTGAATCGCTGGAGAAACTAACCAACCGCGAACTGCACTCTCGCGACACGACCTACGCTGACAGCATCAACTGCCCCGTGCCGCGCAACTGGCGCAAGGCGCTGGCCGCCCTGCGCGACAGCGGCGGGGCATGCGTCGCCGTCACCGACGAACAAATCATGGAGGCCGTGCGTACGACGGGCAGGCTGTCGGGCGTCTTCGCCGAGCCGGCGGCGGCGGCAGCGGTCGCGGGCATCGCCCAGGCCCGGCGCGACGGCATTCTCACCGAGCGGTCGAGCGTCGTCGCCATGATCACCGGCAACGGATTGAAGGACACGGCGGGCGCGCTGCGGGCAGTCGGCAAACCGCATGAAATCAAGCCGGATGTCGGTGAAGTGGAGCGAATCATACGCCAGGAGTGAATGGAGAACGGAGAACTGAGAAGGCAGGAGCGGTTTCAGGACTCCTCTCCCCCATAGGGGAGAGGGTGACACCAACCCTCGTTATTCTTAATTCGACATTCTACATTCAAAGACCATGTCCACCATCCTTACCAACGCCATTCTCTGCGACCTCGACCCGCCGCGGGTCCAGCTTGGCGCACTGCGCATCGAAGACGGTCTCATCACCCATCGCGGCAGATCGGTGCCGGCCGGGCGCGACGACGAGGTGATCGACCTGGGCGGCGCGGTGGTGATGCCCGGGCTGGTCAACGGCCACACGCATCTGTACTCGGCGCTGGCGGTGGGCATGCCTCCGTCGCCGAAGACGCCGCGAAACTTCCTGCAGATTCTCAAGTACGTCTGGTGGCGGCTGGATCAGGCGCTGGACGCCGAGAGCATCGAAATGTCAGCCCGCATCGGCGCGCTGGAGGCCCTGCGCTGCGGCACGACGACGCTCATCGACCATCACGCTTCGCCCTGCGCCATCGACGGCTCGCTCGACCGCATCGAGGCCGGCCTGCACGCCGTTGGTCTGCGCGGCGTGCTTTGTTATGAAACCACCGATCGCCACGGCCGGGCCGGGCGCGAAGCAGGCCTCGCGGAGAACGCGCGTTATATCGTAAAATGTCGCGATCACGGACGCGGGCGATTCGCCGGGCTGGTCGGCGCGCACGCCTGCTTCACGCTGGAGGATGAATCGCTGCGGGCCTTGGCCGACTTGTCGCAAAAAACGCGCTGCGGCGTGCACATCCACGTCGCCGAGGATCCGTGCGACGAACGCGCCTGCCGCCGACAGCATCGCAAGTCGCTGATCGCCCGCCTCACCGCGTTCGGCCTGCTCCACGAGCGATCCATTTTCGCGCACGGTACGCACCTGGACGCCGCGGCGATCAAACGCGTCCGCGCGGCGAAGGTCACGATGGCGCACAACGCCCGTTCGAACATGAACAACGCTGTCGGCTATGCGCCCGTCGCCGAATTCGGCCCGCGCGTCATGCTCGGCACCGACGGCATCGGCGCGAACATGTTTGGCGAGGCCCGGGCCGCATGGTTCATCGCGCGGCACAGCGGGTCGCGCCTCGCGCCCGGCGACATCGTCGCTATGTTGGCACAGAGCGCCCGACGCGCGTCGGCCTCGCTGGGCGTCACGCTTGGGAAGTTGCAGCCCCGCGCGGTCGCCGATGTGGTCATCACCAACCATCGCCCGTTCACACCGATCGACACGAGCAACCTCACGGGCCACCTGCTGTTTGGCCTCGGCCCGCAACATGTCGAGTCGGTCATGATCGGCGGCCGCTGGAAACTCCGCGGCGGCAAGGTGCTGGAGTGCGATGAAGTCGGCGCGCGCGAAGCGGCTGTAGGGATTTCAAAGCGGATGTGGAAAAAAATGGAAAATTTCAAGTAACGATTGCAGCTTGCCTGCTATGTTGTTCAAGTTAGAAAAAATCATTCCCGGCGAACTGGCATATCCGATGCCGTTGGTGACGCGCATTGTCGTATGGACAGCTCTTTGCGCCGGGTGCGCTGGGCCGTCGATCCTCCTGGCAGTCCTCGTCCGCGCGAACCATCTCGCGTTGGCGATTAGTTGTATTGCTTTTGTCGCGGCCTACGTTGTACTCACGGGCACCGAATTCTGGATTTCACTCTGGCAGCGCGACTCGGCTCGCCGTGCGATTATTGCCGGGTTCACTTTGCGAATCCTGGCGTCCATTGTCTTTCCGCTCGGAATGATGCTCGACATGATTCCCGGTATGCTCATTGCTGAATTGGTCGGATTCGATACAGAGAACTTCCATGAATTGAGCGCAGCCCAGACATTCGTCATGGCGTTCTTATTCGGCATTTCGATGAACTTCATCTTGTGGCTCGGCATCGCGATGCTCTATCCGATCACATACCGAATCAAGCCATCGAAACGGCCAGCCGGCGTCTGCAAGCGCTGCGGCTATGACCTCCGCGCCAGTCCGATCCGTTGCCCTGAATGCGGCGAACCGACGCCAGCGGCGGCGCTCCCGTCAGTCGAAGCACCTCCCGGCGCTCCTCGCCACAGCGAGTCCCAGACCTGACGGTCGCGGCTCGGATCGACGCGCGGCTGTTTTCAATCCGTTAAATCGTCCGGCGTGTCTGCATCGCGCAGCACGGCGTCGGTCGGCAAGTCCACGAGCCGCACGCGGTCGGCGAACTCTCGCGTCAGCGCATTCAATCCGCCGTCGCACGCTGGCGACATCACGAAAGGAATCAACTCGACGGGGAAAATGATCGGATGCCCGCGACGGCCGCCGTGCGACGCGATGATGATCGGTGGCCGGCCGTGGGCGCAATCGCTCGCGCCGCTCGTTTTCGATTCGCGCGAGATCGCCGCGAGGTACGCGCCGGCGCACGCGGCGAACGCATCGGTCGTCAGCCCTGGATAATCGCCGGGGCAGACAAGGATGCCGTCGTGCGGCGAGAATTCGCCAATTCCCGCACGACCCCGGCCCCAGGTCTCTCCCAGCGCACGCAGACCGATTCGCACTGAATCAATCATCTCCGACGATTCGTCTTCGTTGAACGCGATGCGGATCCTGCCGTGCGACGATTCTATCTTCGTTGCGCCCAGCGCGTCGGCAATCGCGCGGCGCGTCACGACCATGACGCCGGCGATGGCATCGACCGCCGCCATCGACTCCGCCAACCGCAACACCATCGGCTGGCCGTTGACGGCGATCAACTGCTTTGGCCGACCCATGCGCCGCGACAAACCCGCAGCCGGGATCATGGCGAAGATTCGATCGCGATCGTTCATACTTGCCTATCCGAGCAGCGACCATCAGGACTGGGACTCGCTGTGACAAGGAGCGCCGCGCGGCGTCCGGGACTCGCGCACACGTCCGATCCTGGACAGCCTCCATCGCTTGCTGCGTTTCCCGGCGCTCCCTTACGGTCGCGGCTCGGACTATTGATGCACGTTGACCTGATTCACGCGCGACGCATCCAGCACGCCCGTCAGCAGATGCCGCATCGTGTGATACGCCCAAAGGTTCAGCGTGTGTTCGCCCTCCAGCGGCGAGTGCGCGTGCAACGCCTTCAGCGCGTGGGTCGCACCGTCGAACTCCGCGACGACCACGCCGTCATCCAGCACCAGATGCCCGTCGGCCGCCATCAATCGAAACACGCGGCCCTTGATCCGCCCGCGAATCCACGGCCCCTGCACCGATTGCCCGATGACAAACCCATCGCGCGGGGCGGCCTGCTCCCACGAGCGCTCGCTGCCGAAGAACGTCGGCTTCTTGATGTACGGCCCGCCGTACTCGGGGCAGAACGTGTCGCAGTTGCCGCACTCGTTGCAGAAGTCGCTGTAGCAGGCGATCTGCATCGACTCGGTGATTTCAAACCGCCGTGAGTCGCCGTTGCGATGCGTGAGTCTGTCGCTGCGCGATTCGCCGTCAAGCGGCGAGACAAGGATATCGTGATAGTCGAAGGCAATCTTGGGCGTGGGGTAGGTGAAGTTTGCCGCGTTCGGGCAGACGGGCATGCACTTGTCGCAGGTGATGCAGTCGAAGGTCTCCAGGTGTGAGTCGATGCGTTTGGGGACTTTGCGATTTTGCGCCGCATGGTAGCGAGGGTCGTTACCGATGCCTGCGACTTCGAAAGTGGTATTCCAAACGGAGGATTCGGCCACGCTCAATCTCGTTCGCGGCGCCGAAAGCATCCGTATCAACTCCTCGTTAGGCCGCTCAACCTGGCAATCATCAGGAATCCTTTTTCGAACTTGTGCGCGATGTAAAATGAACTCGGGGATTGTTCTTGCACCCCCTGATTTCTTCATCTGCGAAATGAGTCCTTCAAGAAGACTCTGCATTCTGCCATACCCTCCGGGGCGCAGGAGATCGGTGCTCACCGTGATTGGAACAAATCCGCACGCAACTACGTTCGGGAAATTCGCCGCACTGATCCCCGCGCTGAAGGAGATGGGAAACTCCGCGCCCATCGCCCGGCGAAACTCGTCCGTGAGTGTCATTGTAATGACATGCAGCGGCTGGCCCGACAGGTACATCACCTTGTTGTCCGGCGTGAAGAAATCGCGGTGGTTGAGCACCTCCAGCGTGTTGCTGAATTTCGCGCCGAACGTCCGCCCGCGCGCCGCCGCGAAGCCCGACAACCGCCGGCAGAGCTGCACGCCTTCGTCAAATCCCAGCCCCGTTCGATACGCTTCGGGGTTCACGGTCAATTCGGTGTAGCCCAGCACGTCGTGCAGCAAGTGCTCCAGCCGCTCCTTGCCGAGCATCGGCGGGTTCATCTTCACGATCACGTTGAAGTCGTACTCGCCCATCAGGAATTCGCAGATGCGCTCAATCTCGTCGGCCGGGCAACCGTGAAACGTCGAGAGCGTGATGCTGTCGCTGATGCGCGCGGGATACTCCAGCTTGCGCGCGGCGGCGAATTCCACTGGGATCTCCGCGCGAAGCTGTTCCACCATCGGTCGCGCGTCGATCATCGCATCGAGGAACCCGCGCACCGCCTCGCCTCGAATGCCCGCGAGGTCGTACCCGACGCTCAAGTCGTACACCACGTCGCCCGCCGGGCCGCGATTGCCCGCCGGCCCGTCGGGGTGCGCAGATCGAAACATGTCGATCAGCATGGCCCCGGCCACGTATTCGCGGATCGATTCGGCGATGCGCAGCTCCTGCGACCACTCGATGTTGTAGCCCACGTTGGTCACGTCGATGCAGGGGCGGCCGATCGTCAACCGATCGTTCACCTGCACCGTCTTGAGTTCGAGGATGCGCCCGCCCGCGACGTAGCTTAACAGGATGTTCTGCGCCATCTGCGTGTGCGGCCCGGCGGCGGGACCGAGCGGATTGCCGGCGCGATGCCCGTGAAACGCGACCGACAAGTCCGGCCCGTCGGCTGCGGGCGCGTACCAGCGATTGCGCGGCAATTCGAACAGCGCATCCTGCCGCGACGGTTCGAGGTACAACCGTCTTACGAGGTCCGCAAACGGCGCCGGGACAAGTTCGGCCATGTTGTCATTGTACCACCGGCTCCCACTCTCGGCGTCGATTCCCGTATAATCAAAGTGCCATGTCCGCACCTGCTCACGCTTCCTCGTCCGTCGCCTTCACGCTGAACGGCCAATCCGTCTCCACGCCCCACGGTGACCGCAGCCTCCTCGACGTGCTGCGCGAGGACTTCGACATCATCTCGCCGAAGAACGGCTGCCAGCCGATGGGTCAGTGCGGCTGCTGCACGATCCTGATTGACGGCAAGCCGCGACTAAGTTGCACGATCAAGGCCTCGGTCGCGGCGGGTAAGAACGTGACCACGCTGGAAGGATTGCCCGAAAGTAAGCGTCAGCAAATCGCCGACTGCTTCGTCCACGCCGGCGCGGTTCAGTGCGGCTTTTGCATCCCCGGCATTGCCATGCGGGCGCATGCTTTGTGTGAGAAAAATGCCGCACCGACTCACGATCAGATCACCGGCGATCTGCGTGCTCATCTCTGCCGCTGCACGGGCTACACCAAGATTGTCGACGCGATCGACCTGCTCGCCCGCGTCCGCGGCGGCGAGCCGATGCCGTCCAACGGCTGCGCCGGAAAAGTCGGCGAACGCCTGCATCGTTACACCGGTCACGACGCGGCGCTCGGTATGCGCCGCTACATCGACGACATCAAGGTGCCCGGCATGGTCCATGCCGCGCCGCGGTTGAGCGATCATCCGCGCGCGCTGGTGAAGAAAATCAATACCGCGCCGGCCATGGCCGTGCCCGGCGTGCTGCGCGTCGTCACGGCGGCGGATGTGCCGGGTAATCGAATTGTCGGACTCATCACGCAGGACTGGCCGGTCTTCGTCGCCGAGGGCGAGGAGACGCGCTACGTCGGCGACGTGTTGGCGTTTGTCGTGGCGACGGATGTTCATGCGGCGCGGTACGCGGCGGATCAGATCGAGATTGAATACGACATTCGCGCACCGGTCACAACGCCGGATGAGGCACTGAAGCCTGGCGCGCCGAAGATTCACCCCGGCGGCAATTTGCTTTCCAAAGCGGCGCTCGTGCGCGGCGAACCCGATGCGGTACTGGCAGCTTCCGCGCACGTCGTCGAAAACGTCTGGCAAACCCAGTGCATTGAGCACATGTATCTCGAACCCGAAGCGGCCATCGCCATCCCCGACGGCGACGGACTAAAATTGCTCACCCAGGGCCAGGGCATTTTCGACGATCGTCGTCAGACGGCGAAGGTGCTTGGCTGGCCGATCGAGCGCGTCCGCGCCGAACTGGTGTCCAACGGCGGCGCGTTCGGCGGGAAGGAAGACATGAGCGTTCAGGCGCAGACCGCATTGTGCGCCGTGCTGGTGAACAAACCCGTCAAATGCGTCCTGACGCGCGAGCAATCGTTACGGCTGCATCCGAAGCGCCATCCGGTGCGCATCTCCCTGAAGGTCGGCTGCGATGCCGAAGGGCGACTCACCGCCGCGCGCGTGCGCATCATCGGCGACAAGGGCGCGTACGCATCCGTCGGCGCGAAGGTGCTGGAGCGCGCCGCGGGTCACGCCATCGGCCCGTACAAGTGCGAGAACATCGACATCGAGTCGCTCGCCGTGTACACCAACAATCCGCCGAATGGGGCGATGCGCGGCTTCGGCGCGAATCAGGCCGCCTACGCCATCGAAGGCGCGCTCGACATGCTCGCCGCGAAGGTCGGCATCGACGGCTGGGAGATTCGCTGGCGAAACATCCTGCGACCCGGCGATCGTTTCTGCACCGGGCAGCGGCTGACCAAACCGTTCGGCCTGGAGCAGACGCTCCTCGCGGTGCGCGACGCCTATCGCGCTGAAAAATTCGCCGGCATCGCCTGCGGCATCAAGAACGTCGGCATCGGCAACGGCCTGCCCGAAATCGGCTGCGCGAGTCTGACGGTCGAAACCGACGGCCGCATCACGCTCCGAACCGGTCACACCGAAATGGGCCAGGGCTTGTTCACCATCGCGATTCAAACCGCCGTGCAGGAGACCGGCCTGCCGCATGAGATTTTCACCGCCCGATGCGATACGTCCGACCCCAACGACAGCGGTCAGACGACCGGCAGTCGCGGTACAGTGCTGACCTGCCACGCGGTGATCGACGCATGCAAGAAACTGAACGCGGACTTGAAGCAACTGAACTGGCCTACCGATACCGAGCCGACCGCCAACGAGCCGCGGGCATGTGCTAACGAGCCGCGGGCTTCAGCCCGCGCGGCCATGCAAGCGCTCGCAACCCTCGCCGGCCGAAAATACCTCGGCCGCTGGGAGTGCTACAAGACCGACAAGTTCGGCGCGGACGTGCCCGAGCCGAAGACGCACCTCACCTACGGATTTGCGACACAGGTCTGTATTCTCGACGAGACCGGGCGGATCAAGAAGTTCATCGCCGCCCACGACGTCGGCCGCGTGATGAACCCGACGCTGCTGGAAGGCCAGCTCGAAGGCTCGATCCACATGGGCCTGGGCTACGCGCTCACGGAGGAGATGGTCTACGACGGCGGCCGTCTGGTGACGGACGACGTGAAATCCTGCGGCGTGCTGCGGGCGCATCACATGCCGCCGATCGAAATGGTCCTCGTCGAAGTGCCCGATCCGGACTGCCCCTACGGCGCGCGCGGCGTCGCCGAGATCGGCCTCGTGCCGACCGCCCCCGCTGTGGCCGGCGCGCTGGCGAAGTTCGAGGGCTTCCACCGCACAACGCTGCCGATGAAAGACTCCCCTGCGGCGAAAGCCATCCTCGGGCCTCGCGCGAGTTGACGGCGACTCGGAGCGCGCTCATGTGCGATTTCATCACCGTCGCGGTGCACGAAGATGATCTCGGGCAGTTGCACTCCACCTTGCCCGAGCGATTCAGGCTGCATACGCAAGATCATCCACAGTTGAGCCCTATGCTCCCGGCTGGATTTGTTCAACGTTACGTCACCGAGCAGGATGCGGATTGTTCCTGCGGGCTTCACGGGGTGGATCATGAATCCGTGACACGTGCGCAGAATGAGTTGGCCCATTTCCAAACGCGAAAGCAAAAGGCCGGTTGGTCCGAAGCCAAGATCGAACGCGCGGCCGCATCGTTGCGATGTTCACTCGAAAAGGCCGAGCATGATGACTGGGTCGGAATCGATCCGGACATCGCTGTTTGGCTGCGAGCCGTAGGGCCGCTGGTCCGCGGATTGTACCTGCTCATTCACAGCTACAACGGCGGCGTCGATACAGAACGCCTGAAGCTCACGCGGGCCCGATTGAGCTTCACTAAATTGTGCGATCGGTCGTTCGTCACGCCGGAAGATGTGTTGCTGGAGTTATCGTAATTGTGCGGAGTTTTTGGAACGAATGAGTGAACTCGCCCCGGTGCTGGACGCCCTGCTCGCCGACCTCGACGCCGGTCGGCCGGTCGCGCTCTGCACCGTCGTCTGCACGCGCGGCAGCACGCCGCGGGCGCCGGGAGCGACGATGCTTGTCCGCGCTGACGGCAAAACGCTCGGCACGCTCGGCGGCGGCTGCGTCGAGGCCGAGGTTCGCAAACGCGCGTTTGAAATGCTTCGCGCCAACCGGAGCGGCCTCCTCGATTTCACGCTCGATCACGACTACGGCTGGGACGACGGCCTTATCTGCGGCGGGCGCATGTTCATCGGTGTGATGCCGATGTCGCGCGAGACCGATGCCGCGCCCTACCGCGCCGCCCTCACCGCCACGCGTGCGCGACAGCCGGCGACGTTTCCCATCGTCATCAGCAACGCGCCACCCGAAGGCAAGACAGGCGGCAATGGAAGTGCCGTAACGCAACACTCGCCCGCAGCGAATGTCGCATCGGTCATGCCACGACGCGAGCGTTACACCGTGCATCTCGAAGTACCGCCGACGCTGCTCATTGCCGGGGCGGGTCACGTCGGCCAGGCACTGGCCAAGCTGGCGGTTGACCTGGACTTTCACGTCGTCGTCATTGACGACCGCGCCGACTACGCCGCGTGCGAGCGATTCGATTCTCGCGTCGAACTGGTGGTCGGCGACATCGCCGCTGCGCTGCGAACCCGCGCGATCGACTCCGGTTGCTACGTCGTCATCGTCACGCGCGGCCATCAGAATGATGAGAAGGCCCTCGACGCGGTGATCCGTTCAACCGCCGGTTACATTGGTTTGATCGGCAGCAGGCGAAAGAGCCGATTGATTCTCGACGATTTGCGCGCGGCTGGCGTGCCCGATGAACTCCTCGCGCGCGTGCATACGCCGATCGGACTTCCGATCAACGCGGTGACGGTTCCGGAAATCGCGGTCAGTATCGCGGCGGAACTGGTGCAGGTGCGCCGCACTCAACTTCCGGCGCTGGTCGAAGGGCCGGTGGAAACACAATAAGCCGCGGGCTTCAGCTCGCGGCCCTTTGAGTATTACGCGCTTTGCGCCAATCGGTGATAAATCAACCTCGCCAGCACGCGGCGACGATAGACGGCAGTGGATCGCATATCGTCGATTGGCGAAATATCACCGGCAAGCAATGATTCAATTTCATCGGGCCTCGTGAAGATCCGGCCCGAGTCCAGCGCAGATTCCAACATGCGACAGCGCACGACCGTTGGCGCAACGCTGTTGGCGACAACCCGCCAAGAGCCGGCAGCGTCCGGCGCACCGGATGCCCGCTCGCCCACTACGGCGGATCTTCGACTCGCGCTCGGGGCCGGGATTGCGTGACCCCTGGTCACTGACATCTGACCACTGACCACTGCCCTCCTCACCATCGCCACACCGACTTTCGTAATCGCCTGCGCCCGCCGCGCGCCGACTTTGTGAAACCACTGCACGCCCCATGTCGGCGGCGGCAGACGAATCGCCACGATCAGCTCATCCGCCGCCCGCACGCTCTTGCGATAACCGGTGAAATACTCGTCGAGTCGAACCTCGCGCCGGCCGCGCACCGACGCAAGTGTCACAGTTGCGTCATACGCCATCAGCACCGGCACGCCGTCCGCCGCCGGCGAGCCATTGCCAACGTTGCCCGCCCAGGTGCCGCGCGTCTGAATCTGCACCGCGCCGACCTGCCGCGCCGCCTCGGCCAACAAGGGATACGCCGCCGCCGCCTCGCGCGACTGCATCACATCCCAGTAAGTCGTCAGCCCGCCGAGCGTCAGCGACGCGCCGTCGCCGACGCCGGTCCATTCCATCACGGCCAGCTCGCGCACGCGCGACAGGTCCAGCAGCGTCAACTTATCCTTCGCGCGATGATGCCACGACACCATCACGTCCGTGCCGCCGGCGATCGGCGTCACCGGCTCCCCGCGCGAGGCCGAGTCGGCCAGCATCATCAGCGCTTCATCCAATCCTCGCGGTGACAGCACTCTCACGGCCGCGATCCCCCCCGATCACCCGGCCCGGGGCGCGCCACGCCGCGCATCGGAATGCCGCGTAACGTCAACGCCGCCTCGGCACCCGCCACGACGCCGTCGTACCCCGTGCAGCGGCACAAGTTGCCGCTCAAGAACTCCCGCAAATCGACATTCGACGCAATCTCCGGCCGCTCCAGCAGCCAGCGGATGCTCATCACAATCCCCGGCGTGCAGGCGCCGCATTGCGATGTGCCCGTCACGTTCAACGCGCTCGCCACGTCCGCCGCCACGCTCTCCACGGTCGTCACGACACGTCCGGCAGCCTGGAACGCCGGCACGAGACACGAATTTACCAACAAGCCGTCCAGGATGACGCTGCACGCGCCGCACTCACCCTCGCCGCAGCCTTCCTTTGTCCCCGGGCAGGCGCAGTCGTATCTCAGCACGTCGAGCAGCCGTGCATCAAGCGGCACCCGTCGCGAAACCGGCGCGCCATTCAGCGTGAACGACATATTGAACGTCTCCGTCGCGCCGGATTCACCTGCGCCGGGGCCGGCGCGATCGTTCGCGGAGTTCGCCATCTCAACGACCCTCCAGCAGCGTCATCAATCGCTCCGGCGTCAGCGGTATCTCGTTCGCCTCGATTCCCAGCGCGTCGCACACCGCGTTCAGGATGGCCGGGGCGGGGCCGTCCATCGGCAGTTCGCCGATTCCCTTGGCCCCCTGCGGCCCGAACGGGGACGGCGACTCCTCAAAAAAGACGCGAATCGGCGGCAGATCGGCACACGCGGGGATGACATAATTCGTCATTTGACAATTTTTCATGACGCCGTCGTCCAGCACGACTTCTTCATACAACGCCCAGCCGATGCCCTGCACCACGCCGCCTTGAATCTGGCCGCGCGCCAGCGTCGGATTCAGGACGCGCCCGACTTCCTGCCGCGCAACGAAATCCGTCACGCGCACGGCGAAGGTGCGCAAGTCCACCTCCACCTCGGCGACGTACGTCCCCCACGAGTACGCCGCATAGGCATCGCCGCGATAAGACTTGTCATCCCACTGAATGTGCGCGGGCTTCTCATACTTGCCGCGGCCGATCAATCGCTTCCCCGGATTCGCCGCGTGCCAGGACTTGATTGCTCCCGATGGATCGCGCGGTATCGATTTTGTGGTGCCGATGCCCGACTGCTTCAAGAGATCATCGCACGCCGCTTCGACGAGCTTCCCCACCACCATCGCCGTTCGGCTGGCCACCGTCGGCCCGCTGTTGGGCACGCGGCTTGTATCGGGCGTCGCCACGCGAACGAGATCGGCAGACACGCCAAGCTGCGCTGCGGCGATCTGCGACAGAATCGTCGATGTCCCCTGCCCCATGTCCGTCTGCGCAGTCAACACTTCCACGCGGCCGTCAGCGTGTCCTTCGACCCATACCTCCGACGCCAGATACGTTTCGCCGCCGCCGGTGAAGCCCGAACCGTGATGAAACGTCGCGAAGCCGATGCCGCGCCGCAGGTACGGATGCGAACCCGCACCCGAGTTCATATCCGCGTGCAGCTTCTGTCGCTCGTCATAACGCGCGTCGGTCAGCGCGGCGTCCATCAACGACGGCAGGTCCACGCCATCGCTCACCACCTGCCCCGTCGCCAGCGTCTGCCCGTCGCGCACCAGATTCCGCCGGCGCAGCTCCACGGATGACATGCCTATTCGCCGCGCGATGACATCCATGTGCCGCTCGATCGCGAACATCGTCTGCGGCGCGCCGAACCCGCGAAACGCGCCGTACGGCACGCTGTTCGTCAGACGCGCTTCACCGATCGCGCGGATGTTCTCGCACGCATAAGGCCCCGCCGCGTGAATGCACCCGCGACTCAAGACCACCGGCGACAACGTCACATACGCCCCGCCGTCCATCACCACGTCGATATCCATCGCCAGCAACTTGCCGCTCGCATCCACCGCCGTGCGATGTCGCACCACGCCGGGATGGCGCTTGGTCGTCGCGGCCATGTCTTCCTGGCGGTCGTACACGATCTTCACTGGCGCGCCGGCTTTCTCGGCCAGCAGCGCCGCGTGAATCGCCAGATTGGATGGAAAATCTTCCTTGCCGCCGAAGCCGCCGCCGACGGGCGCTTGAATCACGCGGAACGCCTCGCGCGGCCGATTGAAAAAATACGCCAGCGAATCGACGACATAATACGGACACTGCATCGACCCGCGCACCACGAGCCGGCCGTCCTCCTGCCACGCCACCATGCCCTGCGTCTCAAGATAAACATGCTCCTGCGCGCCGGTGGCGTAGCGGCCCTCGATGATGTGCGCCGCCGAATCAAACAATGCTTGAAACTCCGCTTCGCGTCCCGGCTCGCCCGCGCCTTTGCGAATCGCCAGCCGTTTCAGCACGTTGTCCGATCCATGTTGAAGCAGCTCCGGCGTGAGGGGCATGTCCGGCCGCAATACCGCCGGCAACGGCTCGACTTCCACGCGTACCGCTCGCAACGCATCGCGCAGTTTGTGAATCGACCGATGCGCGATCAGCACCACCGGTTCGTGTTTGTGCCGAAATTCGTCTGCCACCAGCGCCGGTTGATCGGCCTCGATGAGCTTGATCGCATTGCGCCCCGCAGGGATGTCCCGATGATCGACGATCACAAAATCTGACCAGTTGATCGCCGGATCGAACACGACACGCTGGATCCGCCCCCGTGCGATCGGCGTGCGAATCGTCCCGCCGTGCAACACGCCGGGAATCGCCACGTCGTCCACGTACGCGGCCCGGCCGGTGAGCTTGTCCAGCCCATCGACCCTCGGAATGTCCGCACCGACGCTCATGAACTTCTCACACAGCCCAGCAGCCCGGGCTATCGCGAATGCGTTTCGCCGACGCTGCCGAACAAGAACCACACACGGGCCGTTGGAAAGTATACCGATCCGTGCACCGTCATGCGACGATGCGACCCCACGGCCGCGCTGCGGACGAAGTAGCCGATCGCGGCATCCGGCCGATAGAATAATCAACGTCGAGGAGATCACTTATGACCCGTCGATTCATCGTGCTGTCCCTGCTGGCCGCTCTGTCCGCCGGCAATAACTTCGGATGCGTGCAACAAGAGCGCAAACCAGAGAAAAATCGAGTCCACGTAAAGGCACCGTTTGTTAAGAGTATTGATGTCGAGTGGGAGCGCGACGAAGACGAACCCAGGACCGACGTCGACGTGGACGTGGACGATTGAGCCGCAACCGCGCGCCGATGCCTGGTGATCGTCCTGCCGCGCACGGCGACGGAGACAATTCCCTTGCATCGGGCGCTGCCGACCTCATCCGCATCCGCGGCGCTCGCACCCACAACCTTCGCAATCTCTCGCTCGACATTCCGCGCGATCGGCTGATTGTCGTCACCGGCCTGTCCGGCTCCGGCAAGAGCTCGCTCGCATTCGACACGATCTACGCCGAGGGGCAGCGCCGATACGTCGAAAGCCTTTCCACGTACGCACGCCAGGTACTAGGCCCGTCGCTGCGGCCCGATGTCGATGTCATCGAAGGCCTGCCGCCGACCATCGCCATCGCCCAGCAGGCCGGTCGATCCGGCCCGCGCTCCACCGTCGCCACGATCACCGACATTCACGACTTCCTGCGACTGCTCCTTGCGCGGGTCGGCGAGCCGCACTGCCCCGGCTGCGGCAAACCCATCACGCGCCACACGCTCACGCAGATTGTTGATGTCGTCATGGCGACACCGCCCGGCTCGCGCCTGCTGATCCTCGCGCCCCTCATCCGCGCGGCGAAGGGCACGCACGCCGACGCGCTCGCGCGCATCAGCAAACAGGGCTTCGTCCGCGTGCGCATCGACGGCCACCAGCACGAAGCTGCTGCTGCTCCCCCGCTCGACAAGGACAAACCGCACGACATCGACGTCATCGTGGACCGCCTCGTCATGCGCGACGACCTGCGCGCCCGGTTGACCGAATCCATCGAGACGGCCCTGCGCCTGGCCGACGGCCTCGTCATCGCGTCGCGCGAAGTCGACGGCGACTGGGCCGACGCGCGCTTTTGCACCCGATACAGTTGCCCCGATTGCAACATCGCCCTGCCCGAGATGGAGCCGCGGCTTTTCTCGTACAACTCTCCCCACGGCGCGTGCAACACCTGCGACGGCCTCGGCGAGGAATACTCCTTCGATCCGCAGTTGATCGTCCCCGATCCGAAATTGCCGCTCGACGCCGGTGCAATCGCTCCCTGGCGGCGCGGCGACGCACTCTCACGCCCGATGGCCCGGCTGCTCGAACAATTTTGCCGCGCATTCAAGGTCTCGCCGTCCACGCCCTTTCGCAGCTTGCCCGCGAAGGTCAAGGACATACTTCTTCATGGCGCCGCGCCCGACGCAAGCAACGGACCCGCATTCGAGGGGGCCATTCCCAACCTGCAACGCCGCTGGAAAGAATCTCAAAGCGACGCCTTGCGCGTGCGACTCTCCCAGTTCATGTCGCGCCGACCCTGCCCTGCCTGCCGCGGCGCGCGACTGCGGCCCGAGGCCCTCGCCGTAAAACTCGCCGGCAAGTCCATCGATGACCTCGCGCATTTGAGCATCGACGCCGCCGCCGGATTCTTTCACGCCTTCGCTCCCGCTGGCGACTTGCAACCCATCGCCGAACCGATCGTGCGCGAGATTCGTCAGCGCCTGCGATTCATGATCGACGTCGGCATCGGCTACCTCACCCTCGCGCGAACGGCCGACACGCTCTCCAATGGCGAGGCCCAGCGCATCCGCCTCGCCACGCAGATCGGCTCCGGTCTCGTCGGCGTCTGCTACGTGCTTGACGAGCCGACCATTGGCCTCCATCCACGCGATACGGCTCGGCTCATCGATACGCTGCGCCGGCTGAAATCGCAGGGCAACACGCTCTTCGTCGTCGAGCACGATCCAGACGTCATCGCGGCCGGCGAATGGTTCATCGACCTCGGCCCCGGCGCGGGCGCGCACGGCGGACGCCTGCTCGCTAACGGCCCGCGCGATGCGCTGCTGGCCTCGACGGAGTCGGTGACAGCCGCGTACCTGCGAGGCGCGGCAACCGTTGCCGAAGCCTCCGGTCGCGCTGTGCGCGAACCCGATTCGCGCCGCGCACTAACTGTGCAAGGCGCCGCGGAGAACAACCTGCAGCGCATCGACGTGACCTTCCCGCTCGGCCTGTTTTGCTGCGTCACCGGTGTGTCCGGCTCGGGCAAATCCACGCTCGTGAATCAGATCCTGTTGCCCGCCCTGAAGAAGCACCTGGGCCTTTCACACGACCGCCCCGGCGCGCACCGCGCGGTCGCCGGGCTGGCCCACGTCGACAAGGTGATTGAAATCGATCAATCCTCGGTCGGCCGCAGCCCGCGCAGCAACCCGGCCACCTACTGCGGTGTGTTCGGCGCAATGCGCGAGCTTCTCGCCAAGACGCGCGAAGCCCGCACGCGCGGGTATGATGCCGCTCGCTTCTCGTTCAACGCGCGCGGCGGCCGGTGCGAGGCGTGCCGCGGCTACGGCACCCGCCGCGTCGAGATGCACTTC
Organism: Phycisphaerae bacterium RAS2; assembly: GCA_007753915.1. Taxonomy (NCBI): domain Bacteria; kingdom Pseudomonadati; phylum Planctomycetota; class Phycisphaerae; species Phycisphaerae bacterium RAS2. Next base: position 3,819,529 of record CP036352.1, read on the forward strand.
CTGCCCGACCTGTTCGTGCAATGCGGCGATTGCGGCGGCACGCGCTACAGCCGCGAAACGCTGGAAATTCGGTATCGCGGAAAATCGATTGCCGACGTGCTGAACCTCCGAACGGAGGAAGCGCTCGCGTTCTTCGAGAACGTGCCCGCGATCAGGCAAACCCTCGCCGCCGTCGTCGATGTCGGTCTGGGTTACCTCACGCTCGGCCAGCCGGCGCACATGCTCTCCGGCGGGGAGGCCCAGCGCCTGAAGCTCGCCGCCGAACTCGCACGATCCCCCATCGGTCACACACTCTACGTTCTCGATGAACCGACCAGTGGGCTGCACTTCGCCGACATCCGCCGCCTGCTCGACGTGTTGCACCGCCTGATCGATGCAGGCCACTCCGTCATCGCCATCGAGCACAATTTAGACGTCATTCGACAGGCCGACTGGATCATCGACCTCGGCCCCGAAGGGGGCGAAGCGGGTGGTCGGCTCGTCGCCGAAGGCACGCCCATGCAGCTTGCCACGATGGAGACGCACACGGGGAAACATCTGCGGAGCGCAATGAAGAATAAAGAATTGAGAATGTAGAATGAGTACCTCGCTCTTCATGGACACGCTCCACCGCCCGGCATGAAGGATCGCCGACCGGCGCGCGGGGCCGGGGACGGCGGCGGCCCGTCCGCGGGCTTGGATTCGTCGCGGCGATTCTGTATAATTGCGATTTCTGCTTGCCGCGATCCTGCGGCGGATTGCCGGGCCGGTTGATTTCTCGGGGCCTCCCATGGCGCTGAAGGTCAAGTGCAAATGCGGGACGATGCTCAAGGTGCCGTCCGCCATGGCGGACAAACGCATCACCTGCCCCGGCTGCCAAAAGGGATTCATCCTCCCGGCCGCGAAGTTCGCGGCGATGGGCGGCGCGGCCAAACCTTCCGCCGCACCGACTCGTGCCGCGACTGCGTCACCCGCTTCTTCGCAGATCGCGCCCGCGCCGGTCACACATGCCGCATCGCCGCCCGCCGATTCTCCGGAATCCTCGCGTTTGGCACTCGGCGCAGGCACCGAACCAACCGAACTCGACCTCACGCCGTCCAATCTCGACTCGGAGTTGGTCCCGTCAAGCGCCGACCTCTTGAGCGACCTCGCATTAAGCGAGTCCAATGCCGTAGCAGAGTTGAGCCTCGCTGAACCCGCGCCGGTATTGCGCAACGACCCGCTGGCGGAGATGCCGTCCGGCCCTGAAAAGACTTGCCGTTCGTGTGGAAAATCTTACCCGAATAAGGCCAAGATTTGTGTCCCGTGCGGAATTGACCTGAAGACCGGTCGCAGCCTCTTGACGGCCGAGGACAGCCATATCGACTCGGCCTATATCGCCGCAGAAAAGACGATCAACATCATCAGTTGGATTTTCTGGCTGGGTCTTTACCCGATCGCTTCGGAAGCCTTTGGCACTAAGAAGCCGCAACTGATCCGAGGCGTTGCGATCTTTACGATTCTGACTTCGTTCTGGTTCTTTGTTTGTGAATGGACAGATTCACCAAAGATGCATTCCCTCAAGAACGCGATGCTTTGGTCCGGCAACGCACAGCCCGACCCCAACCAGATTCTCGCGCTCTACGCCACGACCAGCTTCGGTAACAGCGAAGCCTTCTTCGACAAGCTCGATCGATTCGAAGAGGAAGACGAAGAAGCGTATGACGAGGATGAAGTAGAAGACGATGAAGCGGACAGTGATTCAGGAGAATCCGATCATGAATCGGCGGCGGACGACGAATCGGCGGAACTCGATTCCGAAGAGTCGGATGAAGAGCCAGGTCTCAATTCAGCATCCTCCGCAGCTGCAAAATCACTGAAAAGCTCAAAGAGCAAGGACGCAAATCGGGAAATGCCCCCGGAGATGAAGCCGCCCGCAATGTCCTTTGAAGATGCCGTCTTCGCGGCGCACAACGCGCTGCCGGAATCCGAACGCTGCATTGGACAGTTTCATTGGTGGCAAACGATCACAAACGCATTCTTCCATGCCGATCTTCTCCATCTGGCATCCAACCTTCTGTTCTTGCTCGTGTTTGGTTGCCGCGTCAATGCGTTGATCGGCACAGCCAAGAGCGCCATTGTTTATCCCATCCTTGCCGTGGCGGGGTCAGTCGCCCACATGATTTCGGCCTCGGACCAGCCCCCCCATCCTTTGCTGGGCGCGTCCGGCGCAATCATGGGGCTTTCCGGGATGTATCTCGTGTTTTTCCCAGTGCACAAGGTCCACGTTGCTGCATGGGTACGACTTGGTCTGATGTTTGGATTCCGATTGAAGTATCAAATCTATGAGCGCCGCGGATTCTGGGTAGTCCTCTTCTATATCGCGTTTGATGTCTTCTACACGGTCTTTCGCATCGAAGACAACGTCGCCCACTGGGCTCACCTGGGTGGATTCATCTGCGGAATGGTTGTCGCGCTGATCCTGTTAATCACTCGGCAGGTCAACGCGCGCGGCGGTGATATCTTCTCTGTCATGCTCGGGCAACGAGCATGGGCGCTTATCGGGAAGCCCAGATAGAAGGCCCGCTTAAGCTGTCGCTCGCCTACACCGTTTCTGGCTCCCATCCTGCCGAGCCGCCGTTTCTCCGATATAATCCCCGCTCGCGGGATGGATCCCGCCGCACTCGGAAAGACCCACGTGGATTTGATCGGCGCTCGCGGCGTTCCTTTCATGGCGCGCCGGGCTTACACCATCGAAGTCAGGCACTTCCTGTTCTGGGGGCTGTTCGCCGGGCTGGTTGAGGGAACCGTCTCCGCCGTCGTCGTCGCCAAGACCTTCGGCGGCAGCAACTTCCTCATCACCGTTGTCCAGGCCACCCCCGCCTTCGCCAACCTTGTGAGCCTCTACTGGGGCGCGCTCATCGTCGGTCGGCGAAAAATCCCCGCGTTCATCGCGCTCGCCTCCGCTAGCGTCGCCGTGGCCCTCTCCATCGCCGTCACCCCGCGCTCCGACCTGGGCGGATGGATCTTCGCTCTGCAGATCTGCCTCTCGCGCGTCTTCATGTCCGGCGTCGTCACCACGCGCGCCTCCCTCTGGAAAAGCAACTACCCGCGCTCCCATCGCGGACGTATCACCGCCAACCTTCAGATCGTCCGCACCCTCATGAGCCTGCCCGTCATCCTCGGCGGCGGCCTGCTCTTCGACCTCGCCCCCGATGCCTACCACTGGTTCTACCCGACCATCGCCGTCATCGGCGCGTTCGGACTGCTCGTCCTGCGCGGCGAGCGCGTCCGCGGCGAGGAACGAACCATCTCCCATCGAATCAACGGCGCCGCCAGGGAACCGATTGCGCAAGTCTCGGACCCGCTGCAGCCGGCAATCGAAGCCGAGGACGAGAAGAAACCCCTTGCCGACGACGGCGTCATCGAACCCTTTTCCCTTGTCGCGCTCGTCAGCCCCTGGCAAATCATCCACCGCATGAAGCAGGTCCTCCGCGCCGACCCGCGCTTCGCCCGCTACTGCAAGGCCCAGATGTGCATCGGCACCGCCAACCTCATGGTCATGCCGGTCAATACAATCGTCTTAACCAAAGTCCTCAACCTCAACTACACCTTGAGCAACGGCCTGCTCGACTTCATCCCGCGCGTCGTCACCATCGCCATGCTCCCCGTCTGGGCGCGCCTCTTTGACCGCGTCGGCGTCCTGCGCTTTCGCATGTCCAACTCGCTCTGCTGGTGCGGCTCACTGCTCTTTTGCGGCCTCGGCGCGCTCTTCGCCCACCTCTCCATCGGACAGGCCGGCGCGCTCGCAACCGTCGCCATCGGCATTTACGTCCTGGGCCGGCTCTTTGAAGGATTCGCCCAGAGCGGCGGCGCCATCGCCTGGAACATCGGACACCTGCATTTCGCCGAAGACGACAAGGCCGAGCTGTACATGGGCATTCACGTCTCCCTGACCGGTCTGCGCGGGCTGATCGCGCCCTTCCTCGGCGCGCTGCTCTACACCTACATAGGCTGGCTCGTCTTCATGGTGGGATTCGTCATCTCGCTGATTGGTTACTTTATCTTCGCCGGCCTGGCTCGCGAAGAAGCCGCCTTGTCATGCGATTCGCCACAGCGCGATGAGACCGCTGCGCCCGAAGTACCATCGAACGGCGACCCCGCCCCCCGCGCTACCCGCCCGTCGCGCCCGCTTCAAGATGCTTCGCGAGGAAATGCGTCATGATCGGCCACGCCCGCAGCGACGGCTGACCGCCGAACGGCAAACACCACGCGTGGCGAAAACTCGGCAGCTTCGCCACCGTGCACGAGACGCCCGCTCCCTCACACGCTTCGGCAAACTTCGTCGCCTGCTCGAACGGCACCACCTCATCCTGATCGCCGTGCAGAATCAGAATCGGCGGCGCGCCGGCGTGAACGTGCGAGATCGGTGACGCCTCGACATACCGCGCGGCGACCTTCTCCGGCGGCCCGCCGAGATACGCCTCGCCCAATCGGCGAATCATCCAATTCGACGACTTGTAAATCGACGTGATATCCGTCGGCCCGGCGATGCTCACGATGCAGCGTACATCAGCGGACTCCCCTGCGTACGCCTCGTCTTTGAACGATTCGGACTTCCCCGCCAGTCCGGCGACCAGCGCGAGCTGCGCCCCCGCCGAGAAGCCGCCGACGCCGACGCGCTGCGGATCAATCCCATATTGCGCCCGGCTGAAGCGCAAGAATCGAATCGCCGCCAGCGCATCCAGCACCGGAGCGGGATGCTCGCCGCCGTCGTTCGACAGGCGATACTGCGCCGTCGCCGCCGTGTACCCCATCGACGCGAGGTGCTTCACCATCGGCCGCAGATCGCGCCGATCGCCGTACATCCACCCGCCGCCGTGAAACAGCACGATCGCCGGCCGCGGCATCGGTCCACCGACGGGCGTGTAAATGTCCATCATCAACTTGCGCTCGCCGCGCGAGACGTACGGAATCGATTCGTACGCGCGAACGTCATAAAGCCCCACCGGCGGGGCATTGCAGCCGGCGGCGAAGAACGCGCTGACGCAAGAGATGAGAATGACAAGACCGACGTAACGATTTGAACGCGAACGACCGGATTCACGGTTGGAATTCATGACGCCATGATCATGCGCCGGAGCAGTATGTCAACGCCGCACATTCCGCTGATCATTGGCTCATTTAACCGGCGAGCTTGCTCGGCGATCCCGCGCCGCCACGCAACCGCCCCAGACAGTAATTCACCAGCACGCGCCACGGATTCGCCATGAACGGCCACATCAGCGCCGCGCTGCGAAGATGCTTCGCCGCCATCGGCAGGTCGCCGTTCTCCAGATAATGCATCCCCGTGCGCTCATGCACGCGCGCGACCGCCCGCCGCCGCAACCATCCCGACGGATCCAACGCGAGAAACAACTCCGCGTAATCCGCGATCAACCGCTCCATCTCCGCGCCATGACTGCGCGGGTCGCGCCAATGCGCCGGTCCCGGTTGCTGACGAATCAGCGGCATGGGCAGAATTAACGCGCGATGCCTCCGCAGCAACTCAATTGCGATGCGCCGATCCTCGCACGCCCGCCCCGCCGCGAACCCGCCGACAGCCTCGATCGCCGACCGCCTCGCCAGCATCGACGAGCACAGCCCGGTGAACACATTGCGCACCAGCAGCTCGGACTGAATCCTCGCGGGATCGAGCGGCCCATCGTACGCCATCGTGACAAATGTCTGTTCCTTCTCGCTCCAGACCCGCGCAGCCGTCACGCAGAAATCCGCGTCCGGGTTCTGACACAGCGCCGCGATCTGCGTTTCCAGTTTCTCCGGCTCCCACACGTCGTCGGCATCGAGAAATGCCAGCCATTCACCCCGCGCTCGCGCGATCCCCGTGTTTCGCGCGGCCGACGCGCCGCCGTTCGCCTGACGAATCAACCGCACATGCTTGAAATACGGCGCGCAGGCCTCCGCCGTGCGATCCAATCCGTCCGCGTCCGGCGCACTGCCGTCGTCCACCACGATGATCTCATCGGGCGGCAGCGTTTGTGCCAGCACCGACTCAATCGCCGCCGGCAGCACCTCGGCCGAGTTGTACGAAGGAATGATGACAGAAACGGTCGAATCGTCGGAAACGCGCGCTTTCATGGCAACTAGATATATCGGTCGGATCGCGCTGGAGGAGCGATGAGCGCAAAAAAAGGCGGCCTGCCCTCGTCAGATCCTTCCTAGACGGCAGACCGCGCCAAAACAACCGAGATGTCACCGATGCCGCGACCGCCCCGGCCCGGCAGGCGTCGCGCAGCAGCGCGTAAAACAAAAAAATGCCACGGAAGAGGTTTCGATCGCTTCGCCCTTCGAAGTCTTCGCCATCGTCCGTCGTACCGATCCGGTCTCCCGAATCGGCCGTCCCCTCTTGGGCTTGGCTATCCGTTCAGAGGTCTGACAATCCCGCCGCCATCGCCGTTATTGCTTCGGCGAGGCCGCTTCACCGTTGGCCATCAGGCCCGGCCTTGCGGCTCTCGGCGGGTTGCTTCGATGCGACTGATTTAACTCGTTCGCATCGACCCTCTCTTCGGATTTCGCCGCCCTCCAGGGTTTTACCCGGACGACGCTAGCCGCTGCTTCTCAGCAACGGCCCCTTCCATGGGCTTCCGCGCCCCTTTGGCACATGCGTTCGCAAGAGGTCCGGTCATCCGCGAGCGTTGCCTGCCCGCCACCGTCCGTCCGCAGGGTTTCTTGCCACCCTCTCGACGGTTTGCTCCCTCTCGCGCCTTGTCCGCCCTGTTGCAGGCCGACAGCGCCGATGGGGTTCGCCCTTCGGAGCTTTCTCCTCACCAAGGTTGACCGGCGTCTTCCGCCGATGCCGACCCGCTTGCCGTTCACCACAGGCCTCGCTTCGACAAACCAGAGATTTGCCGAAGCTCGGGCCTGTCGCCCGACTTCCGGGTGCTTCCTCGGGTGAGTCCCTCGCGGCCGCGACGAGTTTGACCCCGCCTTGCCGCCGGTTGCTCCCCTGGGTTTCAGCCCTCTCAAGGGTTTACTTCGCCTGCCTTGGCCGCCCATTCCGACGGCTCATCCTCTCACGCGCTTGTCGGCCCCCGCGATTACTCGCGAGCGGCTTACCGTGCGCCGCAGAGACTCAATCAGCAGACGACCTGCCAAGCCCGAAGGCCCGGCGCCCTTCACAGGGTTTCGCGCCGCATGCTCCCTGGCGTTTGGCTTCTGATTCGCCGACCCGGGCTATGGGTTCACCTCGCGACGCCGCCGTGTGTCACCACCGGTTCGGTCGCCGCTCTGGAGGCCGACGAGAGCCGACTTGCGCCGTCAGGGAGTCTGGTAGGCGCCGATCGAATTCGCCACTCTTCCGTGGCAGAAGTGAATGTACAATGGGATTCGCGCGGGTCAAACGAAAAATTCGCGCGATGCAAAAGTCACAGGCGCGACGCGCGACTTGCAGTCGTCGCCCGCGCGCAAGCGTCGATGGAGCTATGAAATAACGTGACCGGTCGCGCCGTAAAAAAAGCCGCGTGTCGCGGCGGATTTTTTGAACTCACAGGCGGCGCGCCGCCAAGGCCGATCGATTCCGCGCGCTTATTCACCGCCTCCCACCACAAATCACGGCTTTTCCACGGTTTGTCAACACGCACCGTCCGCCCCGCCGCCGGGGGCCTGCCATGACCGCCCGAATGCGTTTCCAATGACATCGACGATTGACTGGAAACAGCCAGAGAAATGAACTGCCAGAGAAATGAGCTGCGTCTCCTGTGTGTGCCCCCCCTTTGTGTGCCCCGCGATTCTGGCCGATTGCCGCACACACCTGAACCTCGCGGCCGCGCGAGTAAAGAGACGGTAGAGTAGCATGTTCCTTTGATGCTCCGGGCCACAAGTCACGAGGAGTCGAAATGGGTGACATCAAGCTTTTTCGAGTCTCCGGAAACGGGGTCAGCGAAATCGAGGGCCAATCCGTAGCTGTTGAGAAGTCTCTGCAGGCGCTGATTGAGCGCCATCTCGACACGTTTCTCGGCGTTCGGTTTCTTGCCACCGAATACACCACCGGCAAGACCCACGGCGGACGGATCGACACGCTCGGCATCGACGAGAACGGTTGCCCGGTCATCATCGAATACAAGCGGGCCACCAACGAAAACGTCATCAACCAAGGCCTCTTCTACCTCGATTGGTTGCTCGACCATAAGGCTGAGTTCAAGTTGCTCGTGATGGAGAAGTTTGGGAATCAGGCCGCCGACGAGATTGAATGGGCCGGCCCGCGGCTGATCTGCATCGCCGGCGATTTCACCCGCTACGACGAGCACGCCGTCCAGCAGATCAACCGGAACATCGAGTTGATTCGTTATCGCCGCTACGGCGACGACCTTGTCCTTCTCGAACTCGTTAATGCAGTCACCGCCACAACGACCGAGGAGGAAGGTCCGAGCCCGCCCGCCGGTACGACCACTTACAAGACGATTTCCGAAACGCTTGCACAACTTACCGGCGAGCTGAAGGACCGCTTCGAAGCCGTCCGGGCATTCCTTCAAGCGCTCGGCGACGATGTCCAGATGAAGACACTCAAGTACTACGTCGCATTCAAACGCATCAAGAACTTCGCCTGCGTCGAGATTCGCACTCAGGAGAAGAAAATCCTCATTTACACCAAGCTCGACCCATCAAGCGTGTCGCTCCAGGATGGTTTTACTCGTGATGTGGCGGAAATCGGGCATTTCGGCACCGGGGACTTGGAGATTACAATCCGCAACTCAGCCGACTTCGAACGGGCCAAGCCGCTGCTTATTCAGGCCTACGAGGGAAGTTGAGCAGCTCCATCTGGCAACGTACTTGAGGTGTGAATTGAAGTCCCTATTCTCAAAGCGTAACGCACCGTCTCCGACCCAGCTCCGCTACGACCTGCCCGACCAGGTACGGTCTCGGGTTCTGGCTGTCTTTCGGGATCTTTGCTACGAACCCAACGGCGGATTCGACGCACTGCTCAGCGAGGTTGGTCACCGCCTTTTCAAGGAGTACGGCTGTCTTCGCGCGTCTGGATACGAAGCCGCGCGCCGAAGCAACAACCCCGTCATCGAGCACTTTTTCTGCTGTCGAGACGAGGAGGCGCTCGACTTCATCGAAGCGTGCTTTCGGCCGTTTCTTTACAACGGCGGTCAACGGGGCGTGGATGAGATCAACGCGATCTTTCGTGAGCACGGTGTGGCATATGAGTTGTCGCCGTATGTACGGCACGAAGTGGAGAAAGAGACTTCGCTCTTTGGACGCATGCGGCCGGGAAAGGTCTTCGAAATCGAGTATCCGCGCATCATTCCCAGGGCGGATCACTTGGTTCACACGGACATCGTCGAGCCGACACTGAAGCTGCTAACGAACTCGAAGCTCCGCGTCGCAAACGCGGAGATGCTCAAGGCCCACGCGGCACTGCGGGCCGGCGAGTTTGAGGATGCGATCACGCTCTGCGGCTCGGCGTTCGAAAGTGTGCTTAAGACGATCTGTGACCTGAGGAAATGGCCGTACGATCCCAACCGCGACACCTGTGCCAAGCTTGTCGGCATCTGCCGCGACAACAGTCTATTCCCGGCATTCTATGCGCCGATCTTCGAGTCCGTTGGAACGATTCGAAACAAGCTCGGCGACGCCCATGGGCGCGGCCCGGCTCCTCAACATACTGTGACTCAAGAGCAAGCCGAGCACATGTTGCACTCGACTGCTTCGCATGTCCTTCTACTCGCCAAGCTTGCCGGCCTTGGATAGATAGACTGAAGGGAATCAAGGGGGACAAGAGTATCAACGGGGACATTCTGATCTATTGATATGGCCAATTCCGCGCCACGCGGGTGAAGATGGCGGATCTGGCGTTAAGATTGTTTGGACGAACAAACTGGCACAGCCAATGACCATGTCGCGCCGCGGGGCTCCTGACGGGACTCGGGCCGGCATGATTGGCGACCGGCAGGAGGCCGGCCATGACCGCCCGCATGCGATTCCCCAAAACGCGACGCTTGTCTGGAAACAAGGCCTTCGATGCGGTCTTCGCCGCGAAGCGATCCGCCTCCAATCGCCTGCTCGTCGTCTATGCCCTCAAAAATAGCCTTTCGTATTCTCGGCTCGGCATCTCCGTCAGCCGCCGCATCGGCTCGGCCGTCCGTCGCAACCGCATCAAGCGGCTGATTCGCGAAGCCTTTCGACTCGAACGCGATCAGCTCCCCGCCGGGTACGACTTCGTCTGCGTTGCCCGCGCGTCCGAGAAGCCGCTTCTCGCCGATTATCGGAAGGCATTGGTCACCGTCGCCGCCCGCGCTATCGCCAGCAAAGCATCGCCAAGGCGTGAGAAAAACACCCCAGAGGGTTGAACGCATTCGCGCAAGTTCTGCGCGACGTCGGCCCGCGCGCCGCCCTGCGTCTAGTATTTTTAAGACGCGCGGAATCCATCACACGCTGCCCGCCCGCACAACCGGCTCACCTCATCCAACCCGCGCGAGACTTTGCGGATTTTGTTGAAGACGCCGATCGGTCCGTCCGAATGTTCGGGTGAACGCGGACGCCCGGAGGGCAACGGTCCGGTTCAAAGAGTTTGACCCACATCCGCTCCAGGGCCTCATCGGTCCTGTCAGCGGTCTTCCCACCAGGCCGGGGCTTCGGGACGAAGCCTCGGCTTTTTTTATGCGCCCGTTGCCGCGCGCACCCCGTTACCCGAAGATGCCCGCGATGACTTACGCGTGGCTTGTCCTGGTCGGTCTGCTTGCCGGTTTCTCCGGCGGACTCCTCGGAATCGGCGGATCGACCGTCATGATCCCCGGCATGATCCTTCTGCTCGGTCCCGCCGGGCAGCACCTCTACCAGGCCGCCGCCATGGCCGTGAACTTCTTCGTCGTCGGGCCGGCCGTCCTGCGACATGGCGCCGCCGGAGCCGTCCTGCGGCCGATCACCCGCTGGATGGCCCCCAGCGCTGTCGTCGGTGCGGTCGCCGGCGTTTTCGCCAGCGAGCTGCCTTCCTTTCGCGGATCGGGCCAGGGCTACCTGCAAATCGCCTTCAGCGCGTTTTTATTCTACGCAATCGTCTATAACCTCTTCCGCCTCGGCACGCGCAAGCGCCTGCCGCCCATGACCCCGGCCGACGCCGCCCTCGTCCCGCGCTGGAAGATCATCACGCTCGTCGGCCTGCCGGCAGGCCTGGCCGGCGGACTGCTCGGCGTCGGCGGCGGACTCGTGGCTGTGCCGACCCAACAGGTCTTCCTCCGCGTGCCGCTGACAAACGCGATCGCCAACTCGGCATCAACCATCCTCTGGTCCAGCGTCGTCGGCACGATCGTCAAGCACGCCCACCTGCACGAGCACGGCTACCGCCTGCGCGACTCGCTCTTTCTCGCGCTTTGTCTGATTCCATCGGCTATCGTCGGCTCGTGGGTCGCCGCCGACAAGGTGCACAAGTGGCCCGTCGGCATCCTCCGCGGGGCCTTTGTGATCCTGATGCTCTACTGCGGCTCGGAAGTCTTCTGGCTCGGGCTGGATCAGGTGCGGGAGTGAGTGGGGTGAATTGCGAATAGCGAATGGCGAATTGTGAAATTCGCGTAGGGCCCGCTGTTCGGACCTCACCGGGCGCGCGGGCCGAGACGGGAATCGGTCCGCATAGCGGACCCTACCTTCGTGGTAAATCGATCTAGATTAGAGTCACGCCGGCTCGTACGCCGCGGCCGCGCGCTTGGCCGATGCCGCCGCGCGGGAGAGGGCCGCCGTCTTCGGCGCGCTGTCCACCACAACCTTGGCTGACCGGCGCGCCTTCGCCGCCGAGGCCGCCGCCGACGTGTCAGTGAAGAATGAACCCAGGTCGCGAATCTTCGCGTAGCGCCGCTTGACGAGCGTGTCCATCTTGACGCGCTTGAGGTCCTTGAGCGTCTCAACGATGTAATTCTTGAGATTCTCCGCCGTCGTCGTCGGGTCGCGGTGCGCGCCGCCGAGCGGCTCCTTGATGACTTCGTCAATCAGCTTGAGCTTGCGAAGATCCTTCCCTGTGAACTTCAACGCACGCGCGGCCGTCGAGGCATGTTCGGCCGACTTCCACAGAATCGCGGCGCAGCCTTCGGGAGAAATGACCGAGTAATACGCGTGCTCGAGCATCGCGACGCGGTCGCCCACGCCGATGCCCAGCGCGCCGCCCGAGCCGCCCTCTCCGATCACCACGCACACGATCGGCGTCCGCAGCCGGGCCATCTCCATCAAGTTCACCGCAATCGCGTGCGCAATGCCGCGCTCCTCAGCGCCGATGCCGGGATACGCGCCGGCCGTATCAATCAGGCACACGACGGGTAGTCCGAACTTCTCGGCCAGCTTCATCTTCGAGAGCGCCTTGCGGTAGCCCTCGGGGTGCGCCATGCCGAAACAGTTTTCGAGTCGCTGCTTAGTGTCCTTGCCCTTGTCGTGGCCGATGAACAGGCACTTGAGGTTATCGATGCGGCCGAAGCCGGTGATGATCGCGCGGTCGTCGCGGAAGTTCTTGTCGCCGTGTAGCTCGCAGAAGTCGCGAACCATCAGGTTGAGATAGTCGGGCACGAGCGGGCGCTTGGGGTGCCGGGCCATCTGCACGGTCTCCCAGGCGTCGAGATTGCTGTAAAGCTTCTTGCGGGCACCCTGAAGCTCGGCCCGCATGATGCGAATGGTCTCGGAATGATCTCGCCCCGAGACCGATTGACTGGCCTCCAATTCCTCGATCTGGCGCTCGATCTTGGCGAGAGGTCGCTCGAACTCGAGGTAACCCCCACCGATCGCGCCATTCGTTCCGTTGGAAAGCGTGCTCATTCACGATCCTTTCAAAGGCAACACGCCGCGGTCGCCGGCCCGACTTCGGCGGCGGTCGCGTGGCGTCTTGCGAACTTAGCTAACCGATGACCGCAATCCAGATGTTCCTTCATCACCTGCGGAGCGACGGGCCAAACATACGCCCACCGACCCAATCCGCGCCGGGGCCGGTCTCCGACTTCGAGTTGATTCGCCTCACTCGGGCAGCATGCCCGCTCCCTCGTAGCTGCCCCTTGGATACGACCCAATAGGGTAAGCCGATCTAACTTCATCGACAAGAAATATTTGACGCAGCGGTTATCTGACATTAACGTCTTGGGGCCTCGCAGAACACGCGGCAGTACTAATGTTAGTGTTGACATTGGTTTACGTTTGCCGGACGCGGCCCTGAACTTCAACTCAAATTTATGGGACTTTGGAGAATCGAGGTCTCGAACCGCTCCGGCCAGCCGGACCCTATCGGAAAGGCCACGGTCCAGACCCTCCACGAGTTTGGCATCCGATCCGTTCGAGATGTCCACGTATCCACCCTCTATCTCGTGTCGCTGGCGGGGGCGATCCCGGACACAAAGCAACTGGCGCGCCGCATTGCAACCGAATTGCTCGCGGATCACGTCTGCCAGGAGTTTTCCATCCGAGGGGAAGGCCAAAAGGTAGACGACCCGCCCGTAGGCGTGGCCATCGAGGTATTCCCGCGCCCGGGTGTCATGGACCCGGTCGCCCAATCGACTCTTGCGGCGATCCGGGCAATGGGAATCACGTGCGATAATGTTCGGACCGGGCGGCGCTACGTACTATCACCCATTCCGGGCGACGTCGAGAAGGCGAGAATCCCCACCCTGCTGGCGAATGATTGCATCGAGGAAGCAGTCTGGGGGGCGCGTGAGATCGCGCCGCCGCCGACCCCGCCGAAGTACGAGTTTCGGCTGCGAACCGCGCCGATCATTGGTTGCAGCGAGCAGGAGTTGGAGGCATTAAGCCGTCAGGGGCATTTGTTCCTCTCGCACGATGAGATGCGCGCCGTGCAGGCGCACTACCGGGCGCAAGGGCGCGAACCGACCGACCTCGAGCTGGAGACGATCGCGCAGACGTGGTCGGAGCATTGCGTTCACAAGACGCTCAAGGCGGCGATTGAGTACCACGGGGCGGCGATGCCGGCGGCGTCCGATGAGTCGTCCGCCAATGACGAACCGGTCATCCGCTACGACAATTTGCTGAAAAACACGATCGCACGCGCGACGGATGAACTGATGCGCACCGGACGGGGGCCGACGTGTCTTTCGGTCTTCAAGGACAACGCCGGCGTGATCGCATTCGACGACCGACACGGCATCGCCTTCAAGGTCGAGACGCACAATCACCCGTCGGCCATCGAGCCGTACGGCGGGGCGGCGACGGGCGCGGGCGGCGTGATCCGCGACGTGCTCGGGTGCGGGCTGGGGGCGCGGCCGCTGGCGAATACAGATGTCTTTTGCGTCGCGCCGCCCGACTGGCCGGTCGACGGCGTCCCGAGCGGCGTGATTCATCCGCGCAGCGTCCTGCGCGGTGTGGTGGCGGGGGTGCGTGACTACGGCAATCGCATGGGCATCCCGACGGTGAACGGGGCGGTGCATGTTGACCCGCGCTACCTCGGCAATCCGCTCGTCTATTGCGGTTGCCTCGGACTCATTCCGCGCGATCGCATAGAAAAGCAAGTGCGGCCCGGCGATCGGATCGTGCTGCTGGGCGGTCGTACGGGGCGCGACGGAATCCACGGCGCGACGTTCTCCAGCGCCGAAATGTCGCACACACATGAGGACGAGTTCGCGCACGCCGTGCAGATCGGCAACGCGATTGAAGAGAAGAAGGTGCTCGATGTCGTGCTGGCGGCGCGCGACTGGGTCGGCCTAGACGGCGGGCGAACGTGTCTATTCTCGGCGATCACCGATTGCGGGGCCGGGGGGTTGTCGTCTGCGATCGGCGAAATGGCGGCCGAGACGGGCGCGGTCGTGCGGCTGGAGCGCGTGCCGCTGAAATATGCCGGACTGCGCTACGACGAAATCTGGATTTCCGAGGCGCAGGAGCGAATGGTGCTGGCCGCGCCGGCCGATCGCGTCGAGACGCTGCTGGCGCTGTGTCGCAGCGAGGACGTGGAGGCGACGATCATCGGCGAGTTCACCGACACGGGGCGGCTGGTCGTGACCTACGAGGGCACGCCGGTGGGTGACCTTGACTTGGCATTCCTGCACGAGGGGCTGCCGCGCAAAACGCTGCGGGCGGAATGGAATCCGCAGGACGGTGATGCAATCAAGCAAGTCGATTCTCAAAGCCGACGGATTGCAATCCGTGGGCGTCCGTCGCCGCCGAATGAATCGAGCGATTCGTCACTTGTTGAGCGCTTGCGCGCCGCCCTCGGCGACCCGACGACGGCGTCGAAGCACTGGATCATCCGGCAGTACGATCACGAAGTGCAGGGGCGCAGCGCAGTGAAGCCGCTCGTCGGCCGATACGACGGCCCATCGGACGGCGCGGTGCTTCGCCCGTTGCTCGATTCGTATCGCGGCGTGGCACTGGGTTGCGGTCTCGCGCCGGAGCTGGCCGACGTGGACCCGTACCTCATGGCATGGGCGGCGATCGACGAAGCGCTTCGCAACGTGGTCTGCGTCGGCGGCGATCCGTCGCAAACGGCGATTCTTGATAACTTCTGCTGGCCGCGCGTGGACAATGCACGGAATCTCGGCGCGCTGGTTCGCGCCTGCCAGGCGTGTCACGATGCGGCGCTGGCCTACGGCGTACCTTTCATCAGCGGGAAGGATTCGCTCAACAACGAATTCGCGCTGCGGCCCGACGACGCTCGAAAACTCGAATCGCTCATGGCGCAGCGCTGGCCGGACGTGCCCGCGGCGAAGTTGTCTGAAGGGCGACTGGCGATTCCATACACGCTGCTCATTTCGGCGGTGTCGATCGCGCCTGATGTGCGGCGATGCGTAACGGCTTCGCTTAAGCCGCACTCCGCGCCCGCGCAGATCATCGCGGTCACAACCCGGGCCAACGATTGGCACTCCGCGGAGTTTGAACCATTTGTCGCGTTGCACCGCGCGGTGGCCGACGCCATCGGATCGGGCCGTGTCCTGGCGGCGCACGATGTCAGCGATGGCGGAGTCGCGGTGGCCATCGCCGAAATGGCGATGGCGAACGGCGTCGGCTGCGACGTCGACGGCGATGCGATGGCAACGCTGGGAGACCCGTTCGCACCGCGCCCGGGTACGTATTTGCTGCAAGTCGCCTCGCTCGATGCCGTTCAGGCTCTAACGCGCAACGAAGTACTTCTTGTTCGGTCGATCGCGCGCGTTCCTGCCACGTCGAATGAAGCCACCATGTCGCGCGGCGAATTGCGATTTCTAAGCGCAAACGGTTCGATGCTGGGATCGACTCCGTTGGATGCATTGCGCGATGCGTGGCGCAAGCCCCTTGATTGGTAATCTTCGCGGCGCGAGCCATGCCATTTGCACGTCACCCCATCCTCTACGCGACGATCCTGCTTGGGCTCGTCCTGCATAGCGCGGGTTGCGATCGGGCGCGGCGGATGCCGAGGATGCCGCGCGTCGGACCGGCGACCCAACCGGCGACCCCGCCGCCGATGACGCCGCTTTCCGAGTACGACGGACGCATCGAGCACCTCCTCATTCACAGCAAGGACGGCCTCGTCGCGCAGGCGTCGAAGCCCGTGTACGACCTGCTCGGGGCGCTGCCCGACGGGACCCGCGTGACGTTCGCGTGTAACAGCGAAGCTGCCCAGCGCGAGACGCTCGGCCGCATGAAGCAATACGGCTACGACCGGCGACTGCGGATTGAAACGCGCCGCGTGGTCGGGCCCATCTCGGTGTGGCCGCGCGATCGCTTTCTGTTCGGCCATGCGCTGGTTGCGGGCAGCGCGTATCCGTTGTGCCTGATACCGACGATCGCCGGGCCGGCGAGCGAACCAAGCCGATTGAACGAGCAAGCCGGGGCCGCGGTGTTGCTGGGCGGGTTGATTCCCCAACTGCGCATCGCATCAATGGAACTAGTGGTGGAAGGCGGCAACCTGCTGGCATCGACCGAGCGTGTTTTCATCGGGGCCAACGTTCTCGCGGAGAATTTGTCGCAGGCCGGCGGCGGCACGCCTCGTGAATTGCTGCAACGGACCTTCGCGCCACCGGTCACGCTCGTGAGCGACGACGCCGGCAACGTGCCCTTTGTGCACCTCGATATGTACTTCACGGTGTTTGACGCCCGGCATGTGCTGGTCGCCAGTCCGGCGCTGGGGACGAATGCGATGAAGCATGCCGACGATGAATCGCGGCGCGAGCTGGCAGCGCGGCTTATGGGACACGAGGCCGATGCATCGCACTCGCGACAGAAGCGCTTCGACGACGTCGCGCGCCGCCTCGCCGACGAGGGCTTCACCGTGACGCGATTGCCCTACGCCGATTGCCTCAACGGCGATTTCATCGTGACGTACAACAACGTACTTCAGGAGTCAGCCGACGGGCAGCGCGTGGTGTACATGCCGACGTATCGAATCCCCGCCCTCGACGCTGCCGCGCGCCGGGTCTATGAGCAACTCGGCGCGAAGGTCCACGCCGTCGACGTCGCGCCGATCGCGCACCTCAACGGCGCGGTGCGCTGCATGGCCAACGTCATCGAGCGACGCTGAAATCGTTCACCCCTGTAGCCTTGCACACGCCGGCTTGCGCCACGGTGGGGCCGCTCACACACTCCCCCGTGGTGCCTCGAATGGTTAACGCAATCACTTTGCCGAAGTGTCGTATTATCGCCCCTCTTCGGCCCTCGAACCCATCGCGGTGCAATCACAATTAATTGACAATTTACGTCATGAAAGATTATGATCTGGTTATCTTCCTTGCCCCAACAAGGGCTGGAAGCGCCTTGCAAGACCTCGCCCAGGACGCATCGCAGGTACCCTTATGTATTCTCCCAGTCGTGGCCGGCTCATTCTGCTTGCTGCATGCGCAGCGATTGGATTCGGTTCGGTCTCCCACGCCGGGATGTTGCATTCCATTTCCTTCAGCGACGTCCTTACGCCGCAACCGACCAGTTTTTCTCGTAATCTGGTGGTCCCGCGCTTTGACGACCAGTTGGGCGAACTGCAGAGCATTGATCTGTCCTTTACCGGAAACGTGCTGGGGACCGCCCGCTTCGAGAGCCTCAACCCGAATCCGCGCGACGTCGTTCTAAACCTTTCGGCGCATCTGGAGATCCGCAACCCCGATCAATCTCTCCTGACCGTCACCAATCCCATTGTCTCGATCCCGGCACATGCCGGCGCCTTCGATGGAGTCATTGATTTCGGTGGTTCATCCGGGGCGACCTTCCCGAACCTACAGGGTCAAGTCGTTCTGCCGCTCTTCACCTTAACGGACCCTGCCGCGCTCGATCAGTTCGTGGGATCCGGAACGCTGGCTTTTCCGGTCCATGCTTCGGCGACCTCTTTCGGGAGCGGACCCGGCAACATCATTTACTCCTTCTCCACGCTCTCGGCCGCTTCGATGGATATCATCTATCGATACGAAGTGCCGGAGCCGTCCGCCGGCGCCCTGCTGGCGGCCTTTGCGACCGTGACCGTACTCAACCGGTCTCGCCGGTCGCTTCGTTAGGCTCCGCGATCCCGGGGGAAGGCATCACTATGAAAGCAAGCGTGTGGATGTGCCTGGTCAGCCTTGCGGCTGCGGGGCCGGTGTCCGCCGGAATGATCTCGCATTCCGATTCGATTTCCATGCAGCCGACGGATTGGGCGCTCTCGTTGAGCGTGCCCCAGTTCAATCCCGCCCTGGGGTCGCTCGACGCCGTCGAGTTTCAATTTCACGGAGACATGAACGGAACGATCTTTTACGAAAATGAAGAGCCGGCGCCGGCCGACGTGAACTTGCTTCTCTCGGCCTCGCTTACCTTGCAGCGCCCGGACCTCACCACACTGATCAGTCTGGCGCCTTCGCATTCGATCATGGAGACCGCGCCGGCTTTTGACGGTCTGCTTGATTTCTCGGGGGCGTCCGGTCGAACATATCCCGGCATCGCGGCCTCCGACTCGGACAGCTACGTCACGCTGCCGATGGAAGACCTCTCGCCCTACATCGGACTCGGGAACGTCGCGCTGCCTTGCAGCGCCCTGGGAAATTCCAGCGGGTCGGGTCCGGGCAACTGGACCTTTGGGTTCCTCACCAACGCCGCAGCCGAAGTGACCGTCACCTATCACTACACGCCGATTCCGGAACCTGCCACATTCGCCATGGCCTCTCTGGGTTGCTGGCTCGGCGCCCGCACGCGCCGACGCTTCAGCTGATCGTTCCGCGCAATGCTCCAAACAGGCCTGTCATCACGGCTCTTCGGCCGTGCTTGACAGCCTCACGCCGCGCCCGGATACTCGAAAACAATCCACAGGCCGATCCGGCCGGGTGGAGATCGCCGCCACAGCGTACCTGATGAACCCATCGCGACGCGCCGCGCCGTCTCGCGCCGCGTTTGATTGCGCGGGCTACCATCCGGTGAGATGACGTAGGAGCGGTGAGTCGCGCGTGCACTTCGGTCCCAGGCAGCCGGACAAGCAGGACACCATGAACATCTTCATGCTGGGATGGGAGTTTCCACCGTTCATCAGCGGTGGACTGGGCACGGCCTGCTATGGCCTGACCAAGGGCTTGAGCGAGTTGGGGCACCGCGTCGTGTTTGTGCTGCCCCAGCCGGTCACCAGCGCCGCCGCGACGCATGTTCACCTCAAGACGCCCAGCACCCAGCAACTGCAGCAATACACTGCGTATCGCCTCAAGGAATTTGAGAACGTCGAATTTCGCGCGATACCGTCGATGTTGCAGCCTTACGGCCGGCCTGCGGAATATGTCACCCATCTGGAATCGAGTCTGTCCCGCGGGCAGACGGTCGAGACGGAATCGGTCACGACACAGGCCGGGGCAGCGGAGGGCGGCGCGTCGGGCGCAAGCACGAGCGGCCGCGCAATCATCCCGATGGAGAGCGGTCCGGCCGGCCACTATGGCGGCGACATGTTCGCCGAGGTGGAGCGGTTCGCGTTGATCGCCGTGGCCCTCGCGCGGGGCGAGCATTTCGACGTGATCCACGCGCACGACTGGATGACCTACCCGGCGGGGATGGCGGTCGCGGCCGCGACGGGCAAGCCGCTCGTCGTGCACGTTCACTCGACGGAGTTCGACCGCAGCGGCGAGCATGTCAATCAGCGTATTTATGACATCGAGCGGGCCGGCGTGCACAACGCCGATCGCGCCATCGCCGTCAGCCACCTGACGCGAAACATCCTGCTTCATCGCTATTCCGCCCCCGCCGCGCGGGTTGAAGTCGTTTACAACGCGATCGACAACAATGGCAACGGCCAGGCAATCGAGCTGCCGCCTGCGATTCGCAAGGACGAGAAGATCGTCCTGTTCCTCGGGCGGATCACGATGCAGAAGGGGCCGGAGTACTTCCTCGCCGCCGCGAAGAAAGTGCTCGAGCACGAGAAGAACGTGCGCTTCGTCATGGCCGGGTCGGGCGACATGGCCCGCCGGTCGATTGAACTGGCCGCCGAGCTGGGCATCGGTCACAAGGTGGTGTTTACGGGTTTTCTGCGCGGCGACGACGTGGCCCGCGTTTTCAAGATGGCCGACTTGTACGTCATGCCGAGCGTGAGTGAGCCGTTCGGCATCGCGCCGCTGGAGGCGCTTTCGCACGATGTGCCGGTGCTGATCTCCAAGCAGTCGGGCGTCTCGGAGGTTCTGACGCACGTCCTGAAGGTGGACTTCTGGGATGTTCACGAGATGGCGAACAAGATCATCGCCGTCCTGCGCCATCCGCCGCTCCAGGCGACCTTGCGCGAGCACGGCAGCTTTGAAATTCAGAAACTCACCTGGCGCGATTCGGCGGCGGCCGTCGTGAAGGTGTACGGGCAGGCCCTGGCGGCCAGATAAGGCGGACGACTCCGATGGCCTCGGTGTGTTTCTATTTTCAGGTTCACCAGCCCTATCGCCTGCGCCGCTACTCGATCTTCGATCAGGACAGCAACTACTTCGACGACGCCAAGAACGCGGAAATCTGCCGCAAGGTCGCCAACAAGTGCTACATCCCGGCCAATCAGTGCATTTATGACTTGATCAAACTGCACGAGGGGCGCTTCCGCGTTTCGTACGCCCTGACCGGCGTCGTGATGGACCAGTTCGCCACGTGGTGCCCGCAGGTCATCGACAGCTTCAAGCGCCTGGCCGACACGGGCTGCGTCGAGTTTCTCGCCGAGACATACTACCACAGCCTGTCGTTTCTCTATTCACGCACCGAGTTCCAGGAGCAGGTTCGCCTGCAACAGGAGAAGATCAAATCCCTGTTCGGCCAGACCAGCCGCGTCTTTCGCAACACCGAATTGATTTACAACAACGAGATCGCCGCGGCCGTCGCCGGCATGGGCTACAAAGCGATCATCGCCGAGGGCGCCGATCATCTGTTGGGCTACCGTTCCCCGAATTTTGTCTACTCCGCGCCCAATGCGTCGATCCGCGTGCTGCTGAAGAACTACCGCCTGTCGGACGACATCGCCTTTCGATTCTCCAATCGCGGCTGGGCCGAGTGGCCGCTGACGGCGGACAAGTTCGCCAAGTGGGTGAATCAGGTGAACGGCTGCGGGTATACCGTGAACCTGTTCATGGATTATGAAACCCTCGGCGAGCACCAGTGGGCCGAGACGGGCATCTTTGATTTCCTTTATCACCTTCCGGGCGAGGTGATGCGAATCAACCTCGACAACAATTTCAAGACGCCCAGCGAAGTGATCGACAGCTACGAGCCGGTCGGCGAGTTCAGCGCGCCGCATCTCATCAGTTGGGCCGACACCGAGCGCGATTTGTCGGCCTGGCTGGGCAACGCCATGCAGTCCAACGCGCTGCAGGAGTGCTACAACCTCGAAGCAGCGGTGAAGGCCAAGGGCGACGAAGCGCTGCTGAACGACTGGCGTCGGGCGCAAACCTCCGACCATTTCTATTACATGTGCACCAAGTACTTCGCCGACGGCGACGTGCACAAGTATTTCAATCCGTACGAATCGCCCTACGACAGTTACATCAACTACATGAACGTGCTGGATCACATCGCGTCCCGCGCGAAGTGAGCAGACTCAAACAATTCAGAATCACCACGACGAAGAAGAGGGAACAATCGCCTGTCAACGAGCCGATTGCGCAAGCAACCGAGGACATCGCAAAATGTGACTCGACCGCACCTCTGCTTCGCATTCACGGCAACAGAATCGCCACAAACGCCGCCACGTCGCGCCCGTCGAGCAAGCCGTCATCGTTGGCATCCGCGCGACACATCTCCGCGCCCGTCGGGTCGATCAGCGTGTTCGCCAGCAGGGGCGCATCCATCGGCGTCACGGAACCGTCCGCGTTCAGATCGCCGCGTACACAACTCGGCACCGTCGGCGCAACCGCCACCGCGATACCCGCCGGCATCGTGATCCCCTCCGCAACCGGAATGACTTCACCAATGTCCAGCGCGTCGCCGTCTGCATTCGAATCTTCCACGCGGTACACGGTCCCCGCGGCATCGGCCGCCGCGACGTACAACGCCGCCTCCCCATCGGCAGCGAGGTGCGTTGCCGATGCCATGTTTGCGGCATACAGCACGACCTCGCCGGCATCCAATGCGTCGTCGTCCCGCGTCAGATCGAGAAGCTTCATCACGTCACCGGTTGCCGGCCGCGCGAGAAACGACGACCACGGCCCCGTCGCAGCCAACCCGCTGCCGGGTAACATGCTTTCGGCATAACTCAAGTTCTCAGCGAAATCGAAAAAGTCCCCGTCGCCGTTTCGATCGCGCAGAATCCGCACCGGCGCCGCCGACAGATTCTGCGCCACGAGCACGCAGCCGTCGGGCCGAACCGCAAGGCTCACCGGACTCGTCAACCCGTCGCCGACGACCAGCAATTCGCCGAAGTCCAGCGCATCGCCATCGCCGTTGGCATCCTCCAACCGCAACAATCGCCCGTTCGCGGAATCGGCGACAAAGAGCACGCCATCGGCAGCGCCCGCCAACGCGCTGAAAGTCGGCGCCGGCGGCCCGCCGGTCCACTCGGCATACAGCGTGACTTCGTTCGCATCGAGCGCGTCGCCGTCGCCGTTCAAGTCCGCTGCGCGCAGCACGATCGGCTGATCGGTCCGCGCGATAAACAGGGCATTCGGGGTTGTGGCAATGGCGCCACTCGCCGCGGGCAAACCAGCGCAGTACGAAAGGCGCTCGCCGGAATCGAGATAATCCCCGTCACCATTGAGGTCGGACAATCGAACGATCTCGCCGGGGCGGGAGACGAACACATTCGGCGCGGCGAGCACCGGCGAACCGCACACCGCGAAAACGCTGAATGAAAGTGCGAATGAATTTCCGTGCCGACAAGACGCCGAGCGGCGAGACTCCCCAATTCTGGCGCGCCCCCTACGCGGCGGACTCGTCGTCATCAACCACCTTGAGTGTCGGCCCACTGTCATCCGCCGTCGCATCACCCGCGTCCTCGGATTCGCCCATCGCGCCTTCGGCGGACGGCGCGGCTGAAACCACCGGCTCGCGCGGCGCGATCGCGGCGCTGGCCCCGCCGCGCAGCGCCTCCACCTGCGGCAATTCCTCCAGCGACGCCAGACCGAACACTTCGAGGAATTGCTTCGTCGTGCCGTACAGCATCGGGCGGCCCAGGTCTTCCGCCCGGCCGACAATCTTCACGAGGTTCATCTCGCGCAGGCGATTCAGCACATCGCCCGCCGCAACCCCGCGGATCGACTCCACATCCGCTCGCGTCACCGGCTGCTTGTATGCCACGATGGCCAGCGTCTCCAGCGCCGCGGCCGTCAAGCGCGTCTCATCGCGCGTGCGAAGCAGCTTGGACAGCCACGCATTGAAGGCCGGCAGCGTCAGCATCTGAAACCCGCCGGCGATCTCATTGATCCGAAACGACAGCCCCATGTCGGTGTAGTGCTGATTCAGCGCCGCGATGTGTCCGCGCACCTCGCGCGCATCGCCCACGCCGAGAATCTTCGCGATCTTCGCGGCCGGCAGCGGCGAATCCGTGGCGAACAGAATCGCCTCCACCACTTGGCGCGGTTGAATCTCCGGCGCGGCGGCGTCGTTCGGTTCGTGCGAAGATTCAAGCGCAGAACCATTGCGGGCGCTTCCCGCTTCATTGAGCGGCGCGGCGTCGGATTGGTCCGGCGATTCAGATGCGTGATTCATTGTGGCGGTTCCACCATCCATGGCGAAGACTCCCTTAGGACAGGCGGCGATTGTACGGGCCGCACGGCCGATCCGGCAATCCGCGAGTTGTACGGCCGCCGCGGAATCCGGTCATCTTTGAGGTTCTTGGCTGCCGACGATACGATATCACCGCGATTCGGCGCAGGGGTGAATTGGGGCGGCGCGGCAGCAGGGATGCAGACGGCATGGCGGGTGACCCACGCAGCATCGGCGTATTTGACTCCGGCATCGGCGGACTGACCGTCGTGCGCGCTTTGCGCCACCGAATGCCCAACGAAGACATCATTTATTTCGGCGACACCGCGCGCGTCCCCTACGGCAACAAGAGCACCCAGACTGTCACCCAATTCTCACAGGAAATCTGCCACTTCCTGATGGGGTTTGATCCGAAGGTTATTGTCGTCGCCTGCAACACCGCCAGCGCCGTCGCGCTCGGCGATCTCACGGCGCAGATTCCCGTGCCGATCCACGGTGTGGTCGAGCCCGGCGCGCGGGCTGCGGTTGAAGCGGCCGCCGGCGGCGTCATCGCAGTCGTCGCCACCGAGGCAACCATTCACTCCGATGCGTATCGCCGCGCGATCATGCAGATCAACTCCAGCCAGCGCGTGACGCAAAAGGCCTGTCCGCTGTTTGTGCCGCTCGTCGAAGAGGGGCGAAGCTGCGACGACCCGATCACGCTGCTAAGCGTGCGCGATTACCTCACGCCGGTTCTCAAGCTCGGCCCGAAAGTCATCGTCCTGGGCTGCACGCATTACCCGCTGCTCAAGCGCGCCTTCACACAGGTCGCCGGCGAGGATGTTCTGCTGGTTGATTCCGGCGAACAGACGGCGCAAACCGTCGCCGACAAGCTCGCCGCGCGCGGCGCGCTGACGGACTCAAACCGCCCCGGTAAACTATCCTGCTACGTCAGCGACAATCCCCAGCGCTTCAAGGAGATCGGTCAGCGCTTCTTCGGCCACCCGATCACGGACGTCACCTGGGTCCCGCACGAACAGCTCATGACCAGCCATGCCGCCGCACCGAAATAAGCTGCATACTGATCGATTCGCTTCGCCGCCGCGCAACCGGTGTGCCCCCGCAAGCCGGGCCCTCGCGCTGTGCCTCATCGCCGGCATCCTCTGCGGCTGTTCGGGGAGGAGTAAGACCTGGTACCAGCGCAAGACGTCCAAGGACTTTGTCGACCTCGCCCTCGAGTCGCCCAATCCCGACGAGCGCCGCGAGGGGGTGAACGGCCTGTCGAACAGCGCCGACGCCGCGACCGACTGGGCCGTCAAAGTCTTTGATACGATCGCGCGCACCGACAGCAACACCGCGGTGCGCTGCGCCGCCGTCCGCGCGATGCACCGGTCGGCCGGCCCGCAGCATCTGCCGACGCTGCTGAAGATTCTCCGCAGCGCTTCGCAGCGGCTTGACGACGTACGCCCGGCTCCCGGGCCGCTCCGCTGGGAGGCTGCCCGCCTTTTGGCTGCGATCGTCGGCGGGCAGAGCTATACTCCCGAGCAGCGCGATGAAGTCCTTTACGTGTTGCGCGATCGGGCCGTCGAAGACCACGACCGCAACGTGCGGCTCGCGCTCATCGACGCACTTGGTTTCTTCCACGATCGCGCCGTGCTGGAGACGCTCATCGCCCTGCTTCGAGACGAGGACTTCGCCATCACGCGCGCTGCCGAGCAGAGCCTGATCGCACTGACCGGTGTCACCCATCGGCACAGTCCCGACGCATGGCAGGCATGGCTCGATAAGGCGGCCGACCCATTCGAATTGGCCGGGTACACACCGGCCGAAGCCCGCGTTGAGAGCAAGTCCAACTGGAGCTGGGACTGGTAGCGAGATTTCCGTCCCGGCTGACCCTGTACAGATACAACATCGTGATCGGCGAATTGTTTCCAGCATCCGCCAAGCGGTTGGAAGCAGCGTAGCCATTACCCGGAGGCTTGAAGCAATGCCAATCGTGACTGATCGACGGCACCACACTGGACTGGCCTTGCTGGCGCTGATCGTGGGCGGCGGTTGCCAGGTCGGCCCCGTTGCCCTGCAAATAGGTCAGGCGGAGTACAACGAGGCGATCCAGCACTCATCGGCACGGCAGATGCTTCTGAACCTGGTCCGCCTCAAGTACCGCGAGCTGCCGCTCGTTCTGGATATCAGCAGCATCTCGTCCCAATTTGAAATCGCCAGCGCTGCAGGAGTCAGCGGGCGCCTCAATGAAAACGTCGGCCAGGGCGCGCGAGGAATTTCGTCATCCGCGGGCTTTGATCCCGACGGCCCGACCGGCGGCCTCGGCACAAGCGGAAGCCGCGTTACCGGGAGCAATCCCGACTGGCTCGATTTGAGCGCGTCGTTCAGTTACACCGAGCGTCCGACGATTACCTATAGCCCGCTTCACGGCGGTGATTATGTCCAGCGCATGCTTTCCCCCATCGGTGTCGAGACGGTCGTTACCCTCTGCAACACCGGCTGGCGCATCGACCGCGTCCTGAATCTCACCGTGCAAGACATGAATGGTCTGGACAATCTCGGATCGGCATCCGGGCCGACGCCGACGCTCGCGCCGGACTGCAAGGCATTTCGCGCCGCGCTGCGTCAGATGCGCAAGCTTCAGGTACTCCGAGCGATCAGCCTCGAGTTTGAATCGATTCCCGACGATCTCGCCTCGCCCATAGAAAAGGACCGGATCACGGCAGAGGACCTCCTGACCGCGGCCGCAGCGAACGCAAAATTTCGCCCGATCGACAACGGCGAACGCTTTGTCCTATCGCGCGATCGAAAGCGCGCGATCCTGCGCCTGAGCGATGCGCCGGAGCACGCCGAACAAGTTGCCGCGCTGCGCGATCAACTCGAATTGGCGGCGGATCAGTTTGTTTATGAACTCGTCCCCGCGCGAACCCAGACGGCTGGATACATCCCCGAAAAAGGACCGAAAACTCGAATCGTCCTCGATACGCGCTCGCTGGGAGGCGTGCTCTTCTTCCTTTCGGAATGCACGGTGCCGCCGGATTCTCACGTCGAAGCCGGGCTGGTTACCCAGACCGTCGATCGCGACGGGCAGCCCTTCGACTGGGGGTCGGTCATGAACGAGTTAATGGTCATTCACACGTCGCGCTGGCCCTCAAAGGACGCCTACGTCTCGGTGCGCAAGCGCGGCCATTGGTTCTACATTCGCTACGATGATCTAAATTCAAAGAGCACGTTCATGTTGCTCGGTCAGATTTTCAGGCTTCAGGCGGGCGAAGCCAAGAGTACGGCTCCGGTGCTCACGCTGCCCATCGGCGGTTGAGTGAAACTACGACGCGACCATGTCGTGATCCGCAGCCTGCCGGCGCTCGATCACCCGGCCGACCATCAGCCCCGCCTCGAACAACACCAGCATCGGCACCGCCAGCATCAGCATCGTGCCGATATCCGGCGTCGGCGTGATGACGGCCGACGCGACCAGCACCGCCAGCACCACAAACCGTCGCGCGCTGCGCATCTGCACCGATGTCACAATGCGCATGGCAATGAGAAACACCACCACGATCGGCACCTGAAACCCCAGCCCGAACGCCAGCGCCAGATTGGTGACAAACCCGAGGTACTCCGCCACGCTGAAAAACGGCTGCACGATCTGCTTCGCGCTGGCTTTCTGCATCGGCATGTAATACGTCTCGCCATCGTGATACACGTTCAGCCGCCGCGTGCGCGGGTCCAGCCAGATCTGGCCGTCGACCGGGTCGGCCGGCTCCACCGTCGCAACGGGAATGTTCATGCGCACGTCCGCGGGCTGCGTCGCGACCATCTCGCTGTCGCCGCGCATCCATGCATACAGGCCCATGTTGGGATCCGGCAGCGGGAACCATCCGGCGATGCCGATGAGAAACTTGATCAGCCCCGACAGCACCACGAGTACCAGGAACGACGCACCGAGAAGGAACAGTCCGATTGAGGCCGGCGCGAAGTACGTCACGATCTTTCGCTCGTTCGGATACAACCCCGCCGCGATAAACAGCCAGAGCTGATACAAAATCCACGGCGCCGCCAGGACCAGCCCGAACTCGAGCGAGATTTTGAAATACTCCATGAACGACTCGAGCGGGTTGAGCTGGACGAGCCGCGCCTCCTGCCCGATCTCATTCATCGCGACCATGTACGGCGTGGTGAGAATCGTGATGAGCCTGTCGCCGAAGTGAAAGCAAAGCACCGTCGCCGCGACAAGGCCGAAGATGGCCCAGATCAGCCGCTTGCGCAGTTCTTCCAGGTGCTCGCCGAAAGACATTCGGACGGCATCGGGATCGGTAGGTTGCTTGTCGGCGGCGTCAGTCACGCGGACAGATTACGGCCGATGTTCGCGCGGGTCCACGGGGAGAGAGAATTTCAACTAATGGGCGATGAGGGACTTGAACCCCCGACCCCCTCGGTGTAAACGAGGTGCTCTGCCAATTGAGCTAATCGCCCGGATGCGGCACGCCCATTCTAACTCACTCTGAAGGCCGGCTCAATTCGTGGATGCAAACTCGAAACTCAAGACTTGGATTGGAAGGCTTCGCGGTTGACCATTCTGTTCTGCGTCCGCGGTGCCCGCTCGCTCGCGCTCGGGGCTAGGTTGACGGCGCCAGCCCTTCTTAATTCTCAATTCTTCATTCTGCATTCGCCTTTACCACTTTCATCGCGCCGGGCCGTCGCCGAGGTCATCTTCACCCAGCAAGACAAACTTCCGAGACCGAAGCACCGTCACCGCCGTCTCCAGGTCCTCGGTGTGAATCGCCAGCGCTGCCCGGCCCGTCGGGCGCACGAGCAGCGGATACGCATAATCAATGTTCACTTCGCCGGCGATCAGCGCGCCGCAAATCGAAATCAACCCCTGCCCGTGCGGCACTTCCACCACCACCAACTCCGAGACAGACACCGGAAAGTCGCGGCTCTTGAGCAGGTCAATCGCTTTGTCGGCGTCATCGCAAATGATGCGAATGATCGCGCAATCAATCGCATGCACGACCGACATGCCGACCACTTTCACCGGCGACCCTTCGAAGCAACGGAACATCCGCAGCAGCGCCCCGACCCGATCCTCCAGAAAGATCGAGAGCTGCCGGACATACGCCGACCCGAATCCGGGAACCGTTCCAAATGGTTGATTGGCCATATCGTTATTCTATCGGCCAACCGGCCGCTACGGATCGCGCCGAATCGGCCGTTTTGGCGGCCCGCCGGGACCGGCCGTAAGATGCCCCGCGTTCCCGAAGGCAGACCATGAGCCGAACCCATCACGAAACCCCTGCCAATCCCGATGCCAACGGACGCTTTGGCGAGTTTGGCGGGCAATATGTGCCGGAAACGCTCATGGCGGCGCTGGCCGAATTGGACTCCGCGTACGCCGCCGCGAAGGTGGACGACGCCTTTTGGACCGAACTGGACGGTTATCTTCGCGACTACGTCGGTCGGCCCAGCGCGCTCTATTTCGCGCGCCGCCTGACCAACCACCTCGGCGGGGCGCAGGTCTGGCTCAAGCGCGAAGACCTCAACCACACCGGCGCGCACAAGATCAATAACACGCTGGGCCAGGCCATTCTCGCGCGACGCATGGGCAAACGCCGGTTGATCGCCGAGACCGGCGCGGGGCAGCACGGTGTCGCGACGGCCACCGCGGCAGCCGTGTTCGGTATGCCTGCAACCGTCTATATGGGTGCCGAAGACGTGCGCCGGCAGGCGCTGAACGTCTATCGCATGCGCCTGCTCGGCGCGCAGGTCGTGCCGGTCGAGTCGGGCCAGCGCACTCTGAAAGATGCCATCAATGAGGCGTTACGCGACTGGATGGCCTCCGTCGCTGACACGCATTACGTTATCGGTTCGGTCATGGGGCCACACCCGTTCCCGATGCTTGTGCGCGATCTGCAGTCGGTCATCGGGCGCGAGACGCGCGAGCAGATGCTTTCAGCGACAGGTCGCTTGCCAACGGCCGTGGTCGCGTGCGTCGGCGGCGGCAGCAACGCGGCGGGAATCTTCTACCCGTTTGTCAACGACGCGGCCGTGCGGCTGATCGGCGTCGAAGCGGCCGGCGAGGGATTAGACCGGCGGCACAGCGCGACGATCTCGCGCGGCCGACCCGGCGTGCTGCACGGCATGCATACGTATGTCTTGCAGGACGACGACGGCCAGACCAGCGCGGTGCATTCGGTTTCGGCCGGGCTGGACTACCCCGGCGTCGGCCCCGAGCACGCTTTCTGGGCGGCGAGCGGCCGCGTGCGGTACGAATCGGCCACCGATGAGGAGGCCCTCGCGGCATTTGAATTGCTTTGTCGAATGGAGGGAATCATCCCCGCATTGGAGACCGCGCACGCCGTGGCCCACGTGATCCGGCTGGCCCCGACGCTGGGCAAGAATGATACAATTGTAGTCAATCTGTCCGGGCGCGGCGACAAGGACTGCGTGGAAGTCGCGCGCCTCCGCGGCACGAAGCTGGAATGATCCGAGGCGTCGCGGTCGAGGCAAAGATTGGTGCGTCTGGGACGCACCCTGCAAGACTTGTAGAATCTCAAGAGCGTACCAACCGGCCCCATGAACTCATCCCCATCCGACAACCGCATCGACCGCCGCCTCGCCGAGCAACCGCCGGGCCTGTGGCCGTTCATCCCTGCCGGCTATCCATCACTTGATTTCACCGAGCAATTGCTCGCGCGACTCGCCGCGCTGCCGATACGCGGCGTCGAACTCGGCATCCCCTTCTCCGACCCCATCGCAGACGGCCCCGTCATTCAGCACGCGTTCGCGCACGCATTAGCAGCCGGTGTACGACTCGCGGACATCTTCGCCATGGTGACGCGCATTCGAAGTTCGAATCCCCATCCAATGCTGGCGATGGTCTCCGCGTCGATCATCTACCGCCGCGGCGCGGACCGCTTCGTGGACGAAGCCGCTTTCGCCGGTTTCGACGGCCTCATCGTCCCCGACCTGCCGCTCGAAGAAGCCGCCGACCTGACAGACCGTTGCGCCAAGAAAAATATGCGATTGTCGATGCTGGTCGCCCCCACGACGCAGCCCGAGCGCGCCGAGCGTATCGCCCGCGCCGCCGGCGGATTCCTCTACTACGTTTCGATTCAGGGCACCACCGGCGAACGCACCGCCCTGCCTGCCGACCTCGCCGCGAACGTCACGCGTATCCGGCGGGAATCGAGCCGCCCGATTCTCATCGGATTCGGAATCGGTACGGCCGCCCAGGTCCGCGAGGTCTGCTCATTCGCCGATGGCGCGATCGTCGGCAGCGCCCTCGTCCGCCGCATTCAAGACGCATCCGCCAGAGGCGGCGAATCGGCTGCGCTCGCCGCTGCCATCGACTTCGTGCGGGACTTGGCCGCCGCAGGAAGTGACACCTGACCCGGCGCGAAAGGCTCTCGCCGTGGTCTCGTTAACATACGAGGGAATCATCACGGACGCCCTCTCGCCGCAGCGCGAGGCGCCGCGACAGAACTTTCAATCGCACACCCATACAAGGAGACAAGATGAACACCCGGAGTCATGCTTCCATTGCCGTCCTCGCGCTGGCCCTGATGACAGGCTGCCAGGCAACGAGTCGCTCGTCCGTCCCGATCCCGAAGGACCAGGCCGCAACGCCCCTCATCTCGCGGTCCGTTCTTTTCAGCAATCCCGAGCGCGCCGCGCCGCAGATCAGCCCCGATGGAGCGCACCTCGCCTGGCTGGCCGACAAGGACGGCGTGCTGAATGTCTGGGTCGCGCCGGTCGGTGACCTCGCCGCTGCCAAACCCGTCACGAACGACACGACGCGCGGCGTCCGTACTTTCCAGTGGGCCTACGACAACAAGACGATTCTCTATCCGCAGGACAAGGGCGGCGACGAAAACTGGCACATCAATGCGACGGATGTCACCGCGATGACCACGCGCGACCTCACCCCGATCGACGGCATCCAGGGGCGCATTCTCGCCGTCAGCCATCGCATTCCCGCCGACATCCTCGTGCAGATCAATGACCGCGACAAAAGTCTGCACGATGTCCATCGCATCAACCTCGCCTCCGGCGAGCGCAAGCTCGTCCTCAAGAACGAAGGCTTCGTCTCCATCGTCGCCGACGACGATTACAACATCCGATTCGGCAGCAAGATGACCCCCGCCGGCGGCATCGACTTCTACCAACTCAACGGGAACGACTGGAGCCTCTTCACCAGCATCCCGGCTGACGACGCCCTCACGACCGACGCCATGGGCTTCGACAAGACCGGCCAGACGCTCTACATGGTCGACAGCCGCGGCCGAAACACCTCCGCCGTCGTCGCGACCGATCTCAAGTCCGGCACGCAAACCGTCATCGCTTCCAGCAGCAAGGCCGATGTCAGCGATGCGATGGTCCATCCGACGGAGAACACGATTCAGGCGGTCACGACCAACTACGATCGCGAGGAACGGCAGATTCTCGACGCGAGCATCAAGCCCGACATGGACCTGCTCGCCAAGGTGAACCCCGGCGA
The DNA here is from genome assembly GCA_007753915.1 of Phycisphaerae bacterium RAS2. Lineage (NCBI taxonomy): Bacteria > Pseudomonadati > Planctomycetota > Phycisphaerae > Phycisphaerae bacterium RAS2. The sequence goes on from CP036352.1 coordinate 3,852,014, forward strand.
CTTCCAGATCACTTCGCGCACCCTCGACGACAAACACTGGATCGTCACCTACGTCGTCGATGACGGCCCGGTCCGCTACTACCACTACGACCGCGCCAATCGCAATGCGAAGTTTCTTTTCACGAACCGCCCCAAGCTGGAGAACCTTCCCCTCGCCGCCATGCACCCGGTTGTCATCAAGGCGCGCGACGGCCTCAATCTTGTCAGCTATCTGACACTCCCCGTCTGGACCGATCACGACCGCAACGGCAGACCCGATCGCGGCCCGGTGCCGATGGTCCTGCTTGTCCACGGCGGCCCGTGGGCGCGCGACACGTGGGGTTACAACGGCATGCACCAGTGGCTTAGCAACCGCGGCTACGCCGTGCTAAGCGTCAACTTCCGCTCCTCCACCGGCATGGGCAAGCAGTTCATCAACGCCGGCAACAAGGAATGGGCCGCCGCCATGCACAACGACCTGCTCGACGCCGTCGACTGGGCCGTCCGCAAGAACATCGCCGACCGCAACAAGGTCGCCATCATGGGCGGCAGCTACGGCGGCTATGCAACGCTCGTGGGGCTAAGCTACACACCCGACCGATTCGCATGCGGTGTGGACATCGTCGGCCCATCCAACCTGATGACGCTCTTGCAAAGCATTCCCGAGTATTGGAAGCCGATGATGGACATGTTTACGTCGCGCGTCGGCGATCCGCGAACCGAGGAGGGCAAGCTGCTGCTCCGCGAGCGGTCTCCGCTCACGTTTGCGAATCGAATTCGCCGACCACTGCTCATCGGCCAGGGTGCCAACGACCCGCGCGTCAAGCAGGCCGAGTCGGATCAGATCGTCAAGGCGATGAAGGAGCAGAAGATTCCCGTCGCGTACGTGCTGTATCCCGATGAGGGCCACGGTTTCCATCGACCGCAGAATCGCACGTCGTTCAACGCCGTCACCGAGGCATTTCTCGCGAAGCACCTCGGCGGGCGATTTGAACCGATCGGCGACGACCTGAAGGGATCGAGCATTCAGATCCCTGAAGGCCGCGACCAGATCCCCGGCCTCCCGCCGGCGTGACGCGGCGCTGCGACCGTGAATCGAGCTGCGGCATGATGCTTCATTCGACATGACGCCTGATGTGGTTTGATCCACGACGCCGGATCAGCATCGCAACGCGCATGAAAAAGCCCACGGAACTTTCCGTGGGCTTTTTTTATTTTGCTCGCAGAAGGGTCGTTCAGCAGCTTCGCTAGGCCGCCAGAAAATCATCCTGCAATTTGCTGCGGAGCTTGGCCAGCGCCCGGTTCTGAATCTGCCGCACACGCTCCTTGGTCACGCCGATCATGTCGCCCACCTGCTCAAGCGTCTTGGGCGCCGGCTCCACGTCGCCGCCCGCCTGCGCCGCCTGGCCCAGCGCGAACCGCGCCTGAATGACTCGGACCTCCACGTCGTTCAGGTCGGCCAGGTTCTGCCGGAGAATGCCGCGCAGCTCATCCACGCAGTCGATCTCCACCTGCTCGCGGAGCAGCTCCGCGTGGCGGCTCTTCTCCAGCGACGGATCGAACTCCGTCGGAAATCGGCCGCGATAGCGGTTGGACTTCAGTGCCACCCGGCTGAAGCTCTTGAGAATCGCCCGGCAGGCGTAGGTGCTGAACTTGAACCCGCGCCCGCAGTCGAACTTATCGACGCTGCGAAGCAGCGCCATGTTTCCTTCGCTGATCAATTCAGCGTAATCGACGTTGCCCATCCGCGTCCGCTTGGCCATCGCCAGAACCAGCGGCACGTTCGCCTGCACGATCTCGCACCGCGTCGCGATCACCTGACGCTGCCAGAAGAGCAACTCGCTTGCAGCCTTGCCCGTCAATCGCTTCCCGGCATGCGCCTGGAAAAGTTTGGCCATGCGATAACGGGCATAGTTCATCCGCAGGAACAGCTTCTGCTCCTGGTTATTGGTCAACGTCGCGTTTGTGCCGCAGCCCTTCGCCACCGGCCGCGCATCGGCGCTGTTCACCCATGGCTGCGCCGCCTGTTCCGCCGTCACGCCGAACAAGTCCTTGGCCGTTCGCGCCCGCGCGAAGCTCGGATGATCGAGGTACTCGACCGTCTCGGTGAGCAATCGATCCAGCGCGGCCCGATCCTCGATGCTGATCCGCGCCAGAACCGACTCCAGCGGCGGCTTCGCGCTCGGAACGACCGACCGCGCTACCGGTGACACGATCTCGACTTCATGTTCGTGCGTCATGGCTGGGACTCCCACGGCCTCCAGGGGCCGTTGCCTTCGCCCGGGCTGATTTGCCAATCAGCGGCCTTCGCGCGAATACGCTGGGAGCGCGCGCGAAACCTCGGACCTGGGCGATCTGCGAATTTCTGGTTGTGTTCTCGAAGCGGATGGTCGCTCTCAAAACCACCCGCCCCGGCTAACTCGACCCCGGTTCACCCGGAGCCATGCGGGGGGAGTCTGTTACAACAAACCGACAAGAGGAATATATCACGCCTTTTTTGTTACGCAAATCATCGCTACCGTTAAATGTTATGGCCGGTAACCTGTACCTTTCGGAACAAACTTAAACAACTACAGGGAAACACCTTAAGCGAATTAGGGCATGGCGAGAAATCCGAAAAAAACTTGCCGGACAACTTGTAACAGGACTTATAACTCGCATTACCGAAAACCGTGCACTGTGACACCCAAAGACTGATAATGTTAACTTAGCTCCCTTTCGGCGAATTGCTACCCTCGTTAGCCCCTTCGGGAAAGGTAACGCGACAACAAGGCCACCGTATCCGGCGAATCGACGACCGCTTTGCCAAACCCCATCACACCGCCCGCGGCCACACTCTTCGCCTGCGCTTTCTCAAAGTTGCTGATCATCATGATCGGCGCCTGCTTCACGGTTGAATCGCCTTTCGCGCGGTGCAACAGCTCGATTCCCTCGCTCCCGTCGTCAAAGATCAGGCGATTAAACAGCACCAGGTCGTACTGATTCGCACGCAGTTTCGCCAATGCCTCGTCGACGAACATCACGCGATCAATGGACACGTTGAAATTCTTCTCCAACATGCCCCGGATCATCCCATGGTCCGGGTCGCAATTGCCCACATCCAGCACCCGCGAAGCGTCTTTCGCCATCATTTCCTCACTCGTGTTAACTTCGATAAAATGCCGTCGCCACCGAGCAACCCGGCACCGGAGCGGATTATATGAAACTCGCCGACCGCGTCAGCCTCATTGAAGAAGCCGCCACCCTCGCCACCGCCGCCAAGGCCGCAGAGATGAAGCGGGCCGGCATCGATGTCGTCGGCTTCGGCGCGGGCGAGCCGGATTTCGACACGCCCGACCACATCAAGGCCGCCGCGAACCGCGCCCTCGCCGCCGGGCACACCTCCTACGCCAAGCCGACCAGCGGCATCCCCGAGGCCCGCGCGGCCGTTTGTAAGAAATATCTCCGCGACAACGCACTGACCTACCAGCCCGATCAGGTCATCGTCACCGTCGGCGGCAAGGAGGCGCTTTATCTCGCATTCATGGCCCTGCTCAACCCCGGCGATGAGGTGCTGCTGCCGGTGCCGTACTGGGTGAGCTTCGCCGAGCAGATCAAGCTGTGCGGGGGCGTGGTGGTGCCGATCGTCGGCAGCGATGCGACGGATTTGAAGATCACGCCGAAGCAGGTCGCCGCCGCCCTCACGCCGCGAACGAAGATACTCGTCTTTAACAGCCCGTCCAACCCCGGCGGTTTTGCCTACACGCCGGCCGAGACGCGCGCCATCGCCGACGTGCTAACCGGGCGCAATGTCGTCGTCTTCTCCGACGAGATGTACGACCAGCTTCGCTACGGCGACGCGCGCGACAATTTGAGCTTTGCCGCCATCAGCCCCGAATGGTTCGGCAAGACCATCACCTTTAACGCCGCCAGTAAGACCCACGCCATGACCGGCTGGCGCATCGGCTACGCCGCAGGCCCGCGCGAGATCATCCGCGCCATGGCCAAGCTGCAAACCCACACCACCAGCGGCACGGCCACATTCATTCAACACGCGCTGGTGGAAGCGCTCACCGGCGATCAGTCGCACGTCGAGGCCCGCCGCCGCGAGTTCGAGCAGCGCGGCCGATTCATGCACGAACGCTTGTGCGGCCTGAAGGACGTGACGTGCGTGCGGCCGACGGGGGCGTTTTATTGCTTTCCGAATGTGAGCGGGACGTACGCGCGGCTGGGAGTTAAGTCATCGGTCGAGTTTTGCGCGCTGGTGCTCGACCGCGTGCATGTGGCGCTGGTGCCGGGCAGCGCGTTTGGGATGGACACGCACGTGCGATTGTCGTTTGCAACGGACATGGGAGCGATTACGAAAGGGGTGGAGCGGTTGGAGGAGTTGGTGGGGCGGGAGTGATTTGTCGTTTGCAGTTCTCTGGCAACTTGTCTTGATGCACTTGTAGAGCCTACAAGGCCACTTAATAGGACTAATTGATGCTTGACATTAGACACGCTTCCACTGCTTTACTTTTCTCGACAGTACGAGTTGAGTGCACTTCGCCAGATGGCTCAACTTGTGTTGGCACAGCGTTCTTTTTTGAATTTCGCGGAATTGAAAAACATGTTCTTCCCCTGCTTGTGACCAATAGACATGTTGTTGAAGGAAGTGTGTACGCAGAGTTCTTGGTACACCTTGCATGCAAGTCAGGCGATAAAAGGTACGATCAAGGGGACCCTCCATCGGGTGATTCGATCCGTATTAGGGTTGATACTGACAATAACTGGATTCTTCATCCAACAGAGGATTTGTGCGCATTGCCAATCGCATCATTACTTGATGCCGCAGATACAGACGCTAATAGAATTTTCTACCGTCCATTGCATGACGGAATCCTTCCTGATGAGCGTGAACTACGGATGATGGCTGCTGTTGAATCTGTATTAATGATCGGCTATCCAACTGGATTGTGGGATAGAACAAATAATTTGCCCTTGATTAGACAAGGAATTACAGCAACACCGCCGATTGTTGATTACGAAGGCACCGCAAGAGGGATTGTGGACATTGCTTGTTTTCCGGGTTCATCGGGATCGCCGATTGTAGTCGCACACGAGGGGGCGTTCTTGCGAGGACGAAGCTTAGTAACTACTAAGGCTCCCTATGTTAGGCTGATCGGCATCTTGTCATCTGGACCATTATTTGATACAGAGGGAAGCGTAGAAGTCGTAGAAGCCCCCGCGACACGTGTGCCAATTGCACGCCTCGGAATCCCAGTCCATCTCGGTTATTACGTCAAAGCGAAAGCACTGAATTATTTCAGGGAATACGCAATGACATTATCATCTTTGTAAAGAAAGAACGCTCTTAACCGATGGCTCTAGCTTGAGCCCTTGCACTGAAGCCCGCTTTCCCATCGGCTAGAGTCTCGCACGAGTATTTGGACCAAGAGGTTTGACGGGATTTGACTTCTGTATTGTTGACATTGCATAATCGAAGAAAGCAATCGTATTCGCAAATTTGCCTTCTGTCCCAAAGGGGATTCTGTGATTTGACAGGAATTGGAGTAGTTTTTCCTTGGGCTCCTCACCACTCTGGCATGGCGTTAGCGCCGGGACATTAAAAACTTTCGGCCAATTAACTGCCTTTAACGGAATACATCGCCCATCCTTAACAGGAACCGCATAGTTCAATATCAAATGCTCCTTTTTGCTTTGTGAGCTATTCTGAGTCATTTGTTGAATGATAAGAGACGCGCGAGGTGTAGCGTGAATCCCAATCCAATCCGCCTTGTCATACCAAGCAGCAGCGTCCGTTACTGCATTACCGAGCACTGTATTCGTATCGTCATTCAAGTAGAACTCGCCTAGTGCAACCGCTCCTCGAAATAGGATTCCGTATTCAAGTGAATCCACAAAGAATTTTCTCATCAACGTGAAGAATTTCGTGATTTGATCAAGAGTCGGGGGTATTGCTCGTGTTCGCAAGATAATCAAGACAGTATCATTGAATGTGAATGTCTTAAGCATCCCCGGTAATATCGCGTCTCCAATTTTAAGCGCCTTTTCTTCGAGAAGTTGCATGACCTGCTCACGCGAGTCAATAAACCGCATTATTTCTTCGTCACTGTAGTTTGCCGCGCCAAGCGCATCGAGTATCGCGACAATGCCATGTTCCTTCTTGCTATTGGGACTCTTCATGTTCGCTTGATCCGTTTATCGAGAACTGCGATATGCCCGAATAGATTGACAGCCGTCAGAAGGTATTATGTTATTGCGTAGAGTAATCCCTTGCAAATGAACCGTGGTGGAGCCGACATGCGGGCGCGTTGATAATACTCGTGTGAGGGCCGCACGCACGTTGCCGGGGGCGCGGTGAGCGAAGTGAGCAAGCCCCTGGAGGGCAAGCCTGTTTCAATTTGCACTTTCTTTCCCCGCCCGGAGGGCGGACGAAGTGGGCACGAGCGTGCACGCAGTGAGAATGCTCACCTGAAAAGAGAATCTTGCTTGTTGCGCATGTCCTCGTTCGCCCTCCTGGCGAAATGGTCCCTTTGGGGGCAGCTTTCCGGCGGCTGAAGCCGCCGGCGACGTGCGCGCGCCCTGCCGGGCGGCGAGACCGTGGCACGGTGCGGCGTTGCGGGGCACCGTGCGTCGTTGAATTACGCGTATCGCCCAACGGGCACTTCGACGGTGTGATCAGCCGGGACGGTTCCCCGGCCGATCTCGGCGACCTTGCGAACGACCGACGCGTCGAAGTACCGCGCGCCGCACTTCTCGCAGACGCCGATCGGGACATTCTCCAACACGACGAACCCGCCCTTGTGCCGCAACAGCTCGCGCTCCATCACGCGCTCGCACACCATTCCGCCGCAGTGTTCGCAAGAGAAGTTGTACATGACTTCTATTCTACTCGATTTCGTAAACCGTGATGACCAGCAGTTGGTCGCCCTCGACGAACCGAACCACTACGCCCACTTGCGTCGTCAGATCGCATGCAGTCCCGATAACCACATAGCGAATGCCTCGCGGATCATCCGTCATTTGCCGGTCAACTTTCCCCGTCAGAACCGCCGACTCGACGTCTAGCACATCCAGAGAATCCGCGTCCATTTCATCATAGGCATGCTCCGAAAGAGCATACGCATGGTCTTCGATGCACCCGCGAATACGTTGCAGAATATCGACTGCCATGAGTAGCCCGCACATCCCCGACCGATGCGGTGGGCGGTGCCCACCCTACCAAGTCATTCCAAATGCAGGCGCGCGGCGGGGGCTACGGTCAACGCCGGCGATCGCGCGATGACATCCTCCGCATCCAGCGCATACAGCGGGCTGATTTCAAACACGCCGTCCGGCTCATCGCCCACGCGCGGGATGGCCACACCCGCCCGCGCCAGCCATGCGGCCGCACGGCGGCTGATGTCGCGCTTGGCCGTCTCCACCGAATCGACGCCCGTCGCGTTTTTCACCGGGCTGAACTCCTCGGCGCGCGAGGTCTCCATCAGCACGGCCCGCTCGGCCAGCGGCAGGGCGTCGAAGATGAACGCCTCGAGCTTCACCGCGTTGGGCGCGGTCGGCTCGACCCGCCGGCCGGTGTTCAAATCCATACACGGAACTTTTTTCTCCGCCCGGTGCCACGGCAGACCGAACGACGTGCGGTCGCGGGTCAGCCGCTCGACGAACGCGCGCGTCAGCACATGCACGGCGATGTTGGCCGAGTCAAAGGTGCGCGAGCCGTCGGCGTTGCGCCGCCGCGCGAGGGCCTCGGGCAGGTCGGAATACTCAATCACCGACAACCGCCCGCCGACCATCACGAAGTTCCCCACGCGCTCGAGATCGTCGGCCTTGGGCAGCGTCTTACTCGACATCTCCGAGCCGCTCGCGGCGTGCAACCCGAGAAACGCCGGGTCCAGCGGCTTCACCAGCGGGTTGTCCACCTGAAAGTAGCTGATGTGCTCGATGCCGCGCGCCGCCATGTCGGCCAGCGTGCCGCTCGTCGCCATGGCCAGCAGCGAGCCGCCGTGGCCATCGGGCGAAAGCGCGACGCGATGCGGTTGCTCGAGCAGGATGCGCCCGTCGCGGTCGAAGGCCGGCATGACGCCCTGCGTGAAGAAATGCACGCGATCGGCGGGCAGCCCGAAATATCGAAACTCGTCGAAAAATGCCCGCGTCGCTGCGTCGTTCTGCGGGCTGGTCATGATGTACCAGTGGGTCGCGCCGCCGAACTTGCGATCCGTCGCGAGGATCGCTTCCGCGAACAACTGAAACAGCGGCTTGTTGCTGATCGGCCCGATGGGAAACGCGCCCTTCGGCCCGTCGTACCCCAGCCGCGTGCCCTGCCCGCCGGCCACCGTGAACGCCGCGACCTTGCCCTCGGCAAGCAACCGGCGACCACGCTGCACCTGTTCGGTCGTCACCGCATCGCGACGAATCACCGACGGCGGCTGGACGTTGCCCGGCGCGGCGTGCGCAGCGCCCGTGCCCAGCACAACCTGCCGCAAGTGTGGAAGTTGCTCGGCTGAAATCAGCGAAAGGTCGGCAAGCAGTTCCTGTCGCTGATCGGAGTCGAGACCGTCCCAGAAGGCGAAGACGTGCTCCTGCCCGACGGTTCGGAAGGCGGCGCGGATCGACGACTCGTTCGATGGTGTTGACATTGCGAGTATCAATGAGCGGACGCAGTGGCCAGCGATTGCAATCCACCCTCACCCCGGCCCTCTCCCGACAAGGGAGAGGGGGATACGATCGCGCCGCATCAGCCGCGATGGCAAGGCCATTGATGCATGGGCGAGGCGGTTGGTCGATAACGTATGTAGGCCTCGTGAGTGTGTCAATTGCATGGGGCCAGGCGCGTTCTGCATATGAAACCAACCCGACGTGATTTCCTTCGATCCGGTCTTTGCGGAGCAGCCGCAGCACTGACCAGCGCGCGACTGCTGGCAGAAGGCGGCGGTGTAAAGACCAACCTCCCCATGGCGGTCGGCGGCGCATCCGGCGCAGCGACCACGCAGCGTACGACAATCGCTGCGGCAGCCGTGGCGCGCGTCGTGCAGACGCGCTCGCCGTACATTTGCGGCGCTCACGGCATCGAAAAGAGCATCCTGCACGACTTCATCGAGGAAGGCCTCTGTGCCGTCACCGGCGCGCCCAACGGCACCGACGCGTGGAACAAACTGCTCAAACCCAGTGACGTCGTCCTCATCAAATGCAATCAATCCGCGCGCGAGCAGCTCGGCACGACGCCGCCCGTCATCGACGAAATGTTGCGCTCGATGGTGACGGCCGGCTTTTCGCTCGACCAGATCATGGTGCTGGAAGCGGGAGAGCTGTCGCTGCTGCGCAAGACGCGCAAGCCCGACCTGCGCTGGCAGGGCAAGCTCGTGCAGTTCGGCAGCGCGGGGGAGGATTCGTTCCTCGCGGCGCTCAACGAAGCCACCGCGATCATCAACGTGCCGTTCATTAAGACCCACTCGATGGCGACGATGTCCGGCTGCCTCAAGAACCTCTCGCACGGCCTGATCCGCCACCCCGCGCGCTTTCACGCCAACGGCTGCGACCCAGCGATCGGGCAAATTGTCGCGTCCGAGCCGATTCGCTCGAAATTGCGGCTCAATGTGGTCAACGGAATTCGGCTGGTGTTCGACAAAGGCCCGGATGCCCAACGCAGCACGATCCACGATGCGGGAACCATGCTCTTTTCGACCGACCCGGTTGCAGCGGATTCGGTCGCCTTCGGGCTGCTCAATTCGGTGCGGTCCGAACGGGGGTTGAAGCCGCTCAATTCAGATACCCACATCCCAAAACAACTTTCCACAGCCCACAATCTTGGCCTGGGTCAGTGTGACGGGACACAGATCCAAAGCCTGGTACTGGACTTATGAGACTTTCGTGGCTGGGAATCCACGCCTTCAAACGCATTCTTTCTGGGTCCGAAATACGAGGGTTGGAGCGCCGCCTGGCGCCTGGTCGATCGCGGAAATAGGGTGAAAAAAGTCTTGACGTGGGCGGAGGTTATGTTACGATAATAAGTGGAGTATTGAGACAAGCCGGCCTCCGGGGCTGGAAGCGGAAGACGCGAAAGAGTCGAGCGTCATCATCGGATTATTCGCCCGCGCGGGGGCGCAAGCCCGCGAGTCATACCTTCCTTCCGCCTTCCTTCCAATCCCACCGGCAGATGTCTCTGGCACACCAGAGGTTGATCGACTGCGCGACATGAAACGTTCGCGCCGGCGGTTGCCGTTTCAGCCCGCGTTCTGGCAGAGCGCTGGCCGGCTCGGTGCCCATCGACGACGAATGTCATTCAGGCCAGGCCCTCGGCAGCGCTGCCGAGATTTGCCCAGCCTCACCTTGACCGGCGTGCAAAGCCGAAGGCACTGCACACCTGACGAAGCTTGACTCTCCATCGCCCGAGGCGGGAACACTGTGATACGCAAAGCGGCCCCTCGTGGTTCGCCGCTTAACTCGGAGTCATCGATCCCATTTGGTGTCCCGACGGAGGGTGCTGGGAACTCGTCAGAAGCCGGAACACACTTGAAGGAGGTATGCGATCGTGAAGAAACTGAAGGCCTTTACCTTGATCGAGCTGCTGGTGGTGATCGCCATCATCGCCCTGCTGATCTCGATCCTTTTGCCGAGCCTTTCTCGCGCACGGGAGCTGTCCAAGCGGACGGTCTGCTCTACCAACCTGCGCGGTCTGGGCCAGGCGATGTTCATCTACGCCCAGGACGATCCGGGCGTCTTCCCGATGATTGCCCAGCCGCTGGAAGGCACTCCGAACATGGCGAACTTCCAGGCGATCCATCGCTCCGTTGAGCCGCCGACCAGCGGTATTCCGTCGGTCACGGTTGACATGTGGACGATCGTCCGCGGCAACAACACGACGCCGAAGCAGTACATCTGCCCGAGCACGACCGACGTGCCCGATCCGGCCCAGGACACGACGATCTACTACGACTTCCTCGGCCCGACCAACTTGAGCTACGCGTACATGTATCAGCATGACATGCAACGCCGCGCCCTGGGCACCAGCTCCGAGCCGGTTTTCCCCTTCATGGCGGATTCCAATCCGTACATCAAGGGCGCATCGACGGTCGGCAGTGTGCTGATCGACGTGGATCGATCTGGTGCCAATCGCGGCAACAGCACCAACCACACCAACCGCGAAGGGCAGAACGTTCTCTTTGTCGACTCGCACGTCGAGTTTGCCAAGGGTCCGGACCTGGGTCTGGTCGGTAAGCCCGCCACGGGAACCGTCGCGAAGGTCTCGCGTGGTCGTGACAACATCTACTCGGTCGCGCAAAGCAGTACTTCGGACCTCGACCCGGGCGTGAAACCAACTGCCAGCGGCACGAGCTGGACGGCTGACCTCAAGAGCCGATCCGACGGTTGTCTGGTTCCCTAAACACCTCTTGGGCCGATGCGGCCCACCGAGGCTGCAAAGAGTTGTCTATACACGCGGCGGCTTGCAAGGGCCTTGCAAGCCGCCGCTTTTATTCGGCACCATTGCAACAGCAGCTCTTCACTCACAAGCATCTGGAATATCATTTTCATTTTCATCGGGCAAGTCATCGTAGATGCCTTCAAAGACATCGCGATCATTAGCGCTTATTACACCGTCTAAATCAAAATCTGCTCGTGGCGTATAACCTGTCTGTTCAATCTCGACGGCGCCGGTCAAGTTTTTCATCATATCTTCGTCGTCGGGGCAAACATTCCCGTCTCCATTAATATCGCCATCATGCCGTGGAAATGCATCCGCATTGACTGAAAGTGATGCATATTCGTAGCCTTCCTTTCCAAGTGCGTCAACGCATTCAAGAGTCCATGTATTGCCATCCCAGCCGGTTGAACTACAGCTAGAGAAAAGTGATCCGAGCGTAATTGTCGAATATCCATTCACTGGATCGTAAACTTCAGCTAGAACTCCGTGCTTTCGAGACACATCCCCGCCTCCCTCGACGACTATTTCAACGAATGAAACCTCGATCAACTCGAGCGTTGACGTAGATGAGCTACCGCTACACGTCGCATGTATCTCGCCATAGTTTCTATAGAACCTAACGGTCGAAGCCATCCCAATAGTACCGCACGGTTCCTCGAAAACGACCATCGAACTCGCGCCACCGCCTGAACTACTCATTGCAAGGGCTAATCCTTCGACGTGCATTGTCTGATCACCAGGGCAAGTACAGTTTCCAACTATTGTGTGATGCCCCTCCCACTTCTGAAGGTGTGATCCAACATCCACATTAACGCCCCCGCCTGCGGCGTAGCTCATTGCACCACCCCCGGTACTGACATCTAAGGGGCATGGTTGAATTGGTGAGCTGGATGAATTGGCGGCCGCAGCCCAACCCGAATCGAAATCCGCGTCAGAATCATAGTCAGCAGATGAGCACTCCCAAGGCTCCCCGCAGTCGAGGCCGCTCAGTTCGTTAACATAGAACGAACTTGCACGGGTGTGTGCGCTACTAATGCTTAGGTCAATCCAGCAATTGGTATAGGTTAGCATGCTATCTACTTCAATCCCTCGCGTTGAATTCGTAAAAGTCTGACTTTGAGAATAGCATTGGCCACATTGTGCGCGGACGTCATGTACAGACAAAAGGATCAATGAGTAAACGGGGACCACAAGGCCGAACTGTTTAACTCTCTTTGTGTTCATTACAGGCGTCTCCTTGCTTCTGACAATTAACCATGGTCGCGCCCCCATGTTGACAGGAATGTGAACGCCTCTGCTGGTTTTGTCAATCATCGACTAACAATCTGCCCGAGATAACAAGGCGACGGGACCAAACTCAAACCGTACTTGTCCAATGCCGATTATGAGCAATCCCTGAATGAGACAATAGAAAAGGCGGCATCACGCGTGCGATTCACGACGCCCAGCAGCTGAAGCGTGATCAGTTGTGAGGCGACCCGCCCCGGCGGCTCGCCGACTGCCTCGCAGATGTCATCCAAGGCCCGCGCGCCCTCACGGACCGCCGCAACGATTCGACCTTGCAACTCCGTCAACGCGGCCGCACCCGCCTGCGGCGGTTCGGTGCCCTCGCTCCCATGCGATGGAGATTCCGATCGGCCCGGCGGTTCGGACGAACCACTCTCTCCAGCCTGCATCAGCAGCGCGCCGGCCTCACCCAGTTCCGTGAGCACATCCTCCAGGCGCATGACCAGCTTGGCCGCGCCCTGACGGATCAGGTCATTCGTCCCCTCGGCATAGGGCGAATCGACCGGGCCGGGCACGGCGAAGACCTCCCGGTTGTATTCGTTTGCCAGTCGCGCCGTGATCAGCGCGCCGCTTCGCTGGGCCGCCTCGATCACCATCACCCCCAGCGAAAGCCCGGCGATGATGCGGTTGCGCGGCGGGAAGTTCTTCGCGTCGGGCGCAATCGTCATGGGCAACTCGCTGATCACCGCCCCCTGCACGGCGACCTCGCCCGCGAGGCCCTCCTGCTCTTGCGGGAACACGTGCGCCAGACCGCAGCCGGTGACGGCCAGCGTGCGCCCGCCGGCCTTGAGCGCGCCGCGATGCGCGAACGAGTCGATGCCGCGCGCCATGCCGGAGACGACGGTCATCCCCGCGCGCACCGAGAGGGCCGCAAAACGCTCGGCCTGCTCCGCGCCGTACCGCGAACAACGTCGCGAGCCGACAATGGCCAGCGCCAGCCCGTCGGCCCGATCCAGCGATCCGCGGTAGTACAGACACGCCGGTGGGTCAGCGATCATCTTCAGAATCGCGGGGTACTCCGGATCGGCGAGGCAGAGGATTCGGCACCCGAGATCACCAGCGAGTCGCGCCTCCGCGTCGACGTCGACTTCGTCGCGATATCGCACGATGCTTTCCACGGTTTTCGCGCCGACGCGAAAGGCATTCTGAAGCCGGCCTGCGCCCGCGCGGAGCACGTCATCGATGCTGCCCAGCTCGCGAATAAGATTGCCGAATCGAATGCTGCCGACTTCGGGGCACAGGTGCAGCCGGAGGTATTTGAGCGCGATCGGCGAGGCAACGATTGAGTCGGTGGATGGAGTCGATGCCTCACTCGTCGCGGCGGGCGATGCTGCGGCGAATGCGTCCTGCGAATCAAACAGGGAACGTGCGTCGGCCATGAGCAAGTCGCTCCAAGTCAGAGCACTCATTTAGCCGCTTGAATGGAATTGTGTCAATGCCGTGGCGAGGCAGGGCGGGCGGAGAGCACCGCTTGGCTAACGGCAATGCATCAACCCGCGACGGCTTCGGCAGGGCGTGGCTCGAAGAAACCTTCGTCGATGGGCTGGCGACCGGAGAAGCCGGCGTTGATCTCGTGCCAGAAAGCGATGCGATCCTCGCCCAGACGCCAGCAGAGTTCGATCTCCCGGCCCTGGTGCAGGCTGCGAAAGTCGATCAGGCCGATGCGCCAGTCTTTGATCTCGCAGCCGACGGCGGAGAGCTCCTCGGCCAAGTCGCGCAGCCTTTCCAGCTCAATGCCGTACTGGCGGGTTAGCTCTTCCTGCTTCTCGCGCGGCACGTCGGGCCGGCGAATGTGACACTTGTCTTCAAGAGACGACACGAGCTTATGCTGGCGGACGATGTCGGCCACGATGCGCCGCACGAGCGGCAGTGTGCGATTGGCATGCTCCAGCGTAAAATGGCGACGGCGCGGCGCGGCGCGCGGCGGCCGAGGGGTGCGAATGGTGCCCGGCGAGTCCATGTCTGCCTCAACAAACGTCGAAAATGGCGTCGCCGAGCGAGCCGGCGCCGCGTTCAATGCCCAGTCCGAAGTTACCAGTATGGCCCGACGATGTCAACGCAAACGGCGCGAAACTTCGCGCGCTTTTTCATGTCGCAATTCGCGCGCTCGCGCGCATCAGAAAGGTCCGTGAAAATCATTGCTCCGGACCGCGCGAATCACGCGACGGATCGTCGCATTTGAAATGCGGCGAGACGGTTATCGGGCACGATCCATCTTCACGACACGAAGCCGCCTGCCGCTGCGTCAGCCCCCGCCCGCACGATTCGCCATCGCCTCCAGGCACGTCATACCGCAAAGCAATAACACCGAGCCCGCTACGACTATCACCGCCACAATCGCCGGCCAGCGCGGCTGCTTCTTGTTCACAACTCCGATGATGCCGGTCACGAGCGCCGTGAGGTAGGCGACGATACCCAGGCACGCCATGCCGCTTGCGGTCATCACAGACGGGGGTGCCTGACCGCTCGCTTGAATCTCCCCCAATCGCTTCTGAAGCTCCGCGGTCGTCTTAATTCCTTCCGATGCGATCCACGAACCATACACAAAGGCGGTCGCAATGATGCAAATCACGCTTAAAATCGCGAAGACAAGGGCCACCCAGCCGATCGTGTTGCGCCCAGTCGGGAGCGGCGACCCCATCGTTCCGTGGGTCAGCGGCGACAGCGTGCCGCCGGATGCCGGCTGCGGCGCCGCGCCCAGCGGCCCCGCCTCGCGCATCGCCCCGCCGCTCGGCATGCGCACGCTCGGGTCCGACGAGAACGGCGCAGTCACGACCTTGCGGCAATATGGACAGGTCACCGACTGATTCGCCGCGTCATCGTCCACTTCGATTGGCTGATGACAGGCAGCGCAGAAGAACTGAATGGCCATGCAGAAGACTCACTGAACCGGCCCACAAGGCGGCACTGGGAAATCGTGTGAACAGACGGAACAATTCCGCCGAAGGCCGACATGCTACCGACGGACCGGCGGCGGCTCAACCGAGCGGTCGATCCTGCGCCCGGCGTCAAATTGAATCAGAAGAGCATGTTCACGAGAGCGGGTACATCGACGCCGTTGACCTGGCCATCGCCGTTCGCATCGGCGGTGAAGGTCTCACAGGGTTCAAGCCCCGGCGACTGGAGCAGCGCCTGAACAAACGGATCGACGTCGGTGATCTCGACAAGCTGGTTGCAATCCACGTCGCCGCGCAGGCACGCAGGCCCCCAGCGCGCCCAATAGTTCGCCGTCATGCTGTCTACCTGAAGGAACTGCCCGCCGACGTGCAGGTCTCCCGCGAAGGACGCCAGCGCACGGCCGGTGGCCGAGATGCCGCCGCCCAACGCCTGCCAACTCGCACCGTTCCATCGGGCAATGCGGAAAGCCGATGCACCACCGGCCAGGATAAACTCGCCCGATGCGATCAGGTCGCCGCCCAGGCGTCCCAGCGCGACGACCGGTCCATTGATGCCCGCGTGGAGCGGCGACCATGCCGCGCCATCCCATCGCGCGATGTTGCTGCAGGGCGCGCCGCCGGCATGCGTGAAGTAACCGCCAGCGTAAAGGTCTCCCGCTTCGCTGCGCAACGCCAGCACCTGCGGCGTGCCCGCGCTGGTCACACCGCCGCCCAGCGCGTGCCACGCGCCGTCCCACCGCGCGATGCGATTTGCCGCTATGCCGCCGGCTGTCTGGAACTGCCCCGCGGCAATCAGACTGCCGTCGTGAACCGTGAGCGCAAAGACAATCTCGACCGCGTCGGGGCCTCCCATGCCGCTGCCCAGTGCCTGCCAACCGCCGCCGGACGACCAGCGGGCAATGGCGCTCACCAGCGTACCTCCGGCGTTGGTAAAAACGCCGCCGACAACCAGCTCGCCGTTGTAGGAAGCCAGAGAATAGACAAACTCATTCAGCCCGGACCCCAGCGGCTGCCAGGCGCTGCCATCCCATCGTGCGACGCGGTTGCAGGCCGAGCCCCCCGCGCTCGTAAACGGACCGCCCGCGAACAACTCGCCTTCGTGCACCGCCAAGGCGCGCACGTCGGTATTCATGCCGGAGCTGAAGGAGTGCCAGGCGCTGCCGTCCCACGCAGCGATGCGGGACGCACTTGTCCCGCCGACCTGCGTGAAGCTGCCGCCGATGACAAGCCACGGCGCCAGCGGCCCGGTACCGTCCGGGTCCCACGTTGTCATAGCATAAACGGGGCCGTTCGGGCCGCCCGCCAAAGGCGCTTCACGCCAGTCAAGCGGACAATCCGCCGCCAACGTATACGGCCCACTCCATGACACCATCAGTGCCACGGTGATAATGGCCGAGCAGCGGGTCCAGCAATGCGCTGTCATGGTGGTGCCTCGGGTTTGGAACGGTTCGACACGAGCCGCGGCAACTCGCGCCATGGCATCGTACCGGAATCGCAGCGTGGACTCAAGCGATCCGGTGCGTAAACCGGCGCTCGTGAACCCCGGCCGGTGCGTGCGTTAGCGATTATAATGCCGCGTCGAATCGGCGCGCCGGGCCGCGCCGGTTCCTGCAATCACGAGGCGACAGCATGCTGCATATTCCCATCCTGCGACACGGCAAGGCATATACAAGTGTCGATTCCATCGAGATCGTCCACCACGCGACCGGCGAGCCGCTCGCCCGCGTCAGCCAGGCGAACAGCGGCATGATCGCCCGAGACGTGCATCGCATGGATTGGCGCGGCCTGGAGCGATTTTCCGTCGCGGAATTGATGGCGATGAGCCGCAAGGCGGGCAAGCTGTTCACCACCGCCGCCCTGCCGCTGGGCGACTCGACGCAGTCCTTCGAAGATTACATTCACCAGCTTTCCGGTACGACCGGCATGCCGCAGGCGCTGTGCCGCGCCAATGCGCAAAAAATCTTCCGCATGTTTGATGAGATCGAACTGGTCGTCGCCGGGCTGACGCGCGGGTTTGATCTGTCCATTCTCGATCGCGGCTTCGGCAGCGACGACGGCCGCACGTTGAGCTACTTCCGCGAGGCGCGGACGTTCGGCGCGGTGCTCCCGAGCAATTCGCCCGGCGTGCACTCGCTCTGGATGCCGGCCATCGCGCTGAAGACGCCGGTCGTGCTCAAGCCGGGCCGCGAGGAGCCGTGGTCGCCGCTTCGGATCATTGAAGCGTTCTGTGCCGCGGGCGTGCCGCGCGAGGCGTTTGGCTTCTACCCCACCGATCACGCCGGGGCGGGCGAACTGCTCCGCGTCGTCGATCGCGCCATGCTGTTCGGCGACGCCTCCACGACCCGGGCGTGGGCCAACGATCATCGCGTCGAGCTGCACGGACCCGGTTACTCGAAGGTCGTCCTCGGCGATGACGCCGCCGACGATTGGCAGAAATACGTCGACATCATGGTCACGTCCATCGTCGCCAACGGCGGCCGCTCGTGCATCAACGCGTCGGCCATCTGGACGCCGCGATACGGGCGCGAGATCGCCGACGCCGTCGCCCGCGAACTGGCAAAGGTTCGCGCCCTGCCGGCCGACGATCCCGACGCGAAGATCGCCGCGTTCGCCAATCCGAAAATGGCCGAGGCGATCAGCGGCGCAATCGACGCCGGCCTGCGCGACCCCGGCGCGACGGAGTTGACCGTCGTACATCGCGGTTCGCCGAGGCTCGCCACCATCGGGCGCTGTGCCTATTTGCTCCCCACCCTCATTCACTGCGAGGACCGCGAGCATCCGCTGGCCAATCGCGAGTTTCTGTTTCCATTCGCAACCGTGATCGAGTGCCCCACGCGCGACATGCCCGGCGCGATCGGCAAGTCACTGATCGTCTCCGCCATCACGGCTGACAAGGGCTTCGCCGCCGATCTGATGGCCTGCGGCGATATCGACCGGCTGAACATCGGCGCGATCCCAACGGTGCGCATCAGTTGGGACCAGCCGCACGAAGGAAATCTGTTCGAGCATTTGTATCGGCAGCGGGCGTTTCAATGTGAGTCGGCGTCTTGTGGTTGGTGAAAATATCGAAGTACGGGCCTCACAAGGGTTCAATGACTATCGGAGAGTTCAACAAGGTGGGCGCGTATAACGACAACTGTGGAGACATCTACGACGCGCTTAGGGCGCTTGTGGTAGAATTGGAGCAAGAGCAAGAGCTCTTGAATGATTCAGCGCTCAATGAGATGGCGCACTTGCTGCGATCCGCGGCTCAATTGGTTGAGTCATGTGCTCACCAAGAGCGGATCCCTGATCGTCAATCCATCAAGAGGGCCACCTTCACTACTAGGCATTGGTATTGCATCAGTGAAGAGGCGCTAGCGGAGATAGAAGAATTGTTGAAACAGGCGATGCAATGCATGCGTGGATTGCCTAGGTCCACGTCTGAACTTGAACGGATAATTGAGTTTCGACAAATGTTGCGACGAGTGATTACGCGAAGGGCTGCACAGAATATTCTCATAAAACTCCCAAATGCAAAGATAATGAGGTATGCATGCGGGCTAAGAGAGAAAATAGCTAGTATTTTGAACCTCATTGACGAAACATGGGCCGCATTTAACAGTGAAACAATTGGGGGAACTGGTCAAGTGGATGATAGCTGACCTCCTTCAACATTCCGCCGTGCGGGTGACGTTCGGCGCGGGGACGCTTCACAAGCTGGGCGAGATCGCCGTCGAGCTGGGCGGCACGCGCGTGCTGCTCGTGACCGACCCCGGCATTCGCCGCGCGGGGCATGCCGATCGCGGCGCGGAGATTCTGCGCGACGCCGGTTTGGAAGTGACCGTCTTTCACGACGTGCACGAGAATCCCACGACGCACGTCGTCGACGCCGGCGTGCGAATCGCCCGCGAGCTGGGCATCGATCTCATCGTCGGCCTCGGCGGCGGCAGCAGCATGGACGCGGCCAAGGGCATCAACTTCCTGCTCACCAATGGCGGCCGCATGAGCGATTACTGGGGCGTCGGCAAGGCGTCGCAACCGATGCTGCCGCTCGTGGCCGTGCCCACGACAGCCGGCACCGGCAGCGAGGCGCAGTCGTTCGCGCTGATCACCGACCCCGACACGCATCAGAAGATGGCCTGCGGCGATGAGAAGGCGCTGCCCCGCGCGGCGATCCTCGACCCGGAGCTGACGGCAACCGCCCCGCACGCCGTTACGGCCGCGACCGGGATTGACGCCGTGGCGCACGCCGTGGAGACGGCCGGCTGCAACCGGCGAAATGATTTATCGCGACGGATGTCGCGCGAGGCGTGGCGATTGCTGGATGCGGCGTTTGAGACGGTGATGCGCGCAGCGGGAACCAACGGCGGGACGATCGACGGCGATCCCGAGATTGATACCGCGCGGCAGCGAATGCTCTTCGGCGCGCACCTCGCCGGCGTGGCGATTGAGAAGTCGATGCTCGGCGCGGCACACTCGTGCGCCAATCCGTTGACCAGCGAGTTCGGAGTCGTGCACGGGCAGGCCGTCGGGCTGATGCTGCCGCACGTGATTCGCTTCAACGCGGCCGACAGCGCGAATCCATACTCGGATCTGTGCGCAGACGCTCACATCCTCGCGGACCGGATCGACCACCTGCTCGCCGCCGCAGGCCTGCCGCGCTGCTTGTCGCAATTGGACATCCCCGCCGACGCGCTGCCGCGCCTCGCCGAACTCGCGGCGCAGCAATGGACCGCCCGATTCAACCCGCGTCCGGTCGATGCCGACTTGTTGCTCTCCATCTATCGCGCGGCGTTGTGATCCATGCGCCGCTACAGCACGTCCGCCGGCTGCCGCGCGTTCACGCAGTGCAGCGCTTCACTTCGCTCCATGAATCGCTCGACAATGTGCGCGACTTCCTCCGCAATGGCGAGCTGGCCTGCTCCGTGGACGCGCCCACATGATGCGTCCCGCAAGAGTGCGGGGCCGACCCGACCGGGTCCTTGAACTCGCTGTCCGTCGTGGCCAATTGAGGGACTTCCCGGCGGACCGCATGGGGCGCTCGATGCAACGGGGATGCCACGGCCGTTCAACCCGCGACGCGCTCGGCTTCGGCGTTCACCGGGAATCGGGGGTGTGGAAATCCGCTCGCGATTTTGAGAACATCTCCACGGGATCGATCTCTTCAACCCAAACACGGTCCCGCGGCTGATGCCGGCGCGAGGGTCAACGATGACCGCTGACAAACTTCATGAGATCGCACGGGCCGCGCTGCAGATCGTCGGATCGCCCGTCTTTACGTCGCCCGACGACGCCGACGCAAACGAGGAACTAATCTTTCTCCCCGGCGCGCAAGGCCACGAGTCGGGCCGCTGGGCGCTGGTATCGGCGGAGGATGACGCCGCGAAGGACGACGCCGTCGGCGTGGACGTCGAGATGGCGGCTGATCTGATCCGTTCGCACCTGCGCGATTACCTCGCGACCGGCGGCTGGCAGGTGCAACTGGCGATTCGCCAGGGCCGCGCGATGTGGCGACTGGCCGATTGCGTCAGCCCGACCGAGGGCGGCGGCGACCGGCTCGATGACGACTACCCCGGTGGCGAAGACGAATTACTTGTTTTGTGCAGGAGTGTGGAAGTGATTTCGAGTCATCGAGGGTAACTTCATGAATTCCTTGCTGACAGGCATCGGGAGCAACGCGGCGGGCGGCGGTGGATCAGGAATGGAATGGCAAAGCCGATCAGCGCGAGCGTCGCCGGTTCGGGGATGGGAGCGACAGTGATGTCGATGGAGCCGTTGCCGAGCCAGAGGGCGCTGGCGGGCGGTGTATCAAAGTTTGAAGTGGTAATACTATAGCTAAGAGAGTAGAGCACGCCGGCCTGAAGCAGCGCCGAGCCGGACAGATTGAATGTGCCGAACGGCGGCAACAAGTCTATGGTCCCACCACCTCCCGAATCACTCCAAAGATCGCTGCCGGTGCCGACCGGCCCCGCCCGCATGTGAAAAGTGGTGCCACCCAACAGCGCGGGGTAGTGGTTGTAGGTCCAGGTGCCGGAGAGGGTCACGATGGAATCGACAGCCGGGCGGACGCGGATGCCGCCGCTGCTGGACAAACCTCCGCGGAAGCCCTGCAAGCGGTGGTCAATCGTCGATTGAAAATGCGCGACTTCGCCGGACCAGGACACGTCGTAAGTACCGGAGGAATAGGATGGTGGAATCGTGGCCGCCTGTGAAAAGGCGATGGCGTTGGGTGAGGGAGGGAACTCGACAAAATACTGTTGTGACTCCGAAAACGAGCCACTTGGTGTGACGCGGTCGCGAATCAGAACTTGCTCTACGATGAGGTCTCCGAACGCGCGCGAAGCAACTCCCGACGCAGCCACAAGAAAGAAGCCAACAATTAATCTAGAAAGCGAAGAACCCTCTTGACGCCTCCCGCGTACTCTCCTCATCGTGGTCAGTACGGGACAACCGCTTATTCCTATCTTCCCTTGCATCGCCACAACTCGCTGCATGCCTCTTCGCCCGCAGGGCGCACGCCTGTTGTTAGGGACTTCAGTCCCTGGTTCGC
Organism: Phycisphaerae bacterium RAS2; assembly: GCA_007753915.1. Classification (NCBI taxonomy): domain Bacteria; kingdom Pseudomonadati; phylum Planctomycetota; class Phycisphaerae; species Phycisphaerae bacterium RAS2. The sequence continues at coordinate 3,874,110 of CP036352.1, forward strand.
TGAATTGACACCTTACTTATTGTACCGCCCGGCAGGGCGGACGAGTCATCAGGCAGGGCGAATTCACTACTGATTTACGTTCGAAATCCGGCTTCGTTCGTCCTCCGGACGAGGTGATTTATTGGATGAACCTTTATCCGGCGGCTGAAGCCGGCGGCTACGTGCGTGCGCCCTCCGGGCGATGAAGCGTGCCGCTGTTTGGCGAAGGCTCTGCCAATAAGGTTGCAGTGACACGGCGGGGGTGAGTCGTTCGAAAGTGGCACTGTATTAAACATTGGCGCAGGTGAGTGTGACTCGTCCGAGGGCGCCACTGCTTCAAGCAGTGGCACGGGGAAGAGTATGTTTCTTACCGGAGAGACGCCGGTACCACAGGTGATGGCTCATAGCGGCTTCATTTGGGCTTGCCGTGAGTTTTCAACACGCAAGGAGTGCGGCTCGATTCATTCCCCGATGATTTTGACGAGTACGCGTTTCTTGCGGCGGCCGTCGAACTCGCCGTAAAAGATCTGCTCCCACGGGCCGAAATCCAGCTCGCCGCCGGTGACGGCGACGACAACCTCTCGACCCATGATGGTGCGCTTCAGGTGGGCGTCGGCGTTGTCTTCGCCCGTGTCGTTGTGGCGGTATTGATCGGTCGGCGCGTGCGGGGCGAGGCCCTCCAGCCAGCGATCCAGGTCCTCGTGCAGGCCGCGCTCGTCGTCGTTGATGAAGACGCTCGCCGAGATGTGCATCGCGTTGACAAGGCAAAGCCCTTCGCGGATGCCGCTCTTGGCGATGGCCGCCTGCACCTGCGACGTGATATTGATAAAGGCCCGGCGCGTCGGCGTGTTGAACCAAAGCTCCTCGCGATGGTGCCTCACGACGGGTCCCCGGCGAGGCTGGAGAGGTATTCCTCGATGTTGAGATAGCCGTCGCCGTCGGAGTCGGTCAGGCTGTCGGCGACGTTTGGATCGCCGCCGAATTCCAGCTCGCGGTTGTTGGGGATGTAGTCGCCGTCGGTGTCGGTGGGCAGGGCCGGCGAGTTGTTTGAGACATACAGACCGTTCAAGGTGGTGCGATCGGGGATGACGCGCTGCACGACGACGAAGGGATACTTGACCGGGTCGGCGAGGATCTGCGCCGCGCCGCCTGGCAGGGCGATGCCGTCGATGGTGCAGGACATTTGGGCGAGCAGGGCCAGCTTGGCTTCGGCCAGCGTCTGGCCCGGCTCCATCTGATACTGCCGCGGCTGGCAGAGGATGGTCGGATCGGCATTGGGCCGGAACCACAGGACGTTGGCGATTGCACCATGATGAGGCCCGATGCGTCGCAGATTCGGGTCGCCCACGGGTTGCGAATCCACGAACAAGTTATTGTCCACGATGTATCGCAGCTCGTTGGCGAGTGCCGTATCGATTGCATCGCGGCGCGGCTTGGTCGCGCCGGCGCCGTCGATGACGCGCTGCACGGCCTCCTCAACCGGGTAAGTCGTGACCGCCGGCGCGGGCAACGGCTCGGGCAGTTCGACCTGATTGCGCAGATGATCCGGGGTGATAAACACGTTGCAGACTGAAGCGCCTCCGCCGCATAGGCCACCGACGTTGGGCGTCCCGTAGGCCACCCCGACATCCCAATCATCCTGGGTGCTCGCCGTGCGAAGTGGAGCGAGATTGTCCTGCAAGAAGATGCGAGGCAATGCCCCCTCGGCAGGCGAGTTGATGTCGATCAGATTTCGAATTTCGGGTGGCGCGAAGGACGTATCGAGGCCCGGAATATAGCGATTTCCAATAAAGTTTACGCTCGCGCCAAACTGAAATTGCGCCGGCTGTGAAACATTCCAGTTGTATTCAACGTTGTTGCGAAAATCCCAGACTTTGCCCTCCGAGACCAGCGGGTTGCGCGCCGAATTGTGCGCGAACAAATTATGATGAATTGAGGCGTATGTGAGGTCAGGCGGGGTCAATCCGCCCGGCGTGGGCGCCGCGAGCATCCCGAAGCCCGTCGGCCCCTGGGGATTCCCAAAGAGCGATGCCTCGGAGATGATGGACCATTGAATCGTAAAGTTCCGCACCCAGTTCCATGTGCTGATGTTCTTGTCAATCGCCCATGAGATCGAACAGTGATCGATGATCAGGTTGTAGACTGACTGTTGCGCGGAATTCGCTTCAAAGTCGTTTCGAAAAATCGAAATCCCATCCAGCAACAGTACGTCGGCATCCCCTTTCTCATACAGGATTCGCAGACGCAAGTGACGAAGAATCACGTCGTGCGTGCGAACAATCAACGGCTGATGCGCCACGACGATGCCGTCGCTTCCGGCCGTCTGCCCGGCGACGGTCACGAACGGATTGAGAACCCGGATCGGCTCGTCAAGGTAAATCACACCATGCACATCAAACACAATGAACCGCGGTCCCGATGCTTCCAGCGCTTCGCGCAAGCTCCCCGGTGCCGTGATAAATCCGCCCATCCCGTTGGGAATCTTGTCCGAAAGCGTCGTGACTTTGATGATTCGCGGCGCAGAACCGGAGCCGTCGCCCCGGCCGCCGAACGCATACGCACCAAAGCCCTCCGCTCCGGGGAAGTTCGGAAACGCCGCGCTGGGGACCAGTGGATCAGTCAGGATCGCTGATTCCTGATCGTTGGGAATCCCATCGCCGTCGTCGTCGGCGCTGGGATCGAGATCCCCATAGATCATCTCGAAGTCATCCGCGATCCCGTTGCCGTTGTTGTCCGTGAAATCGCTTCGCAACCCGCCGGTCGGCGTGTCGCAGGTCAGGGCGATCGAAACGACCGCGATGAGCAGGACACCGGTGATGCGCGAAAACCGGGATGCGTGGAACCATCGCGATGCGAAATACGGTGTCATAATCCCTGCCCCAGAATCGACACGTTTTCCGCATCAACTCTATGTTTTGTGCAATGCATTGCAACCGAACGACACCCAAAACTCAAGCTGCAGGCCCGTTTTCCAGCAAAATGGAGCAGCCCAAACACGTCCATCGTGACCGGGTTCGGCTTATGCTCGCACGCTGTTACCTTGTTCTCGGCACTCTCGCGGGACCGGGCAGAACCTGCGACCGGGACCGGGCAGAACCTGCGACAAGGAGGCATGCCCGCTCCCTTCACCGTCGGGATTTCAAAGCAAGCAAGCGATTCCCGGGGTCCGATTGGCTGGTTCGCTGCAATCGCCCTACCATGTTCGCCGAGCCACCTTCGCGGTGATCCGCAGCGAGGCGCCATGCGCAATCCCGTCAGACTTCGCCACGCCTTTACTCTGATCGAGTTGCTCGTCGTAATCAGCATCATCGCGCTCATTGTCGCGATCCTGCTCCCGTCGCTCTCTGGCGCGCGGCGGCAGGGCCAGTCGATTCAGTGTCTGGCACGACTCTCACAATTGGGAATGGGCTGGCATATGTACGCTGACGACTTCGACGACGTAGCCGTGCCAGGCCGATACGGCAACCTCTCCGGCGGGGCTTCAAATCCTGCAAACTTTTATGACGTAGGCAGCGGATTGAAATTCCGCCCGCGCTGGATCGCACTGATGGGGAAATACGTCGGCGCGGTGGCCTTTGAGAATCCCCTCCCCGCAGACCGGCAGGATTATGATCACAAGGTCTATCAATGTCCGTCCGTGCCCGACTGGATGGACGAGCGCAACCACGCGTACGGATACAATCACCAGTTTCTCGGCAACGCCCGCATCACCAACAACCAGTACCACAATTTCCCCGTCAATCGCTCAAAGATCACCAGCTTCGCCAGCACCGTCATGGCGGCCGACACGCTGGGGACCGCAGCCGGATTCGCGCCGGAGAATCGCAAGCCGTACAACAACAACGGCACGGATTTCGCGGAGCTGGCCAATCACGGCTGGACGCTTGACCCGCCGCGTCTCAAGCCCGAATCCGAACGCGGCAGCGGCGACCCGGGCAGCCCGCGCACAGCCGTCGATCCGCGACACTTAAACAAGTCAAACGTCGTTTTCTGCGACGGGCACGGCGAAACCGTCACACCGCGCCGGCTTGGTTATCGCACCGACATCGCCGGCGCGTTCGTGGATGACGCCGCGGACGACCGCCCCCATAATCGGGAATTCTCCGGGACCGGCCGCGACACCGATCCGCCGCTTCCTCCGACATGAGCGCGGCCCGTGTCGCCGCCGAAGCATGAGGATGCAATCCGCCATGTGGGAACAAGTTCGACCCTGGCTGGGCGATGTCCACTCGCTGCTCGCGCCCGAACTGGTCGGCCCCGTCGTCAGTTTCGCCGCCATTCTCTGCGGCGGACTCACAGGGTTCGAACGTCAGCGCGCCGCCAAGCCTGCCGGCTTTCGCACGATGATTCTCATCTGCCTCGGTTCGGCCGTCTTCACGCAGGCATCCATTCTGCTCGGCGGCGGTCCAACCCACGCTGACCGCGCGCGAGTCGCGGCACAAGTAGTCACCGGCATCGGGTTTCTTGGCGCGGGTGCGATCATCCGCGAACGTGGACAGGTCGTCGGCATCACCACGGCGGCCGGCATCTGGGCGACCGCAGCCGTCGGGCTGATCCTCGGAACGGGTTACCTCGCACTCGGATTCTTTTTCACGCTTCTCATCGTTGGCACGCTCTCTGCGGCCCGCGCCCTGGAGCGCGTCGTCGAAGGGCCCTGCCGCCTTTGCACCCTGTCACTGCATCTTGCGGACAACGAAGCGCGAACGCGCCTGCAGGTCGAAAGCATTCTGGAAGACCACCCCTTCCCCATCGTTCCGGAGTACACGAAAAATGCAGACGGCAAGACCATCGCGCGAATCCGGTATTGCACGCTTCATCGAGACCATCACACGTGGCTGGATGAACTGCTTTCCTCCCCCGCGATTGCAAGGGTCGAGCAATCCGATTGATGGCCTTCTCCATTCCAAACCCGCCGCGGCACACCTGAAAACGCAGGTCCACTAATAATCGCCTTCCCAGACTTGTCACGCACGGCTTGGAAGGTGCCGCTTTCAGCCGGGCTGCATCTCGACGGGATTCAAGATTCTTCCGCACAGGCTCCGGGGCCAACAAGTTCCCCCTTTGGCCGGCCGCGCGCGCGTGTCGATGGATTGAGTGGCCTCGCGGGAGTGGTGTGTTTCCGCGGGCCGCGCACATCTGTCACGGGTCCGAGGTGGTGTATGACAAGTTGGCATGGATCGTCGCGAGTGGGGTTTCAACTGGCGCAGGTCGGCCGGTTCACTTTCGCACTGATCGTCGGCGCGCTGTTCGGCATCGCTGCGTGGGAGTCGCCTGCGCAGGAGGCCCAGGGGGTGACAGCATCCCCGGCCCGATGGCACGCCCCGGATGGCGCGATCGCGTACGGGTCGCAGTGGATGCTCGACAAGCCCGCAGCGCCCAGCGACGGCTCGACTTCGGCACTGGCGCCGATTGGCGAGGCCGCCGGCAACAAGTCGCATAAGAAGCAACAAGCCGCGGCAGCCATGCCGCTGCGATGGTCCATCGACGATGAATCGATCTCTTCGCGGGGAGCAACGGCTCAAGGCGGGGAGATCACTTTCCGCACTACGGACCTGCACTCACGCGGTCCTCCGTCGCGGCTGGCGAATCGATCCGACGACGCGCAACGAGCGGATCAATCGCCTGATCTTTCCGGCGACTGACGCTGGACCACTCAAAACACTTGCGTTGAATCAGGGGCCTTCGGCATGGCATGCCGGGGGCCCTTTTTTGTTGCCCGCGTTGCGCGTTTTCAACGCCGTCTCGCCGTCGTAGAATGCTCGCGCCGCCTCCGAATTGACTGGCGACGGATTCGCCCCAACGCGGCACAACGGATTCCACACCTTGAGACGCGCAACATGCCCATTCATCCGACGGCCATCATCGACCCCAAGGCGCAAGTCGCCAAGTCCGCCGACATCGGCCCCTACGTCATCATCGAAGGCGAGGTCAAGATCGGCGAGAATGTACACATCTATCCGCACGCATTCGTTTCCGGCTGGACCGAGATCGGCGATCGATGCGTGATTCATCCCGGCGCGGTGATCGGCCATCTTCCGCAGGATTTCCATTTCACGGGTGAGCGGTCGTATTGCCGGATCGGCGCGGGGACGATCGTGCGCGAATTCGCGTCCATCCACCGCGGCACGCAGCCCGAGTCGTGGACGATCATCGGGCAGGATTGCTTCATCCTCGGCTACGCGCACATCGGACACAATTGCGAACTTGGCAATGGCGTCAAGCTGTACAACGGGTCGGCCGTCGCCGGGCATGCCATCATCGGCGACAACGCGATCGTGAGCGGCCATGTCCTCGTGCATCAATTCGCGCGAATCGGCGAGCACACGATGATCGGCGGCGGCTCGCGCGTCATCAAGGACATCCCGCCCTTCATGAAAGTTCTGGGCGAGTCGATGTGCGTGGCGCACAACGGCCTCGGCATGCGTCGAAGCGGCAAGTTCTCGACCGACGAGATCAATGAGGTGCGCACCGCCTACCGCGTCCTGTTTCGGTCCACCCAACCGTTCACGATGTCGATTGAGGAGTTCGCGCCAACCGTCCGTACGGCAGCCGGGCGGCGCATTCTGGACTTCCTGAAAAGTCCGTCCAAGTTGGGAATCGCCGGCGGACGCAAGGCGGCTGCGCAGCGCGAGCTTGACAGCGGCGACGGAGAAGCATGAGCGATACGAAGAAGGAAAAGAGAAACGAGCCCAGCGTAGACCCTGCTCACCAATTCCCATGCAACTCGCGGCGAGCAAGCTCGCCGGCTGAATGTAAGGAAACGTAATCTCGCTGATTACTGACCACTAGCCACTGACTTCCAACCGCTGCGATCATGTCCATCCTGCAAGACATCCTCGGCCCACGAAAAGACTTCGAGGGTGGATTGTATTTGCCGGATTTCAAGAACGTCTCCGCAAAACGAGCGATTCAGAGACTCCCCGCGACCGCCGCGCTGCACGTACCGCTCTGCCTCCGAAACGACCTGCCGACGACACCGATCGTCGCGGTCGGCGATCGGGTCTTGCGCGGCCAGGCGCTGGCCATCCCGCAGACACCTGACGGCATCCCGGTGTACGCACCGACTTCGGGAAGAATTGAAGCCCTCGGGCCCGTGGAGACGGTCGCACACGGGGCGGTTCCGGGCATGATTCTTCTCCCGGACGGACGCGACGAAACAGCACAAACAGACCCCGCAATGCGAGTCGATTCGTTCTTTGGACGGCTTCACGATCGCGGCATCGTTTGCGCCGGATCGCGCAGCCCGGCGCACATCGTCCTGCAGCAAGCCATCGCCGCCGGGGTCACCGACCTCATCGTCAACGGCATGGAGACCGAACCGTATCTGACGGCCGATCTTCGTACGCTCGTCGAGGAACCAGGCCTGCTCGTTGACACCACCTGCGAAATCGCCGATGCCCTCGGCGTCGTGAACGTGTACATGGCCGTCCCTTATCGGCATCGGCGCGTCGTCCGACGATTGACCACTGAAGCGGCCGGCCGGTATGTCGAGATCGCGGCGCTAAGCGACAAGTACCCGCAGTGCCACCCCACGCTGTTGGTGAAGACCATGCTCGATCGCGAGATCCCGACCGGTGGTACCGCGCTGGACATGGAAACGCTCGTCCTGCCGCTGTCAACCGTTCGCGCGATCGGCCATGCACTCTGGCACGATGAACCGATGACCCATGTCGTCATGACGGTCGCGGGAGACGCCGTCGATCATTCAGGAACCTACCGCGTCGCGATCGGAACACCGCTTCGCGAGCTGGCCGAGCGAGTCGGCATGTATCGAGCCGTCAAATCCGCCGTCTGGGGAGGGCCCTTTACCGGGCTGGCGATCACCAGCGATCACGCGGTCGTGACGGCCGACACCACCGCGCTGCTGCTCTTCGCCGAGGCCGAAGAAGAGCCGACCGCTCCGTGCGTGCATTGCGGCTGGTGCGTCGAGGATTGCCCGGTGGGGCTATCGCCGACTTCGCTGATTGATCCGGGCTACGCGCGGCGTTCCTCGACCTTCGGTGCGGAAGTCAACGCGTGCATCGACTGCGGCCTGTGCACCTATGTCTGCCCGTCGAAGCTACCTCTTGCGGAAACGATCCGCACCGAGCGCGTGCGATTGAACCAGCACCGCGCCGGCGAGGGGTCAAAGGGATGACCACGGCCGCCTGGTTGCTACCGTCCGCACCCGCGACCCGTTCGGCGCCGCACCGGCTAAGCGGAAGCTCGATTGAAGACATTCTTCGCGCCTGGATCTTCGCCGCCGGGTTCTGCGCGATCAGCGGTGTTGTGTTGTTCGGCATCGCGGCGATGCGAATCCTTGCAGCGACCGTCCTGACGGCCATCGCCTGTGAACTTCTGTGGTACGGCGTCAGTCGAAGGCGCTCCATCGGCGGCGTGACTCACTCCGCCCTGACCGGTCTGCTCGTCGCGCTCACCCTTCCTGCAACGGCGCCCTGGTACGTCGGGGCAGTCGCTTCGGCAGTCGCCGTGATCCTCGCGAAGGGTTTGTTCGTCGGAGAGGGCCGGTACCTGTGGCAGCCCGCGCTCGTGGGTCGAGTTGTGGCGCAGTTTGTTTTCTCCTCCACCTTCGCCATGGCCGGCAGCACCGCGTTGTGGCCGGTCCTGGCGCCGGGCCACCTGCTCACCGGCCGGTTGTCGCGCGCCGTTCCGATCGACGTGGCGACATATGGCGGCTGGAGCGGAGTCGGAGGATCGTCGCCGCAGGATGCCTGGCTGATGCCCGTGCCTGTCGCGTCGCTTCGTGAGTTCGCCGAGGGGCGCATCGCGCCCGATGGCGATTTGCTTTACGAGCCGTTGATTCGCGATCGACTTCCCCCCTGGAGCGACACGGTCATTGGGACCGTCCCCGGCGGGCTTGGCGAGACCTGCACCCTGGCGATCATCGCCGCGGGGCTTTACCTCATTTATCGAGGCTACCTGCGCTGGCAACTGCCCGTCGCCATGCTCGCGGCGGCGGCGGCGGCGGCGGCCGTCTTTCCCGTCGAGAGTGCCCGGGCGGGCAACGCCTATTTGTGGTTTCCGGGGTTGGCCGTGGAGGGCGGACGCGCCGTCGGCCCGGCCTATGTGTTGTACCACCTCACGTCGGGGCAGCTCATGCTGGGGGCGTTTCTGCTCGCAGGTGACATGATTGCGACACCTCTGCGCGTGCGCGGGCAGATCGCCTTCGCAGCCGGAGCGGGCGTACTCACGATTTTCATGCGGCTTTACGGCGTGCTCGAGGGCGAGTGCTATTGGGCGATCCTGATCATGAACACCGTCGTGCCACTCATCGACCGCCGAACCCGGCGCGACGTCATCGGCGTGGAACCGATGGAGAATTGAAAACTCGATACACCGTGAGAGCGAAATCGACACAGGGTGGACATCGCCCACCGATTCCCCCGAGCCCCAGACCTCCGCTCGCCACCATGAATGCCACCATCGCACCACGCTGCACGAATCACACCTGTCGCGCTCGGTTCACCCGCCAATCCGTGCAGGCCGGCTCGCAGACCTGCACTTGCCCGCGCTGCGATGGAACGGTCACGATGAACGTTTCAGGCGAATTGGCCGCCGGGCGCGTTGAATCCTGCCCCGTCTGCCATGGGACCGAATTCTTTATCCGCAAGGACTTTCCGCAGCGGCTTGGCCTGCTCATGGTGGTCGTTTTCGGCCTGGTCGCCTCGGTCTTCTATTACTTCCAAAACATTGTCGCGACCTTTGCCACGCTTGGGTCGCTCGTTGTGGTCGATGCGCTGATCTACCTGTTTGTCGGGCGCGTCACGGTCTGCTACCGCTGCCGGGCCGAGTTCCGAGGGGTCGCATATAATCCCGACCACGGCGGCTTTGACCTGGCAACCAGCGAAAAATACGACGCCTGACTCGCCGCGATCCGCGGCGACGCGCGATTTCATCCGCCGCCAACTTCCTTGAGGCAACACCCCATGAAAGCCGACGACGCTCGCTCGCGTTTTGACCTGGACCGCATCGCTGCCGCCGTGCGCGAGATTCTTCTGGCGGTCGGCGAAGACCCGAATCGCGAGGGGCTGCGAAAGACGCCGCAGCGCGTGGCACGGATGTACGCCGAGATGTTTGAGGGGCTGGCAGCCGACCCGCGCGACCACCTCAAGACATTCTTCGAGGAAAAGTACGACGAACTGGTCGTCCTGCGAGACATCCCCTTTCACTCGATGTGCGAGCACCACTTGCTGCCGTTCATGGGAAAGGCGCACATCGCCTACCTGCCCGACGGCAAGGTGATCGGGCTGTCCAAAATGGCCCGCGTGGTGGACGCCTTCGCCCATCGGCCGCAAGTGCAGGAGCGCCTGACGACGCAGGTCGCCGAGATTCTGATGCAGGAGCTTGGGGCCAAGGGCGTGGCCGTGGTGATTGAGGCGGAGCATTCGTGCATGACCTGCCGCGGCGTGAAGAAACCCGGCAGCGTGATGGTCACGTCGGCGGTGCTGGGGCTTTGTCGCACGAACGCCTCGACGCGAGCCGAAGTCATGGCACTGCTTCACAAGTAGCGATGCCGCTCTGCGTCAGTTCGGGCGCGACGTCGCGGTGTCCTGGCTCTGCGGAAGCGGCGGGATGCCGAGTTTCGCGCAGATGTTCTCGTATGTCGCGCGATACATGCGCCCGCCGTACTCGTGGGCGATTCGCTGGACCATCTGCGGAAACGTCTGGGAGAACTTCTGCCTGCCGGATACGACGCTCTTGTGGTAGCCGTCGTAGACTTCCTTCGCCCGATTCAGATACCGCAGCGCGCTTTCGTCCTCGTCGTAGGCGTAATCGAGCAGGCCGCGGGCGATGAGCGCCTCCACCCGCGCGAGGGCCTTGGGATAGTCATTGATCTCACGGTCGAACTTGAACTGGGCCTCGAGAAAACCGCTCAACCCACGCTCGTACATCGGATCGGGAAAGGTCTTGTTGAGGTAATCAAACAGCTCCTGGGCCTTGGTGTCCTGATTCTGTTCGTGCAAACGAAGAATCGCCGTCCGCATGAAGTTGACAAAAGTGGATTTGAAATTCTCCGACACCGGCGACTGCTGCCGCTCGGTCTTGAGATACTCCTTCGAGTCTTCCAGAAACGCCCGCATCAGCGCGGGGATCACGCGCGTGTCCGGCGACATCAGCGGCGGCTCGCCCAGCCTGGCCTGCCGGCTCATCGTCAGCCGGCCGCGCTGGAACATCTTCTGCAGGCAAAAGAACTCGATGCGGTTGGTGTTCAGGCGATGGATATCGAGCCGCGTCTTGGGGTCCGCCCCCTTCTCCATTCCCATGTTCGCCCAATACAGCGCGTGCGCCTCGGGCAGGCGAAAATCCAGCGTCAGCTCAAACCCCTTCTGCATCTCGACGATCCGCGCCGGGTCCAGCTTCACCTCGTTGCGGAGCCGCCACGCGCGCCAGTACTGCTCCAGCGAAGTGCGCGCCGCGGCAAGTTCGGGGTCTTCCATCAGTTTCTTCAACGCGACTTTGCGATCCTCCTGCTCACCCGGCGCGGCGTTGGCGACCTGGTACTCGCCGGTTTTCAGATTCTCCAGCAGGCTCAAATACACGCCCGGCTGCGACGCATCGAACGCAAACCCGCGCAACGACTCGACGAGCTTTCGAACGCCCGCATCGCGCAACAATACATCAAACTGCGTCGGCATCGCCGCCAGCGTCTCGTACGGATAATCCCGGTAGTAATCCCCCTCAACGCGCCCGGGTTTGACCCACCCTTCCGGCGGCGGGCCGAGGATGTCTTCCATTTGCATGGCGAATTGCAGCTTGTAGTACGAGTGCATCTCGTCCATGAAGTCGCCGACTTTGTGGAAGAGGATCCATGACAGCTCCCGGTAGAGCTGCGTGCTGTTCGGATTCAGCGGGATGCCCTTGTCCCGAATCAGCTCGTAGCCGTTCTTCACCCAGCGCCAGCGCTCCTCGGGCGATTTCAGCGTCACCGAAATGTTGTACGCCATGTTCCAGCCCTGGAACGCCCACACCGCCGCGAACTTCGGCTGCAATTCGCATATCCGGCGTGACAATTGATACGCGTCGAACGTGCGGCCCTCTTCCTTCAGCTTCGTCGCGCGCAGCCACAGATAATCCACGATCACCGCGCGACCCAGCGCCAGCAGCGGCGTCAACAACAACGACGGCTGCACCTCGCGCGGAACCGGCGGCTGCGAAAGGTGGTGCAGCGCGCGCTGCGCGTTCAACGGGCCGATCAGCAACGACGACATCGAGATCGTCGCCGCTCCGGCAGCGCCAAACAGCCATTTTTTTGTTCTAGGTCGCATGATCAGTGAGTTGGTGGGCGGTGCCCACCCTACGCCGTTTCCTAGTTCCCTATTCCCGTTTCTCTTTCTTCCGTCCCCTTGTTTCTACTCTTCTGATTTTCGACGTTCCGACGTTTCTCACACAATCACCGCCGCGATCTCGCGACGGCGCAGCGTGAACACGCCGATCAGCATCGCCAACGTTCCTTTCAACAGCACGAACTTCCAAGTCTGGTCCCAGATAACGGCCCAGCCCACGGCGCGCCCGTCGATCAGCTTATCGACCGGACCGACATCGCCCAGCGCCATGACCCAACTGATCGAATCAACCGTCATCCGACGAATCTCGAACGCCAGCCCGGGACTGTCGATGCCGACAAAATCCTTGGTCACCGCCAGCGCTTCAGCGAGAAAGCCCGTGCTGCACGAGATGATGTAAATCGTCACACAGATCAAGGCGCCGACCGGGAAACTCAAGAACGTGGAGGCCGCGACCGCGATCGCCGCCAGGCACGCCAGTGGGATCATCGTCGCGAGCCACACCTGAACCAGACCGGTCTCAAAAGTCCCGACCCGGTACAACACTTCCAGATCGCGTGCCTCAAGATTGAACACCGCCGTAAGATTGCGCGGATCCATGTTCTGAAACACCACGCTGATTGCGCCGTCATCGCCGACACTCTGTACCGGAATCTCTACTTCATAGGCCGAGTTAATCGGAAACGCATCCAACGTCTCAAGGTAGCTCGGCTTCGTCGGGTCCCCGATCCCCCACACGCACAAGATCGTATTCTCTTCCAGTGTGCGGCCACCCACCTCGACGGCTTCGGAAGGCCCACCGAGATTTTGAATCTTGAATCGGATGCTCATGACAAACGACGGGTCGCGCCGGGGCGGCGGACCTTTCATGACAAACTGCCGCCCTTCGAACCGCGGCACCGTGCAGAACATCCCGCCCAACTCCTGCAGAATCTGATCGCGCGTCCGCTGCTCGGTCCAGCCCTCCGGCAGACGGCCCTCTTCGCGCAATTGGTTGTAGCGCTCGTCCACGAATTTCGTGAAGTCGGGAAGCTCCGCCGCGATCGCCGCTCGCGACACCAGCACCTGCCGGCGCACTTCGTCGTAGCGCCGCAGATTCACGCGCATCGGCTCCGACAGCTTCAACAGCAGGTCGAACACCTGCTGCGTCGTGAACCCCAGCGTCTCGGCGAATTTCTCCACGATCGGGCTGGCAATGCCGGGCTTTCCGATTCCGCTCACGCGGTCGAGCGATTCAACGAGGCTTGCGGCCTGCGCCGGCGTCAGGCCGCTCTTGGTGGACAGCTCCGCCGCAAGGTCGCGCTTGAACCCGCTGACGATCGCGCGCGAGCCGGCATACGTCGCCGCCGTTGCGATGAATAACAGGCAGGCGTTCATCACCATGACACCGGTCCACTTACCCATCACGATCTGCCAGCGCGCGATCGGCTTGCTCACGATTGAATAGATCTGCCGGCTGGCGATCTCCACCGAGAGCGACCGGCACGCGAAGAAGACCGTCAGCAGCGCGAGAATAAAAGACGTGAAGCCCAGGCTGTAGCTCATGAACATCTGGACGCGGCCTTTGATCGTGCCGTCGCCCTCCGCCGTCAAATAGAAAAACGGCAGGCTCACCAGAATCAGCAGCGCAAAGCCCGATGCCGTCTTCGCGCGAATGCCCTCGGCCAGCGTCGTCCGCGCGACCGCCGCGATGCGCCGGCCGGCGCCGCCCAGTTCCCATCCGCCGATCTCGCCCCCCTGTCGCGAAAACGCCCGGCGCAGCACGTAGCCCAGCGTCACGAGGCCCATGAAGGCCCCGATGCTGAACATCACCATGAAGAACGTGTTGTCTTCCACCGACTCGCTCGTTGAAGGGGTTTCCTCGCGCCGCGTGCCCGCGCGATCGCGACTACGGGCCGTCCTTACGTTTCGTCAACCGATCGAGAACCGAGCGATCCGGCTTCGAGTCGGCAGAATGGCTGGGCGGAGGCGCCGGCTCGACCGGCGTCGTCTGCGGCTTGCCCTTGCTCGTCAAATCCGCCAGCACGTCGGCGCGCGGCGCGGGCAACGCTTCCACCGGTTCGGTGGCCACATGCGGCATGCCCTCGGTCGGCGTCGCGCGGCCCGCCTGAATAAGCGAATCCACCAGCGCCGCCCCGCCTTTCTTCTCGGCCGAAAGGAACCCCGCCACACCGGTCGACACTTCCGCCCCGCTCGTCTGCAACTGATCCCGCTGCGCCTGGCCCACCACGCGCAGGAAAAACGCCTCCAGCCGATCGGTCGGATGCTCCACCGCCACCACTTCGCTGCCGGCCGCCGTCACGACCGAGCGAACCTGCGCGATGGTCTTCTCATCCAACTGGCGCGCGACGATCTGGGTCACCTCGCGCCGCTCAAGCAGTTCATTCACCGGCCCCAGCGCGCGACGCTTGCCGCCGTACATGATGCAAACGCGATCGCAAACGTCTTCCACGTCGGCCAGCAGGTGACTGCATAGCAGCACGGTCTTTCCGTGTTCGGCCAGCGCCTTGATGACATCCTTGATCTGACTGGTGCCGACGGGATCCAGGCCGGTCGTCGGCTCATCGAGAATCAGGAGGTCAGGGTCGTTGATCAGCGCCTGGGCGAGGCCGATGCGCCGGGCCATGCCCTTTGAATACGTTCCGACGGTTCGGCGGCCCGCGCGGCGCAGGCCCACCATCTCGATCAGCTGCTCGGTGCGACGGCGGCGCTCGTGCCGATCCAGCTTGAACAATCGCCCGTAGTAGTCGAGCGTCTCATACGCGTTGAGAAAGCGATACAGGTACGATTCCTCGGGCATGAACCCAATACGGGATTTCACCGCCGTGTCGGTCGGCGGTCGGCCGAAGACGCGGGCCGCCCCGGTCGTGGGGTACAGCAGGCCGAGCAGCATCTTGATGGTTGTCGATTTACCGGAGCCGTTCGGCCCGAGCAGCCCGAACACTTCGCCCGGCTGAATCTCCATGTCGAGGTGGTCGACGGCCAGCACCTTGTCCCGCCCCCAGAAGTCCTGAAAGACCTTGGTCAGCGACAGGCACTGAACGACGGGCGGCGCAGTGGACGGGGATTGGCTCATTGGATCCGTTTGGGCGCTTCGAAGGGCTTGGGGGTCTCTTCGCTGTGTCGCTTCTTTTCGTCAGGCTTCTGCAGCGGAGGCCTCGCGATCTGCAGCCAGAATCGGTCCCCCGTTCGCGGGACAAACGTCTTGAGAATCTTCTCGTTGTTCATCGCCGCCGCGAACGTCTCGTCGTACATGCGAGACATGAAAATATCCGGGTTGCGAAGGTACTCCGGCAGCAGGGCCGTGTACTGATTGAACTCGCCCTCGGCTTCTTTCACGATCTGATCGCGACGCACCTCGGCGTTACGGATGACTTCCTGCACCTGGCCGCTGGCCGCGTGCATCATCTGCTCCGTTGCCGACCGCGCCGCCGCGAGTTCATCCGACATCGGCCCGGTCGTGTCGGTCGAAGCCTGCTTGAGCATCAACTGAAACTCTTTGTTTACCTGCTCCGCCAGCGGTGCGTAGTTCGGGCCAGCCGTCTGGAAAAGCTTCGACTGCGCATCGGCTTCGGCCTTTTTGATCGCCACGGCCATCTGCGACTGCGCCGAGAGGACCAGGTCGAAAACTTCCTGCGTTTGCCGCGGCGGGAGAATCGCCTCGACCGTGCCGGTCTTCGGTGCGAGCACGCCCGTCGCCGGATCGAGCGACAGCCCCAGCGGCATCCCGGCCTGCTCGTACTCGCGGAACTTGCCGAGCAACCGCAGCGCCACGGCCTCGAGAAACTCGTTCTGCTTCGTGCCGCGAATGTCCAGCGCGCCGCGCTGGGCAGCCGTCTCGATCACCGCGTCGCGCACGAGGCTCGTGAGCAGCGTGTACTCCGGATAAAGCCGATAGGGATACGACCGCACGTCGGCGGCAGGGTCGGGCGCGGGTTTGATGTTCGTCAGGTAGGCAACCGCGTCGGCGACTTTGTACTTGATGATCAGCGAGGCATGAAGGATGTTCACGTCGCCGGTGATCAGATAATCATCGCGGTCGGGGCTAAGCGTGCCGTATTTGTAGCCCTTGATGCCGCCGGTCCTTTCTTCGTCCGACAACTGGAACATGAACTCAACCGGCAGCTCGCGCTCGTTGACCGCGACCGTCTCGAAGCGCTCAAACGGGTACGGCCAGGACCAGTGCCACCCTGGCGGCAGCACGGGGTTCTGGCTCATGTCGTCCTTCGATGCGCCGACGATCCGCCCGTAGCGCAGCTTCAGGCCGACCTCGTTGGGCTGCACCGTCGAAAAGCCGCTAAGAAAGTAAACGACGACCAGCACCAGCATCAGCAGCTTCAGGATGCTGAAGCTCTTGCGCAGCGCATCGGCCAGCGATTGATTCGCCAGGTCGAGATCGCCGTCGGGCAGCACCTTGAGCGGACCGTATCCGCCCGCGGCCCCAGCGCCGTGGTCGTGATCGTGCCCATGAGAATGATCGTGATGTCCGCTGCTCATGGGCGATGCCTCGGCTTCTCGATGGGCGTGCGATCACCGGCCGGATGATTCATCGCGGCGCGGTCGGGTTCGTCCGCATCCGCTGCGCCGACCTGGTTCGACCCCACGACACCGCGCACCGCCTTGGTTGCGTCGCGCAGCAGTTTGAACAACTCGATCACGTCGGCATCGAGCACGAGCGTCGTCTGGCCGGCCAGCACCTTGAGCAGTGTTTCGCGCTTCTTGAGGAAATCGCTCAAGGCGCGGTTCTTGTCGAACTCCTTGTAATACTTCGCCGCCTCGGCTTCGCCCTTGCCCTCGATCGACTTCGCATACGCCGCGGCGCGGGCCAGGATCTTGTTGGAAATCTCTTCGGCGGTGACGCGAACCTCCCGCGCCTTCGCGTCGCCCTCGGCCGACAGCTCCTTGATCGTCTTGGTGCGGTCTTCCTTCATGCGGTTGAAGACTTCGCCCGTCACCGACTCCGGAATGCCCAACCGCTTGATGCCGACGCTCACCACCTCGATCCCGTAATTGTCCCGCGCCGGCTGCTTGATGCCCTCGAGAAACTCCTTCTCGATCTGCGCGAACTTCATCTCGTCGGGATTCACATTCACGAGGTGACTCAACGGGTGCCCGCGCAGGACGATCGAAACGCGATTCTCGAGCATGTCCCGAATCTTCACGCCGGCCGTGTCCTCGCGGCCCACGGCCTTGAGGAATTGCTTCCCATCGCGGATTCGCCACGTCGCGTAGGCCGTCAGCACGACCGTCTTCTGATCTTCCGTGCCGATCTGGCGAAACTCGGTCTCAAAACTCCGCAGGCGCGTGTCGTAGCGATGCACCGCCTCGAACGGCCACGGCAGCTTGAAATGCAGCCCGGCCTGCTCGGCGGGGATGACTTCCTTGATCTGGTCGAATCGCGTGACGACGGCCGTCTCCGTGAAGCGAACCTGAAACGCGCACATCATGAGACAGATGACGGCCAACAGAATCGCCGCGACAAAGAGTGTGGATACTTTCGGTGACATAGTTTGTTTCCAGCAGGGGTCGGATGGCGGTTAGTGCATCGCAATGCGGATTGGTGGATACTGCCCACCCTACGCCGTTTCCCTGCTCCCTGTTCTCTGTTCCCTTGCCTTTATGCCTTCTTGCCTTCGTTTCGACCTTTCGACTTTTTGACGTTTCGACGTTTCGCCTAGTCCCCCTTCGCCTCGCTCGCAGCCAATTCGGCACCGAGCGCTTCGAATCCGACAGGCGGCTTGAGATCCAAGTCGTACACCACCTTTTCCGGATCATCGAGGAGAATCACGTACTTGCGGACGCCCTCCAGCCCTTCCTCGAGCATTCGAAGATACGAACGAAGCATGTACGTGTAAGGCGACGACTCAAACGCGGCCAGGTGCAACCGGTAGTACTCCGCATCCGACTTCTCGCGGAACACGCGGTTCATGGTCGTCATCTGGGCCATCGCCACGACTTCGCGCGCCGTGCCGCCGGCCACTTCGCGCAGCATGCGCTCCACCTGCTCGGCGGACGCTGACACATTCGCGGCATTCGCCTGCCGCGCCGCGTCTTCCGATTGAATCGCATCGAATATCTCCTGCCAGCGCGGTCCGGCCGCCAGCATCTTCGTCGCCGTCGCTTCCCCTTCGGCCTTGCGGATCGCCGCCTCGCGCTTCTCGAACGCGCTGACCACGTCCTCATACGTCTTGGCCACTTCCTGATCCGGCGGCGGATGCACGCCACCGATGCCGACGTACACCACCTGCACGCCCAGCCCCTCGCCGTCGTCACCCGCCTCATCGCACGCGCGCTGCAACCCCTCATGCAGGTGCGCCGCCGCGTCCAGGCCGCCCTTGCCGAGCAGGTCCAGAATGTCCGCACCGGCCGCGTAACGCGTCAACTCGCGAAACGCCAGCGACTCCACGATCTTCGCGACATCGTTCGACTGCGCGTGATACCGAATCACTTCCGTGTCGGCGTCCTTCACACGCCACTGCACCGGCATGTTCATGCTGACGAGATTAATCGGTGTCTTTGACGCAGCCGACGCCGCCCGATCCGCCACGAGCAACTGATACTCTTTCTTGTAATGCTTCCTGGTCCAGAGAATCGGCTGACCGGCCAGACTCCTCTCCGTGTCGGCATCCATCTCGTAGCCGATCTCCAACCGCTGTACGCGCTCAACGGGAATCAGCGTCGCGCGATCCAGCGGCCACGGCCATGTCAGATGCACACCCGGCTTGGCCGTCGTCGTCGGTCGCCGACCCAGTCGCTCAATCACCGCCTGATGACCCGGTGGCACGACCACGATGCACGTGACCGCCATGATGACTGCCGCCTGAACCAGCAGCAGCGGCACGACCACGCGCCCCATCAACTTGTAGAACCAAGTCTCGCTGACTTTGAAGCCGAATTGATAGTCAATCGTGCGCGAAATGTTTCGCACGATGCCGCCCGGCTCGCTGAACATCCCCAGGAGTCGGCTGTCGTAAAACGGCCGCTGCTCCTGACCCGGCGTGCGCGGGCGATAGAAGTCCAGAATGAAGTTCACCACCGTCTCGACTGCCAGCAGGGCCAGCAGGAAGCCGATTCCGATGCCGACAAAGTAGTCGGCCGTCTCGATGCCGATGAGATTGAGCAGAATTCCAATCGAGGCCGCGAAGCAAACAACGCACGCGCCGAACATGAAGTTGCCGCCGGCGCGCAAATGCGAATAGCCCGCCACCCGGCTCATGCCCAGGGCGTAACGGCTCATCATGAAGCAGACGAATGCGAGGCCGCCGGTGAAGAAGATCAGCACCCGGTCATTGATGATCGGTCCGCCGACGTTGCCGGCGATCGGTGGAAACTGAAACTTCCACGGGAGAATGAGAATCGCCGCTGCCAAGCTTGCCGCCGCGGTGATCAGCGCGATCGTGGGAACAAGGTAGCGCTCGATCGCCCGGAGCCGCCGGCCCATGGCCAGCTTTTCCATCTGATCGGTGTCTTCGTCGTCGAAGATCGTCTGGGCGCCGCCGAGCTTTTCCTGCCGTTGGCGCTCCAGCTCCGCCAGTTCGAGCTTCTCGTCCTCCAGCAACCTCTGCTGGTGGATTTGGACCCAGCAGAGGACCCAAACGCCGATTGTACAGAAGACCTGAAATGCCGCGGCCCAGACGGTTATGGAACTGCCGCGGGTCCACACCCCGAGGATGCCCAGGACCACGGACGCCACGAGCGCCAGCACGGCCCCCAGCAAGGCGACGGTTTCTCCACGTCGATCGGTCGATTGCATGAACTTGATCCGTAAAGGCAGTCGTCAGGCGGTGCGACAGGAACGCACCCTACGGCTGGTAATGGCGTAAGGCATTGGGCTTAAGGCTTAAGCCGCGCGGATCGCCGCAACGCCGGTCGCTATTGTAGGGGCCTCACGCCCTGTGCCAAGTCGGGCAAAAAGCAGGAAGCCGCATGCTTAAGAGCCTTTGGCTGTGAGCCTTGAGCCAATCCGATGGTGCGTCGAGTCGAAGATCCGCCGTGGCGGAGACGCACCCTACGCTTAGATCCCAATTCCCTGTTCCCTCTTCTCCAGTTCCCTTTTCACCGCTCCCCTGCTCTCGCGCGTCCGGCCTGTCAATCTTCCGCCGAACTATTCTGTCATTCCCACCGTCCTTGACCATGCACGCGCGTCAACGTATCTATGCGGGACAGGAGCCATTGGCCCTGATTGGTGGGCAGTGCCCACCCTACGGCTGATCGGTGGGCAAACCCCACCCTACGACTGACCACTAACCACTAACCACTGACCACTGATCCCAATGACCCAACTTCTCGGCGTTGCCAAGAACTCCTATCTTCAGACCCTCCGACAGCCGGTCTATGGGATCATTGTGCTCGTCACGCTGGGTGGGCTGGCCATCGCCCCGACCGTTACCGGCTGGACCCTCGACGATGACAACAAGATGCTGCGTGACCTGGGGCTTTCTACGCTGCTCATCCAGGGTTTGTTCTTGGCATGTTTCGCGGCGTCCAGCGTCCTGAACAACGAAATCGACGACAAGACCGTCCTTTCCGTCGCCGCGAAGCCCGTGGCGCGATCCGTTTTTCTCTCCGGCAAGCTGTTCGGCGTCTTCGGGGCCATCGCCACCGCCCACTATCTCGCAGGGCTGGTTCTCTACATGGTCATTCGCCATGGCGTGCTTCAGGCCGCCTATGAGAAATCCGACCTCACCGTGATCTTACTGGGGTTGATTCCGCTCGCGTCGATGCTGATCTTCGGCGCCGTGCTGAACTATTTGTTCGATTGGCGGTACCTCCCCACCGTGGTGATGCTTTTCCTGATCACCGGCTCCATCTCAACGCTGGTCCTGCTCGCCATCGACCGCGACTGGAAAATCCAGGCCTACGAAGTCGTTCAGATTGTCGATCCGCTTCCGCAGGAGATCGGCGACCCGGCGCTGTTTCGCGGCATCGTCGAGTTTCGCCCTGACGCCGGGCAGGCCCATCTCACCGGCCACAAAGGCGTCATCGTTCGCAAGATTTGGAAAGGCCCGATAACCGAACAGGACCTTGAATACCTCATGGGGCTTTCTCCAAGCATCGTGTGGAAGAACAACTGCCGATTTCTTGCTGACAAAGCACGCGAGCTGCAGGGAAGCGAGGTATTCAAATCCGCGGTTCTTATCCTCGGCGCGCTCGGTTTGCTCACCGCCATCGCCCTGGCTGCTTCGACCCGGCTCGGGCTGATGTCAACGTTTTTGATCTGCCTTGCGGCCGTGGGAATCGGGTTGACGGTCGATCACATCATTCGCCCCATTGCGGACGCCGGCGCGACGTGGGCGCGAATTGCCGCCAATGCCCTGCCGAACTTTCAGATGTTCTGGATGGTAGATGCCTTGGCGGATGATCGCGTGATCCCGTGGAGCTACGTCGGCTCGGCGATGGGTTACTGCGCCGTCTACTCGCTGGGCCTGCTACTGCTGGGCATCGCACTGTTTGAGACGCGAGAAGTGGGATAGAATTGATCGTCGAAACGTCGGCACGGAGGCACGGAGAGACTGGGGAACAGGGAATTGGGATCTAAGCGTAGGATGCGTCCACGACGCACCAGCGGATTGGCTCAAGGCTCAAAGCTCACGGCTAAAGGCTCTTTTTCAACATGGCTCATCAAATCATCGGCGTCGGCGCGGCGGAGGCGGAACACTACGCCCACCATCACGACCACAAACACGATCACGGTCACGACCACAGCCATTTCCACGAACACGCCAGTTCGGCTGCGAACGCCGCCCGCTCGGCGACCTTCTGGCTCTTCCTCACCTTTGCCGGCGGCATCCTCGTCCTGACCAGCTACTACATCCAGTGGTTCAGCCCCGTCATTGAGACGGTTGACGAATTAGGCCGCGTCACGGAAACCTATCAATACCAGTTCCACATGGATCTTGTCGCCGCTGTCGGCGCGCTGCTCCTGGCCTTTCGCATCATCGGCTACGCCCTGCGAAACCTGCTAAGCGGCCACATGCACATGGACGAACTAGTCGCCCTCGCCATCGTCGCCAGCATCGGCATCGGCGACTATCGCGCAGCCGGCGTCATCGGTTTCTTTCTCCTGCTTTCCGAGATCGTCGAGACGCGCACCGCCATCGGCGCGCGGGCCAGCATCGAGGAGTTGATTCGCCTCACCCCCAAGACGGCCCGCCTCATCACGCCGCAGGGCGAGCGCGAAGTCGAGGCCGTCTCGCTTCAAAAGGGCCAGCGCGTGCGCGTTCTGCCCGGTGACAACGTGCCCGCCGACGGCGTCGTCGTCTCCGGCGAATCAACCATCAACCAGGCGAACATCACCGGCGAATCGCTTCCGGTGGACAAGCACCCCGGCGATCCGGTCTTTTCCGGCACGTCCAATCTCACCGGCGCCCTCGAGGTCGAAGTCACCCGCGTCGGCGAGGAGACCACCCTCGGCAAGGTTCAGGAACTGATCCTCGCCGCCGAACGCACGCGCATCCCCATCATGCGACTGATCGACCGCTACGTCGGCTGGTACACACCGGTCATTCTCATGCTCGCGTCCCTCGTGCTCTTCTTCACCAAAGATGACAACGGCATGTATCGTGCGATCACCATGCTCGTGGCGAGCTGCCCCTGCGCGCTCATCATGGCGACGCCCACCGCCATGGTCGCCGGCCTGTCGTGCGCGGCCCGACTGGGCATCCTGATCAAAGACGTGACGCACCTCGAAGGCGCGGGCCGGCTCAACGCCGTCGTCTTCGACAAAACCGGCACCCTGACGACGGGCGAATTGTCCGTCACGCGGCTGATCCCGCTCGAAGGGGTCGACGGAGCCGATCTGCTGGCGACCGCCGCATCGGCCGAATTGCAGAGCAATCACCCGGCGGCACGCGCGATCAATGACGTGGCGCGCGAGGCGAACGTCGGCGTCGCGCGGCCGGAGAAGTTCGAGGAAGTTGCCGGGCGCGGCGTGGTGGCGCAGGTCGGCGGCGCGGAGGTGCTGGTCGGCCGCGAGATGTTTCTGCGTGAGCGCGGGGTGGACACAACGATAGCGGCGTCGGTTGTGGAGCAGATCGAGGGCATGAGCCAGCTTTACGTCGCGCGGGGCGGGCGCGTGCTGGGCGTCGTGGGCCTGGAGGATCGCACGCGGCATGCGGCGCGCGAGGCGGTCGATGAGCTGCGCGAGATCGGCATGCGCCGCGTGGCGATGCTGACCGGCGACCGGCAGGGCGTGGCCCGGCGCGTGGCGGCGGAGATGGGCTGCACCGAGTTCAAGGCCGATTGCCTGCCGCAGGAGAAGCTCGATCTCGTCGAACAGATGAAGCGCGAAGGTTATCGCGTCGTGGTGATTGGCGACGGCGTGAACGATGCACCGGCGCTGGCGGCGGGCGATCTCGGCGTGGCGATGGGGGCGGTCGGCAGCGATGTCGCCATCAACTCCGCGTCGATCGCGCTGTTGAACAATGACCTGACGCGCATTCCGTTTCTCATTCGCTTGAGCCGCGCGACGCGGCGAGTCGTCGTGCAGAACCTCGTCTTCGGTGTGCTGTTCGTGGTGACGGTCATGGCGCTCGGCGCGTTTGATGTCATCCGTCCGACACTCGCGGCCGCCCTGCACACGGCTTCCACACTCGTTGTCGTGTTCAACTCGGCGCGGCTGGTGCGCTTCGGCGAAGAAAAGCAGACGCACGAGCAGATGATGCACGGCGCGAGCGTCGCCCCGGCGCGTGCTTAAGCGCCATCCGCCGCGCCATCACACACGCAATCCCATAGGCGTTTTGCTTGCTCTTTCATCGACGCCGACGGATTTCGATCCGTCGGCATCCCAGGCATGCATTCAATCCGCCGGTTTCCATCGCTGCGTCGTCAATCCGTGACAACCGAATGGCCTGCTTCGTTCCACGCGCGGAAGCCGCCGTCCATCGAGATGACGTTGCGATAGCCCATCTTCTGCAAACTCTCGGCGACCAGCGCCGAGCGAAAGCCGCCGCCGCAATAGAGCACCAGTTCGGCCGTCGGATCGGGATACTTCGTCTCGATGTCGCGCTCGATGATCCCGCGGGCCAGGTGCACCGCGCCGGGCAGATGGCCGGCGGCCCATTCGTTGTCTTCGCGCACATCGACCAGCACGAATTTCTCGCCGCGATCCATTCGCGCCTTGATCGTCGGGACGTCCGTCTCGCGCACGCTCTTCTTCGCGTCGCTGACGAGTTTGAGAAAACCGGGGGCATGTTTCATGTGAACTGCTCCTTCGAGCAAACCTGTAACGGATGAACGGTACGCGATGTCATCCAGCATGGCCGCCAGAGGCCGCGGCCATGCCACCCAATTGCGGCATGTCATGCGTAGGCACTATGCCCTCCAATTGCGACATGCCAACCAATTGCGCCATGCCACCCAATCGCGGCATGCCAACCCTTGTTCTGCGCTACGACAACGGCGAATCGATCCAGCCGCCGCCGAGGACCACGTCGCCGCCGTAGAACACCGCCGCCTGACCCGGCGCGACAGCCCACTGCGGCTCATCGAAGCGCACCGTAACGGCATCGGTGCTTTCCCGCGCGGCGCTCGGCGTGATCGTCGCCGGCGCGGCCGCGTGGTTGTATCGCACGCGCACGTGCGCGCGGATCGGGCCGGTCGGCCGGTCGGTGAGCCAGTGTACGCCGCTTGCGCGCAGAGCGATTGTGAGCGCCGCCTCGCGCGGGCCGACGGTCAGCGTGCCAGTCGATGTGTCCAATCCAGTGACATAAATCGGCGCGCCCTCGGCAACACGCACGCCGCGCCGCTGGCCGACGGTGAACTGCGGCAGGCCGTCATGCCGGCCGAGCACGCGCCCGTCGACATGGCGAATCTCGCCCGGCACGAATGCCTCGGGCCGCCGCGCGCGAACCACTGCTGCGTAGTCCCGATCGGGCACGAAGCAAATGTCCTGCGATTCGGCCTTGTCATGCACAGCCAACCCCAGCCGACGCGCGTGCGCCCGGACCTGCTCCTTCGTCAAATCGCCCAGCGGGAACAACGTGCGCCGAAGCATCCTCGGCGAGACGCCGAACAAGAAATACGATTGATCCTTCTCGGTGTGCCTCGCGGTGCGCAGAATCGGCCTCGCCATGCCCGCGCCGTCTTCGCGCCAGTCGAGCCGGGCGTAGTGGCCGGTGGCGATGTATTCCGCGCCGACGGCGTCGGCGTAGTTTCGCAGCTTGCCGAACTTGAGCCACGAGTTGCAAAGGACGCAGGGATTGGGCGTGCGCCCGACGGCGTACTCGTCCGCGAAGCGGTCGATGAGCTTTGAGAAGTCTTTCTCAAAGTTGAGCGCGTAGAACGGAATGCCCAGACTTCCGGCGACGACGCGGGCATCGGTCGCGTCCTCGGCCGAGCAACAACCGCGATGGCGATCACCGCGCGGCGCAGCCGATTGCACCGGCAGGGGTACCGTGCGCGGTGCTGCGCCGCGGGCCTCATCGGACCGGTCAACGGCACATGCGTCCTTCGCACATGCATCAACGGGGTTCGCGGCCGGCGCCGCGGCAGCGTCGTGCGCCGAATCGCTGCCCTGCGAAGGATGATCGTGCGAGCCGAGGCGCATGAAGACGCCAACCACGTCATGGCCCTGCTCGTGGAGCAGGCAGGCCGCGACGCTGGAATCAACGCCGCCGCTCATGGCGACCAGAACTCGTGATTGATTCGACATAGGGGAATTATAAGCGTTGGGCGCAACGTCAGAAACCTTCGGCGGAATTCAGCGAATGACGAATAGCGAATGGCGAAAAGCGAAATGAAGGCACTCCCATCCGACGCGGCGCGAACGTTCCCGTTTTCGCCAATCGCTCTTCGCCATTCGCTATTGATGGAGCGGCCCGATCACCGGCAGCGGAATACCCGTCCCGACCGAGCGCACCGGCATGGCCGCGTCCCACACGCCGGCAACGGCGGCCGCACACTGCGGGCACTTGCCCGGTTCGCGCATGCGATTCTCCCGGACAAAGAATCCCTCGCGACGAATCACGACCGCGTCGCACGCCGGGCAATGGGTCGATTCCAGATCGCCGACCATCCCGTGCAGATTGCCGGGATAGACGAAGCGCAAACCGGCCGCCTTGCCGATCTCGTACGCCCGCAGAAGCGTCTGTTTCGGCGTGCGCGGCGTGTCGGACATTTTGTAATCGGGATGAAACGCGGTGACGTGCCAGGGGATATCGCGCGAGACGCCCGCGAGAAACCTCGCGATGCCCTCCAGCTCGTCGTCGCCATCGTTGAATCCCGGGACGACCAGCGTCACCACTTCGACCCAGTATCGCATCTCGACAAGTTGCTCAATCGTTGCCAGCACGTTGCCAAGCACGCCGCCCAGATCCCGATAGCGCCGGTCGTCAAAGCCCTTGAGATCGACCTTGTACAAATCCACGTACGGCCGCAGGAACTTCAGCACCTCCGGTGTACCGTTGCCGTTGGAGACGAACCCGCACGTCAGGCCGCGCTCCTTCGCGGCTCGAAACACTTCAACCGCCCACTCGGCCGTAATGAGCGGCTCGTTGTACGTGGAGACGACGACCGGCGCGCCGTGCTCGACGGCAAGCTCCGCCAGGCGCGCAGGATCGGTGAAGCGCGGCAGGCTGACGGCCTGATCGTCGCGCAGCGCCTGCGACGTGATCCAATTCTGGCAGTATGAGCAGTGCAGATCGCAGCCGAGCATGCCGAACGATAGTGCATCGCGACCGGGGAAGGCGTGGTAGAACGGTTTCTTCTCTATCGGATCAATCTGCAAGCCCGCGACGTAACCGTACGGGACGCGCAGCACGCCGCCGGCGTTGAATCGCGCGCGACACACGCCGCTACGCCCGTCGCGAACGCTGCACCGATGGCCGCAGGCAAGACAGCGGATGGCGTCGCCCTCGCCCCGCACCAGCGCCGGGTCCGCCGCGGCGGTGTTGTGGTGGAGCACTTGCTTGAGCGATGTCATGGCCGACATGGTGGCGGAATCCTCATGTGCCGTCTGAATTATAGAGGAACCGCGATCGGCAATTGCCCTGAAGACCAGCATCCACCCCAGTTTCGAGCAACATAAAACGTTTATCCAGTGATTCGGACGATCATGCTCAACGTGAGGTGACCGTGGCATGAAGCGTGCCCACACTCCGCTTGGGAAAGGCCAATGGGCAGGATAAAATGGAGGTTCTGATTCGCGCTCGCCGGCGCGGTCGAACCCGGGGTTTACTTCATGAGCATGCCGCCGTCCGACACGATCCGACCCGCACGCAAGCGCGACAACAATCATCTTGTCACGATTCAGGAACACATCCTCTGCCAGCAGCGACATCATCAGACCGCCACCGGCGGATTCTCTTGGCTGCTCTCCGGAATCACGCTGGCGGCTCGAATTATCTCCGCGAACGTCCGCCGCGCGGGAATTCTCGACGTGCTGGGTGAGGCCGGCGGCTCCAATGTGAGCGGCGAACAACAGCAGAAGCTCGATGTCCTTGCCAATAAGAGCATTCAATTGTGCCTCGAGTATCGCGGCAACGTCGGCATCATTGCCTCGGAAGAGCTTGACGAGCCGACCGTGCTGACCAACGCGGGATCGGCCGGGAAATACGTCGTCGTGTTCGATCCGCTGGATGGCTCGAGCAACATCGATGTGAACGTATCCGTCGGGACGATCTTCTCCATCCTCGAGCGCGATCCGGACGGCTTCAACGCGAACGACCCGGCGGCGGATGTCTTGCAGCCCGGCATGCGCCAGTTGGCGGCAGGCTACATCGTCTATGGTTCCAGCACGGTTCTGGTCTACACCACCGGCGAAGGTGTGCACTTCTTCACGCTCGATCCGTCGGTCGGTGCGTTCGTGCTGTCCAACGAAAACGTGCGCATGCCGGAGAAGGGAAAGATCTACTCGGTGAACGAAGGAAATTACAACTCCTTCCCCGAGGGCGTGAAGCGCTACCTCCAATGGTGCAAGACCGAGGAAGCCGGGCCGTTCACCAGTCGCTACATCGGCTCGCTCGTGGCGGATTTTCATCGCACGCTGCTGCGCGGCGGCATTTTCCTCTATCCGCCGACCGCCAAGGCGCCGACCGGCAAGCTGCGCCTGCTTTACGAGGCCAATCCCATTGCATTCATCGCCGAACAGGCCGGCGGCGTCGCGACCGACGGCACGGGGCGAATCCTCGAGAAGAATCCGACCAGCCTTCACCAGCGCACGCCGCTGTTCGTCGGCAGCAAATGGGAAATGGACCGATTGCAGAAGTGCCTCGACGAGTTTCCCGACTGATTGAACCGATCCCGCATCGGGCTACACTCTGCAGACCAGCGCGGCGACTTCGCCGGATCGGCGGGACCCCGTCGCCCATGCGCGCACGAGGTTTCATGACGCAGACCCGCCCCGCGGACACCACCGACTGGACGATCGGAAAGTTGCTCGATTGGACGCGCGCCCATTTCGAGTCGCGCGGCGTTGAAGAGCCGCGTCTCTGTGCCGAGATTCTTCTCGCCAAGGCGCTCGCTTGCCGGCGGATCGATCTTTATGCGCAATATGAGCGCCGGCCGGATGACGCGCAGCGCACCGCGTTTCGCGAGATGGTCAAAGCGGCTGCCGACCATCGACCCATCGCCTACCTCGTCGGGAGGAAAGAGTTCTACTCGCTCGAGTTCGACGTAACGCCCGATGTCCTGATCCCGCGGCCGGAAACGGAGATCATCGTCGAGAAAGCGCTGGCGCATGCAGCAACGCGCACCGGCGAGCGCGTGACCGTGCGGGATGTGGGCACCGGCTCGGGCTGCATCGCGGTGACCATCGCAAAACGCGAACCGAGGGCGCACGCCGTCGCGACGGACATCAGTGAGCCGGCGCTGGCGGTGGCGCGGGGCAACGCGGCCAAGCACGGAGTCACCGATCGCGTAACGTGCGCCGTGGCCGATTTGCTGGAGCGAAACGGCGGCGATCCCGGCGAAGCGTTCGACATCATCACGGCGAACCTGCCCTATGTGGCAACGGCCGATGCCCCGACGCTGCCGAAGATGGTGCGCGACTATGAGCCTGCGACGGCGCTGTTTGCCGGCGCGGACGGTCTGGACTTGTTTCGCCGAATGGCACCGCAAGTCGCGCCGCGGCTGCGCCCGGGCGGTTTGCTGTTGCTGGAGATTGGAAAAGGCCAGGCCGAAGCGGTGACGCAGTTGTTCGTCGACGCCGGGCTGGAGCTGACCGGTGCGTACGCGGATCTTCGCGGGATTGTGCGGACGCTGGGCTTTACACTATCGGCATGAGCGAACTCGCGCAGCGCGAATTCCATCGCATCCTGATGATCAAGCCCAGCTCGCCGGGCGACATCCTGCATGCGCTGCCGGTGCTTCACGCGCTGCGGCGGCGCTACCCCTCGGCGCACATCGCGTGGCTCGTGGCAAGCACTTTTGTCGATATCATCGCCGCTGACCCGGCATTGAACGAAGTCATACCGTTTGATCGAAAGCGCTTCGGGCGGCTGGGGCGGAGCCTGTCCGTCACGGCCGATTTCCTGTCCTTTGTGCGGCAGTTACGCCGCGAGCGATTCGATCTCGTCGTGGATCTACAGGGGCTTTTCCGCAGCGGCTTTCTGGCGATGGCGTCGGGCGCGTCGGTGCGGATCGGGTTCGCCGACGCACGGGAGCTGGCCCCGGCGTTCTATTCCCATCGCATTCCGCGCGCCGCGAACCGCGATGTTCACGCGGTCGACAAAAACCTCGGCGTCGCCCGGTTGCTGAATCTCGACGCCGCGCACCCCGATGTGCGCATAACGCTGACGGCTGAAGACCGCACGGCGGCGGCGCAGTTGCTCGCAACCGTTGGCGTCGTCGAGGGCGAACGTTTCGTGGCGCTCGTGCCGGGCACGCGATGGGAGACGAAATGCTGGCCCGCGGAACGGTTCGGCGAACTCGCGGAGAAGCTGTCCGTTCAGTGCGGCGTCAAAGCGGTGCTGGTCGGCGGAAAAGATGACGAGCCGCTCGCGGCGACTGCGATTCGCGCGGCGCACGATCGCGCGGCGAGCCTCTGCGGCCGGACAACGCTTCGCCAGGCCGCGGCGGTCATCGAGCGCGCGGCGATCGTCGTGACGGCCGACTCCACGCCGATGCACATGGCGGCGGCGCTGGGCCGGCCGCTCGTGGCGTTGTTCGGGCCGACCAATCCGGCGCGGACCGGGCCCTACGGACGGTCGGACGACGTGCTGCGATTGCCGTTGAACTGTTCCCCCTGCTATTTTCGCAAACTGTCGCAATGCCCCTACGGCCTGCGATGCATGAAAGACCTGTCGGTCGAAGCCGTCTTCAACGCGACGGTCGCTCGCCTGAACCCGCGGTAAGCATTTCTTCCAGCACGGCGGCGGCGTTGTCGGCCGCGCCGGGTCGCACGATCGGCTCAATCACCTGCCGCAGACGCTCGCGCATGGCATCGAGCCGTCCGGGCGCGCAGAGCATTTCCAAGGCCCTCGCCGAGATCGCCGCGGTGTTCACGTAGTACGGCATGAACTCCGGCACGATCTCCTCACCCGCGAGGATGTTTGGAATCGACAGGTGCTTCGTGGTGATGAACCACCGGCCAATCAGGTTGTAGAGCAAGCGATTGGTGTTGTACATCACGATCATCGGCGTGCGACGAAACGCGACCTCCAGCGTCACCGTGCCCGACGCCACCAGGGCCAGGTCGGCTGCAGCGATGGCTGCGGCGCGATCGGCCGCCCCCGCCACGACGGTCAGCCCCACGGTTCGACGGCTGTGCGCGTTGATGTCCTGGATCAGCGCGTTCACCTGTCCGTTGGCGGCGGTGACGATGAACCGCGCCCGGCGAAACCGCGCGGCGATGGCGCGAGCGACTTCAAGCTGGCCGGGGAAGACCTCGCGCACGACGTGCTCGCGCGAACCGGGGAGGATCGCAATCACCGGTTGCGCGTCGTGACGAAATTCCGCCACGCGTGCCGGATCGGCCGGTGTTGCCAGCAACCGGTCAAACGACGGATGGCCGACGTATTTCGCGTCGATGCCCCATTCGTGAAAGTACGGTTCCTCGAACGGCCAGATGCAGGCGACGCGCGTCGTTCGCGCGCGGATGCGCTTGTTGCGCCAGCGCCGCCATCCCCAGGCCCAGCTTTGCGGCGCGATGTAGTACAACACCGGTACGCCGGCCTTGCGCGCGATCTTCGCGATGGGCAGGTTCAGCGCGGGCGAGTCGATCATCACGGCTGCGTCGTGCGGCTCGCGCGCGAAATGCTTCTTAAACATCGAAAGCATGCGCAGCGCTTCGGGGACGCGCGACACAGCGGCATGGGCCATCGCCGAGCGCGTGGTCATGTCGGCCAATGCCCGACACCCTGCGGCCTGCATCGCCGGACCGGCAAGCCCGACAAAAGTCGCATCGGGTCGGCGGCGTCGAAACGCGGTGATGAACGCGGCGGCGTGCTCGTCGGCGCTCTGTTCGGCTGCGCTGATGAAGATTCTGGGTGGAGGGGCATCGTCGTTCATGCGTCTATCCGAGCGGCAGTATCCGCCCCTCGGCCCCAAACTCCAACCCCCCAATGGGTAGTGGCCGGCTGTGGGCCGGAAGGCCATCCGTGGGGAGCGAAGGGGGCCTATTGCATGGACTCGAGGCTTGCCGAGCATCTAAACCCATGCAGGGGAGCGGGTTGCGTGAGGCCCGGCCAAGTTTGGTGGAGGGATTGCGGTTGACGCATTGAGCTGGGTGGCTTAAGCTTTGAGATTCGTCGAAATCGAGCGTATTCGTCCGTCGAATACCGTGTGCAACATTTTAGCTGCAAGGGAGGTGACGATTGTCATCGGAGTTGGTCCGCGAGTTGATTGCATCGGGCGTTCATTTTGGCCACCGCGTGAGCCGGTGGAACCCCAAGATGGGCTCGTACATCTTCGGCAAGCGGAATGGGATTCACATCATCGACATTCGCGAGACCATCAAAGGTCTGCTTCGATCGAAGAAGTTTCTCGGCGCGATGGTCGCCCAGGGCAGCGACGTGCTGCTGGTGGGCACCAAGCGACAGGCTCGGGAAACCGTGGCAAAGCAGGCACAGCGCGTAGGCATGCACTACGTCAACGAACGATGGCTCGGCGGTACGCTCACGAACTTCAAAACCATTCGCTCCCGTCTGGCGCGTCTCGAAGAGCTGGAAAGCTACGAGACGACCGGTCGCATCGCTGCGCTCACCAAGAAGGAACGCGCGATGGTCGACCGTGAACGCAAGAAGATCACCCGCAACCTCGACGGCATCCGACGCATGACGCGGCTGCCCGGCGTGCTGGTGGTGCTGGACGTGCGGCGCGAGTACATCGCACTCAAAGAGGCCCGCAAGCTGGGCATCCCCACGATCTGCCTGGTCGATACCGACAGCGATCCGGATTCGGCAGACATCGTGATCCCCGGCAACGACGACGCCATGCGCGCGATCGACATCATCGTGACGCAATTGGCCGACGCCATTGAAGAGGGCAAGCGCAGTCGACCGGCCCCCGGCGAGGGTGGCGGGGATTCGGCCGGCGGCCCGGGCGCGGCGCGTCCGCGGCGGTCCAAGCGCATGTCGACCTCGGAAATCGCGGCCATGGAATCGGGCGGCGGTTCGCCTTCGGATGACGCCGGTGAAGCCGGTGCAGTCGCCGGCGCCGGGTCGCAGGCGGCGCAGTAATCGGCCCTCGGGACCGGCCACTTCCAGCCTGGGTTCGGCGGGCGGCAGGCCTGCCCCGGGCGTTACAATAACCAGAACCAGATGCGCCCTCCGGAGTCGTTGAACCGGCGCGGCGCACGACACCGATGCGACCCACCGGTCTGCCGGGCCGTGGAATTTGCACCCAGGAGAGAACACCAATGCCGGAGATCAGTGCGAAACAGGTTCAGACCCTTCGATCCAAGACCGACCTTGCGATGATGGACTGCAAGAACGCTCTCGTCGAAGCAGGCGGCGACGAGGCGAAGGCGCTGGAGATTCTGCGCAAGAAGTTCGCCGACAAAATGAGCGTTCGCGCCGACAAGGAGGCCGCGAACGGCCGCATCGGCATCTTCGCGAATGAGAAGGGCGCCGCCCTGTGCGAAGTGCGCTGTGAGACGGACTTCGTCGCGACGAACGATACCTTCCGCGAGCTGGCCAACCAGATCGCCCAGGCCGCGCTGGACAGCGGTCTCACCGATGGCGAGAAGATCAAAGCCGCCAAGGCCGCTGATGGCCGCGCAGTGAACGATCACCTGGTCGATGCCTTCGGCAAGCTGAAGGAGAACATGAACGTGCAGCGCGCCAAGCTGGTGTCCGGCATCGGCGCGGCCTACGTGCATCACAACGGCAAGGTCGGCGCGGCCATCGGTTGCGACGGCGCGCCGGGCGAGGCCGGTCGGCACATCTGCATGCACATCGCATCGACGCAGTTGATCACCGGCCTGTCGCGCGAGGATGTGCCGTCGGCCGAGGTTGAAACCGCCCGGGCCAAGTTCAAGGAAGAGGTCAAGGGCAAGCCGGAGCAGATCATCGACAAGATCGTGAGCGGCAAGATGGACCGCTGGTTCGGCGAGCGCGTGCTGGTCGAGCAGCCGTTCGTGATGGACGACAAGAAGACGGTCGGGGCCTATGCGAAGGAGCACGGGTTCACGATCAAATCGTTCACGAAGATGGAAGTCGGGGCGATGAACTGATTTCTTCCAAAGCCGCGAAAGCGGCTTTTTTTATGCGCAGGTGCATGCCATCATGCCAAAGTCAGGACGAGCAAGATCGATGGGCGGAAAAAAGGCCGGCGGCATTCGTCGTGCGTTGCTGAAAATCTCCGGCGAGGGAATCGGCACGCCCGGCGGCTTCGGCATCGACGGGGCCGCGCTTCGTCGCATCGCGGAAGAAGTCATCACCGTGACGAAGACCGGCGTGCAGGTCGCCATCGTCGTCGGCGGCGGGAACTTTCTCCGAGGCGAGACGACCGCTTCGGCCCTGCGCATCCAGGAGGCCACCGCGCATTACATGGGCATGCTCGCGACGGTCATCAACGCCCTCGCCTTGCAGGACACGCTCGAAGACCTCGGCCAGCCGACGCGCGTGCAGTCCTCCATCGCCATTCACAGCGCCTGCGAAAGCTACATCCGCCGACGATGCATCCGGCATCTCGAAAAGGGCCGCGTGGTCATCATCGCCGCCGGCACCGGCCGCCCCTATGTGACCACCGACACGGCCGCGGCCCTGGCGGCGGTCGAGATTAATGCCGACGTGCTGTTCAAGGCGACGAAGGTGGACGGCGTGTACACCGCCGATCCGAAGAAGGACAAGCGCGCGAAGTTCATGCCGACCTTGAGCTACAATCAGGTGATCGACCAGCGGCTGCGCGTGATGGACGTGTCGGCGGTCGATCTTTGCCAGCGCCATGGCGTGCCGATCCGCGTGTTCAATTTGATGACACCGGGGAACATGAAGAAGGCGGTCTCCAGCAGCAAGATCGGCACGCTGATTTCAGAATGAGCCCGCGGGAAGTGTCTGCCGAGCGCGAGGCGTGTACCGAATGAGAAGCATCCACCAAGCGTGAAAAGTATTTGCAAGACGATTGAATGATCTCAAGAAGCCGACGGATGGCCATCCGCCGGCTTTGCAACGTTCCAAATTGGCGAACCCATGCAAGCGCATCGCGAACACCTGCTGGACTTCGACCTGCCCGGGCTGACGGAGCAATTCAAAGCAGCCGGCGAGGCGGCATTTCGCGCGAAGCAGGTACTCGAATGGGTCTTCGAGCGCGGCGCGACGACTTTCGAGCAAATGACGAACCTGTCCAAGCCGTTGCGCGAGAAGCTCGCGACGCAATACGACCTTTACGCCTCCACGATCACACGCCGCGCCGCATCCAGCGACGGCACGGTCAAACTGCTGCTCGGCTGGCCCGACGGCGCGACGACCGAATGCGTGCTCATTCCCGTGCCGGTCGAAGGACGCTACACCGCCTGCATCAGTTCGCAGGTCGGCTGCCCGGTGGGCTGTCGCTTCTGCGCCAGCGGGTTGGACGGCTTGCAGCGCAACCTCACCGCCGGGCAGATCATCGAGCAAGCGTTGCGGGTGCGCGCCGAGGCCGTGGCGGCCGGCGGCGAGCGTTTGACAAATGTCGTGTTCATGGGCCTGGGCGAACCGTTGGCGAATTATGAAAACGTCCTGCAGGCGGCGCGGGCGATCAACGCGCCGTGGGGGCTGGAGGTCGGCGCGAGGAAGATCACCATCAGTACGGTCGGTCTGCCGAAGCAGATTCGCCGCCTTGCAGACGAGGGACTGCAACTGACGCTGGCCCTGTCGCTGCACGCGCCGAACGAATCGCTTCGAGCGGAGCTGATCCCCTGGGCGGAGAAGATCCGCCTCCAGGAGATCACGACTGCATGCCGGCACTACTTCGAAAAGACCGGGCGCGAAATTACGCTGGAGTACATCCTGCTGCACGGTGTCAACGACCGGCCCGAGCACGCGGCACAGCTCGCCGCCTTCTGTCGCCAGCTTCGCTGCAACGTCAACCTGATCCGCTACAATCCGGTCGAGGGCCTGCCCTATGGCCGGCCGACGAGTGAGTCCACGGCCGCCTTTCAGCGACACCTTCGCGAGCGCGGCGTGAATGCGCACGTGCGAACATCGCGCGGGCTGGACATCGACGCGGCCTGCGGGCAACTGCGGCGCAAGGAGGCGGCGGCCGGCGTGCAGATAACGGTCGGCGAGGCAACCCCTGAATCGCGATGAGACGTTCCGCTGGCGGAAGCGAATCCGGCTCAAGACATCCAATGGACATTCGACTTTTTCATCGACGCTTGTTCGAATCGGCGCGCGACCTGCTGCCGCCCGGTGCAGCCGCTGTCTGCGCCGTATCGGGCGGGGCCGACTCAACGGCCATGCTGCACGGATTGCATGAGGTCAATCGGCGCAAGCGCTGCGGCTGGCGGCTGATTGTGGCGCATTTGGATCACGGGCTTCGCGCCGAGTCCGCAGCCGCGCGGGCGTTTGTCGAGGCCGTCTCGGCGAACTTGGCGCTGCCGTGCGTGTGCGACACCGCCGACGTGGCGGCCCTGGCCCGTCGCGCGAAGCAGTCGATCGAAGAGGCCGGCAGGACGCGGCGCTACGCCTTTCTTGGCGAGGTCTCGCAGCGTCACGCTGCGCGCTTCATCGCCGTGGCTCATCATGCCGACGACCAGGCGGAAACCGTGCTCCACCGAATTCTGCGCGGCACGGGCTTGCGCGGGTTGGGCGGGATCCCGCGGCGGCGGCGGCTTCATCCAAACAGCGACATTCGTATTGTCAGGCCGATGCTTCCGTTCACGCGTGACGCGTTGCGCGGGTACCTGCACCAGCGCGACTTGAATTTCATGGACGACTCGACGAACGCCGATCCGTCGGTCGCCACGCGAAACTTCCTGCGCCAGGAAGTCATGCCCCGGCTCGCGCGCGGGGTCAACCCGCGGGCAAGCGCAGCGCTGGTCCGCCTCGGTGAGCAGGCCCGCGCGGCATCACAGGCCATTCGCAGATCAGCGCGGGCGGCCCTTGAGCGTGCAATTCGCACGGCCGACGAGGGCGGGCGCGCGGTGGCCGGACGGTTTGCAATGTCCCGCATGGCGGAATCGCGCGTGATTTCCGTGGAGCCTCTGCGCGACGTGCCAGCCGCGATTCAGCGCGAGGTTGTCGTGCTTCTGTTGGGTCGCCTAGGCTGGCCGCGCAAGCTCGTGACCGCCGAGCGGATCGACGCGCTGGCGAAATTACTCCGGATGGATGGTCGACGGCGGCGAGTCGAGCTGCCCGGAGGCTGCTTTGAACGAAGCGGCGGATGGGTGTGCGCGAGCCGAAGAGAGATCGGCGCGCGCGACTTGTCGAACCCGCTCCCTCACGGTCGCGGCTCGGAGAAAACACTTGGCCGGGAAAATGCAAGCCGCGGTCGCAAGCCCCGCCGGCAGCTCGCTTCGACGCTGGAGGGCACGGGTCATTGAGCGGCGAAACCTGTTCGGTCAGCGCGTTTCGTCGAGGCCTCGCATGCGTGCTGATTTCCGCGATTCTTTGCCAGATTGGCGTCATCGCCTGGGCCGAGTGGCAGCCGAAGCGATTCGACTATCCCGACTCGCACCGATACCTGCGCGTCGCGCGAAACATCGCGGCGGGCAACGGCCCGATTGAATCAGCCAGTATCCGCGCCGGCACCGATCCGCTTTATCCGTACTTGTTGTCCATCCCGATTCGTCTTGGTTTCATGGAAGACATTCAGATCTATCGATTCGCGCGCGGGATGCAGGCGGTACTTGGCGTCCTTATCGTCGCTCTGACCGCCGCCGTGGCACGCCGATGGGTAAGCGACCGCGCAGCGCTGGGCGCGGCGGCCCTGCTCGCGACGCATCCGATTCTCCTCTTCTTTCACGGGCTTGTCCTCACCGAAATCATGTACATCGCATTCCTCATGGCCGCGTGGTTCTTTCTGGCGCGCCTGCGGGAACAGGACGGCTTGCCGGATGCGTTCGCCTGCGCCGGCGCCATCGGCATCCTTCTGGGCCTGGCCACCCTCACGCGCAGCACGAGTCTGTTTCTGCCAATCCTGGTACTGCCGTTAATATGGCACCACACGAACGGCCCGGTGCACAACAAGGCTCGCATCGCCCTTGCGGCGGCGCTCGTCTATGGCGCGGTCCTCGCGCCCAACATCCTGCGAAACGATCGCCTGTTCGGGCGATTCATCCCCACCCGCGTCGGTGGCGGCGCGAGCCTGCTGGAGGCGCTCGGTCCCTGGGCCGACGGCGGCCCGGGCATGGATCGCATCGTGTATCCGCCGGCAGAGGAACTCGCCGACGAGGCCGAGCGCGACGCCGTCTATCGCCGCGCTGCGCTCGACTGGGCGCGGTCGCACCCGCGCGAGACGCTCTCGCTCGCATGGACCAAATTACGGCGCACGTGGTCCATTACGCTCAATGCGCCGGGTTACGAATCCGCGCTGTTTACCGCCGTCGGCTGGCTCACCGTCGCGCCGATCTTTGTCCTCGCAGCCGTTGGCGTCTGGCGTTTGCGCCGCCAGGGTTGGACGCTGCTCTTCCTGCTGTCGCCGGCGATCTATTTCTCGGCGATCCACATGGTTTTTGTCGGCTCGGTGCGATATCGCCTGCCGGCGATGCCCCTGCTCATGATCCTCGTTGTCATCGGGGCGGGCGCACGGCTTCGTCTGGACCGGCCGCGCGGCAACGCCTAGATTGTCGAACATGGCCTTGACCGGAATGACCACTGCCGAGGCGCGTCGCCGGCGCCGACGTCTCTGGATCCAGCGCCGGGCCGTGGACCGCCACCCCGTCTCGCTGACGCGCTACCGGGCAAGCCTTGCGACGCTCCTATTTATTCTCCTGGGGGGAATCTGGTACGCGGCGACGACGCGCGATCGCGCGATTCAGCAGCGCGCGGTTGAGTTTCTTCAGGATTCGACGGGGTGCGAGGTGCGCATCGGCAGCGCGCGGTTCAGCCTCTTCGGCGGAATCACGCTGCGCGATGTTCGCATCGCCACGCCCTACAAGCCCGAACTGGACCCCCGCGCCATCGACCCGGACGATCGCCAGATCGTCTCTGCGGAGTCCATCCAACTGATTCACAATCCCTGGCTCTTGTTCCTTGGTCGGCTTCGCGTCGAGGAGCTGATCGCCGTCGAACCCCGCATCCGATTCCTCCAGAACGCCGACACGGGTGCCCACAATTGGCAGTTCTTCGGACGCAGCGAGCGCCAGACCAGCGGCACGGGCGGCGGCCATCGTCCGCTGGTTCGCGTGCGGTCCGCCCGCGCCATCGTCGCCAGCCTTTCGCACAATTCCGAGCCCGCCATGCGCGAGGAGGAACTGGACGCCGACGTGCGGCCGCATCCCACGTCGGAGACGGGTTACTACATTGAAGTCCGGCGGTACAGCGACCCGGCCGAACGCGCCACCGTCGCCTTCGACCCGGGCGCCAAGGTCGTCACCAACGCTCCCTTCGTCGACGCCCGCACCGTGCGGCTGCAACTTCCCAAGGCCGCCCAGCAACTCTTCGAGCGGATTGACCTGCAAGGCGAAGTGAAGCTCACGCGCATGACCTACGAGGCCAGCTCGGCGGTGGAGCGCAATTACGAAATCGCCCTGCGAAGCGTCCGCTGCCGCATTCCGCTCTCCATGCTGCGCTCGGGCAACGCGGAGACGCTGCCCGCCGACGCGAGCGCCGGCACGGCCGCGGAAGGAACCGAGTCCGCCGTGACGATGACCGGTGTGCAAGGTCGGCTCAAGTGGAGCGGCACGCGGCTCGAGCTGGACGTCGCCGGACTCGTGAACGACGCGACGTGCCAGCTTGAAGGCACGGTTGACGCAGCCGACCGGCCCCTGGATGAAATGGGTTTCGACGTGCGATTCACCGCCGCGGCGCTTCCCGCGCCCGAAGGCCCCGTCCGCGCCGAACTGCTGGACGACCCGTCCGTGCCGCACGTGCTTCGGTCCATCTTCACCGACTACGACCCGCACGGTGTGTTCGACGTGGACCTGCAGCTGCGCCGCGAACCGGGCAAGCATGCCGCCCTCGATCTGCACGGTGTCCTCAAGCCGCTTTTCGTGCGAGCGCGGTCGGCCTGGTTTCCTTATGAAGTCACCGATCTCACCGGGGCCCTTCGATTCGACGGCCCCATCGTGCGACTTGAAGGGCTTCGCGGTCGCCATGGCCCGGCCGACCTGGAGTTCCACGGTACGGTCGATCAGCGCCGGTTCTGGTCGCAGGTGGCGGTTGAGATTCGCGGGCGAGGGGTGCCCCTGGATGGGGACTTGCATGCCGCCCTGTCGCCGCACCACCAGGCGGCCTGGCGCCGAATCACGCCGACCGGCTCGGTCGATCTCGACGTGAGTCTGAATCGCGCGGGCAGCGCCGATGAGTCGCAGCAGCCCGACTGGCGAACTCGCGTCGATGTGACGCCCGTCACGTGCGCGTTCTCCCTTGCAAACCGGTATGAAGTCACCAGCGTGTGCGGCCGCATCGCCATCGACGACGACCTTGTCGAGATTCGTGACCTGGTGGGCCACCGGGGCGACGCCGTTATCCGAATCGATGGCCGTACCGTGTTCCATCCGGATGCCCCGCCCGAATCAGAGTTGAACGTCCAGGCGACAGGCGTGCCGCTGGATGATGCCCTGGCGTCGATTCTCCCGCCGGAAGGTCGCGGCGCGTTTGCGCAGTTTCAACCCAGCGGACGAGTGGATGTCGGTGGGTCCATTCTGCTTCGCCGCGCCGAGCCGACGGCGCTGTACGACCTGCGCCTGACGCTTCACGACGGGCTTGTCTGCTATCGGGACTTCCCTTACCGCGTAGAAGGCGTGACCGGCGAGGTGCTGATTCAGCCCGAGGGCGTGTCGATTCTTCGCGCACAGGGCCGCCATGGCCAGGCCGCCATAACCGTATCCGGCGACGTCCTGCGAAACGACGACGGCGGATTCGCCGCCGATCTGGCGCTTGCGTGCGACTCACTTCCTCTGGATCGCGATCTCTATGCGGCGTTTCCCGAAAGCCTGCAGGTGGCGTGGAAGAGCCTCAACCCAAGCGGCACCGTCGCGGCGAAAACGCATCTGCACTGCCTCGCACGCGACGGTGACCTGCAGACGCGCCATCAGACCCTTCTCACCGTCCGCGAGGGCGCGGTGCGATTGGAAGCGCTGCCCCTGCCGCTCACCGGTCTCTCGGGATCCATCCGCATCGGCCCGCGCCGAGTCGAGCTGCTGGGCATGACCGGTCGGCTGGGCGACGGCCGCTTTCGCGTCGCGGGAGACATCGACTTGTCGGCGCCGCGCCCCGCCGGGCTGCTGTCGCTCCGCGCGACCGATCTGAAACTGGATGACTCGCTCTTCTCAGCGCTGCCCGCCAACCTGCGCACGGCCCTGAAGGACGCACGGGCGCGCGGCACGGTTGACGTGCAGCTCGATCCGCTGCGGTTCGCGCCCGACGAGTCGGGCCGCATGGCCTGGTATTTCGACGGGAGTCTCACCCTCCGCGACGGCCGGGCCGACCTGGGCCTGGCGATACGCGACGCCGCCGGAACGGTGCAAGGCAGCGGGCAGGTCGATCCGGTCGAGGGCGCGGCGCTGGACCTGAGAACGGCGCTGCGCACCGTGACGCTGTCGGGCTGGCCGCTTGAAGACCTGGCGGCGACCGTGCGGATGGAGGCGGGACGTCGCAAGATTCAGGTTGATGACGCATCTGCCGGGTTG
The DNA here is from genome assembly GCA_007753915.1 of Phycisphaerae bacterium RAS2. Taxonomy (NCBI): domain Bacteria; kingdom Pseudomonadati; phylum Planctomycetota; class Phycisphaerae; species Phycisphaerae bacterium RAS2. The sequence goes on from CP036352.1 coordinate 3,915,525, forward strand.
TATGGCGGACAGGTGACCGCCCTCGCGGAGATTGATCTGGGGCGTGGCGATCCGCGCTATCGGGCGTCGATCACGGCACACGACCTGCAATTGGATCAGTACCTTCACTCATCCGAATCGCCGGAGAATGGAGCAGCGCCGCCTATTCAATCAAAGTCGCGCAGTGCGTCAGGAAAACGCACGGCCGACGAGGAGGTCAACGCCACAGGCGACATCTACGGCAACCTCATACTTCGCGGGCGCGGCGGCAAGGACGCCTATCGCGAAGGCGCGGGCGAAGTGTATGTTCGCTCGGCGCAAGTCTGGAAGCTGCCGCTGGTCTTCGCCATTTTTCAGGTGCTCAACCTGACGCCCGATGAGAATGTTTTTCACGACGGGCGGCTCAAGTTCTTTCTATCGAAAGACACGCTGACGCTTCAGGCCATTGATCTGCAGGGTCGCGCCGTTTCATTCGTCGGCGGCGGCACGATGAATCTCGCGTCGCGCGAGCTGGATGTCACGTTGCTGGCCGGCAGCCCGGTGCGACTTCGCGTGCCGTTCCTGACCGATCTTCTTGAAGGGGCATCGCGCGAATTCATGGAAGTGCGCCTGCGCGGCACGGTCGAAGAGCCGACAATCCACCCCCAGCCCCTGCGAAGTCTCAAGGAAATCCTGCGGAGCCTCTTCCCCAAACCACCCGAGCCGGTCGAGCCGCAGCCGCTTGAAACCGCCGCACAGCACGACGCACCGGCCGAGTAACCCGCACGCTTTTCAACCCGCGCCGTCTCCCCTTCCAACGCGGTCAGGCATCCACGGCAGCCGCGGCGACCAGGCGCTGCTGGTGGTCGAGCTTGCGCAGCGCTGCGATGACTTCGTCCAATTCGCCGTTGCTGATCTGCTCGAGCGAGAAACTCTCGTTGACGCGATGATCGGTGCAGCGGTTCTGCGGGAAGTTGTACGTGCGGATGCGCTCGCTGCGATCGCCTGAACCGATCATGCTCTTGCGCGTGGAATCCCGCTTGGCCCGCTCCACTTCGTCGTAATGTTGCTTCACACGGCTGATCATCAACCGTCGCGCCTTGGCTCGATTCTTGTGCTGGCTGCGCTCGTCGCGCATCGAGACGGTGATGCCCGTCGCTTTGTGTTCGAGCTTGATCGCCGATGCCACCTTGTTGACATTCTGCCCGCCGGGACCGCCCGCCGCGCTCACGTGTTCCAGCACGTCCTTGTCCCAGTCGATCTCGAACTCGGTCTCCTCCACTTCCGGCAGCACGGCAACCGTCGCCGCCGACGTGTGAATGCGCCCCTGGGTCTCGGTGGCCGGCACACGCTGCACGCGGTGGCCGCCGCCTTCGTAGCCGAGGTGCGTGTAAACACCCGGACCCTTCACGTTGAAAATGACTTCGCGATAGCCGCCGTGGTCGCCGGGCGAAGCATCGATCAGCTCGATTTTGAAGCCATGCCCTGCGGCGTAGCGCGAATAAATATCAAACAAGTCGCCGGCAAACAGGGCGGCCTCGTCGCCGCCGGTCCCCGCGCGGATTTCCATGATGATCGAATCGACGTTCGCGTCGTCGCCCGCGAGAAGGCCGGCGATCAACTCCTCCATGAGACCCGCAACGCGCGATTCCAACTGCGGCAGCTCCTCTCGCGCCATCTCGCGCAATTCAGCATCGCCCGAAGCGTCGTCAGCCATCGCGCGCGTCTCGTCGAGTTGCCGCAGCAAATCGCGATACGCCCGATACGGCTCCACGAGGCGACCGAGGTTGTGATGCTCCTTGGCGAGGCGAACGATCTTCGCGGAGTTCGACGCCGTCGCCGGGTCGGACATTTCCGTCGTGATCGCGTCATAGCGCGTGGCCAGCGCATCGAGCCGGGTCAGGAGTTGCTTGTTCAGTTCGTCGGACATAGGGCCGGGTCACGCTTGCCAAATTGCCGTTCGCGCGGGCGGTCAAAAAGAAAAACGCCGCCGTCTCCCGAGAGAGACCGCGGCGCATTGAAATCAATTCCACTGTCGCTAGGCCTTGTTCGGTTCGCCCTTCTTGCCGCCCTTGAAGTAGTTCGAGCCGAACTTTTTCTGAAACTTCTCGACGCGGCCGGCCGTGTCCACGAACTTCTGCGTGCCGGTGAAGAACGGATGGCACGCCGAGCAGATTTCCACGGCGATCTTCTCTCGCGTGCTGCCGGTCTCAAACGAATGGCCGCAGCCGCACGTCACGGTCGTTTTGAAATACTTCGGATGAATGTCGGGCTTCACGGGGTCACCTGTTGCCTTGTTGCAAGTCCTGTTTCGAGCCGTGCATTTTAGTGGCTTGCTGCGGGTGAACAAGGGGGACCCCATCGGAAAGGCGCTAGAGGCGAATTCTGACCCCCATTCACCCTATCTCAAGGCCAATTTGGCCGGCGTTAACTGCCTTATGCGACGCTACTTGCGACGGCCGGGGTCGCCTCCCGCTGACAATCTATAATGCCGCAGGCCTTCGGTTCCGATAAGGTTCCCATCGTATGGAAACGCTCCTTACCTGCCCCAAGTTCTTCATCGTGCGGAAGTCCGTGCGCGGACGCGATGGCCGGGACCATTTGCGGGAGATTGTCGTTCATCCCGGCGCGGTCGTCGTGCTACCGCTGCTGGACGACGGACGCTGCCTGATGCTGCGGCACGTTCGGCCGTCGGTGGACAAGGTGCTGTGGGAGCTACCGGCCGGGACGCTGGACAAGCCGGGCGAACCGCCCGAGTCGGCGGCCGCTCGTGAACTGGAGGAGGAGACAGGCCACCGCGCCGGGCGAATTGACTCCCTTTGCGAGTTCCACCCGTCGCCGGGGATCTTGAGCGAGCTGATCCGCGCGTACGTCGCGCGCGATCTGTCGCCAACGCACCAGAACCTCGACGCCGGCGAGGACCTGGACATCGTGCCGACGCCGGTTGAGGATGCCATAAATATGGCACTCGACGGGCGCATCATCGACGCGAAAACGATCATCACGCTGCTGGTCTGGAACGGGAGGGGAAGGCCATGAGCTGGGAGCATCGGGAGTGGGCCGGCGGCGGCGGATACCGCGAGGGCGGACGCTTCGCCGACAATCCACTGAATTGGGCGCCGACGATCGGAACCGTTTCGGGCATTCGAGTCCGGGTGCATATCCTCTTCATCCTGTTCATTTTCTTTGAACTGCTCGGGGCGAAGTACTCGGTCTCCTATACCGCCCAATGCATGTTCGTTCTGTTTGGGTCGGTCCTGTTGCATGAGTTCGGGCATTGTCTCGCCGGCCGGCGCGTCGGCGGATTCGCAACGGACATTCTGATGTGGCCGCTGGGGGGATTGGCGACGGTCGAAGCTCCGCGGCGACCCTGGCCGCAATTTCTTACGGTTGTCTTTGGCCCGTTGGTCAACGTCGCGCTGTTTTCGATTGCCGCGGGGCTGATGTGGTCGGGCGTATTTGGTGAGCGAAGCGTGCCTTTCAACCCGTTCTTCGGCTGGGAATCAGACGCTTCCACCTGGGCGAATCCACGGCTCTGGGCCCGACTGATTTTTCAGATTAACTGGGTGCTCTTCCTGTTCAACCTCTGGCCCATGTACCCGATGGATGGCGGTCGAATGCTGCAATGTGTGCTTTGGTGGAAACTTGGCCACAATCGCTCGCTGTCGATCGCCACGACGGTCGGCATGGTGGCCGCAATCGTTTTGGGTTTCTACGGACTCGCCAATCAACAGTGGATGCTGCTGGCAATTGCAATCATGGGTTACATGGCCTGTCGCAACCAGCGCATGCTGCTGAAGTTCGGCGCTTACGACGGAAGTGAGTCTCAAGGACCGCGATTTGATTTGTCGCAAGATCGACCGAGGCGCGATGGTTGGCTCACCAGACTTCGGAAGCAGCGGCAGGCGCGTGCACTGGAGCTTCACCGCGAGAAACAGGCATCGCTTCAAGAAGAAGTCGACCGTATCCTCGAGAAGGTCCACCAGAATGGCATTCAGAGCCTGACCGAGCGCGAGAAGAAGACCCTCGCCGATGCGACGCACAAGCAGCAGGCCGCCGGGCGGCGATAAAATTGATTTTTGCGCCGACGATGGCTACGCTGTAGCAACCGCGCGACCGATCGGGCGAGCGCGTTTGAACCCGAGCACTGCGAAGCCCAAGAAAGCGCAACACACGGAGGCATGACATGAAGATCCACATCACCTACTGCAATCAGTGAAACTATCTGCCCCAAGCCACCGGTCTGGTGGCTGAATTGACGCAGAAGTACGGCAAGGACAAGGTCACGTGTGAACTCACGGCCGGCAGCGGCGGCGTGTTCGATGTGACGCTCGACGGCAAGCTGATCTTCAGCAAGAAGCAGGTCGGGCGGTTTCCCACCTACGGCGAAATTCCGCTCGCGATCGACATGGATCTAGCGAATCGCTAGACCGGGAGCATCGCCGCGTCCTGAATCGTGTTGCCGCAAAGCTGCCCGACGGGGACAATCGCCGCCGGCGATTGCGGTTCGCTCGGTCGCCATAGTAGCAACCTGTCACGATTATCATTCACCGCCGCAATCCAGTCATCCGCCGCCCAGGACCACCGCAGCGGCACGGCTGCGCGATACTCCCCCCGATAGGCATCGCCGATCACCAGTAAATCCAGCACCGGGCGACGATCCGCCACGAGCAGCCGCGCAACCCCCCCGCCCGCCAGCCAATGCAGCGACTCCACCGCCTGCCCCGTCGGCCCGCGAAGCTCCACCAGGTCGTGCGGCGCGCGCGTCGGCCAGTGAAGCAGACGACCGTCTTTCAATCCCGCGCAGACCCAGCCATCGGCGACGCACAGCGCCGTCACTTCCGCCGGCGCGGTCAGCAGCACCGGCGCGTCCGCGGAATCGGGACGCCAACCCGCGACCCGCGAGTCGATGGAGAACCAGATCGCGCCCGCCCCATCGCCCTGCACGTCGCGCACGCTCTTCGCGCCGGTCGTCAACTGTTCCAGGCACGGCGACCCATCGTCGGCCGTCACCTCGCCGGCGGAGTCACTCGGCGCGGCACGAAGCGCCCACCGCCGCAGCCCGGCCTCGGAATGCGTCGCGAACAACGACTCACCAAGCACCACCGAGGCGTTTACGCCGCCGCGCGGTGACGCAGGCTTGTCGAACGCAAATTGGCGCGTCAGATTGAACTCGCCATTCATCAAATAGACGCCACGCCGCGCGCCAACAAGCACTGTGCACTCGTCGCAGGCTTCCATCACTCGCACCGAGCGAAGCGGGCCGATGTCGCCCTCGAGCCGCCGCCGCCACGCGAGCTGGTGCGGCGACGCCGGATCGACCGCCAGCAACTCGCTGCCCGCGACAAGAAGAATCAGCGCCGTTCGGCGCGACGCGGGCTGGGCCAGCAGACCGGCGTAGAGCTGCGCCCGCTGGCCGGCGTCGAACGTACGAATCAACTCCGCGACGCGCGCCTCGCCCGACTCCCCCGCCATCGCGCGAACCTTGTCGAGCATCGACGCGAGCGACGCCAGATGCGCCTCGCGCGAGGCAGCCGCTTTCTTCCGCAGCGCCTCTTCCTCCTCGATGCGCTTGTGACGCTGCTCGGCGGAGCGCTGATCGAGCCGCGCGGCCTCGAACGCGCCCGACGTGAACTCTGCCCGCACGTCGGCACAGAGGCCCATCCCACTCGAAAAGCCGAACGCCTTGAACCGATCGGCCAGCGCGGTATCGAAGGACTCCCACGCGGCGACGCTCGCCAGCTCTCCGGCGGTTCGCGCGCGGGCGAATTCCGCTGCACCCAGTCGCACGGTCTCTTCACAGTGGCGATGCAGTTGCTCCAGCGTCACGCGTTCGCCGCTGCCGACGACCGCGCGATGAAACGACGCCAGCTCGTCGCGCTGCGGCACGAACTGCACGCGAAGATGAATCGTCGCCGTGAAATCGAATCCGTCCGATGACGGCAATCGGCGAAGCTCATACGCCAGCGGGAGTGGATCGGTCCGCGCGATCAGAATGCGCCGCCATCGGCCGCTCTCAATTTCCGCGCCGGCGCGGAGCAATTCAGGCTGGCCGCCGTCCGCCCACGCCAGCGCGACGCACGACGCCGGCACGGTGACACGACGCGAGAGTAGCGAGAAGACATCCGACGCGAACGTGACGGCCGCGACCAACTGCGAATCGCGCGTGAATTTGTCCAGATCAAATCGCGGCATGGATTCCTCAATGATGCCGAACGTTGTTTTCAAGAATCCGCTGCGCGTATTATAGAACGATGAAGCCGACGGATTGCAATCCGTCGGCTTCCGATTGCGCGCCAGCGTCACACGACAGGACGTCATCCCGCGGCGCCATATTTCACACGATTCAACAACACGAAATCTATCCACCGGCCCGGAACCGTTCAAATCGCAGCAGGTCTTTCTTGTTCACGCTCGGCGCGACTTGCTCGATCACCGCAAAAATGTCGGCACGATTGATCGGCCGCGGCTCGCTGCCGCCGATCGCACTCATGAATGGGATCGTCGCCGCTTTCTCGGCAATCGCCTTCACATCGGCCCCGCTGTAGCCATCGAGCCGATCAACGATCTCGCCGAAGTCCACGTCCGCCGCCAGCGGGCGCTTGCCGAGATAAATTTCCACCAGCTTGAATCGCGCCGGCGCATCAGGCAGTGGCACGTAGACCTTCGAATCAAACCGGCCCGGCCGCATCACCGCGCTATCCAGCGCCCACGGCTCGTTGGTCGCGCCGACAAAGAGCAACGGATTGGACTTCGCATTGCGGTCGAAGCCTTCCAGCTCCTGCAAGATTTGAGGCACCACGCGCGTCATCACGCTGCTGTTCGAATCACGCCGGCTGGGCACCAGCGCCTCGATCTCGTCGATGAAGATGATCGAACGCGGCTCGGCCTTCGCCGCGGTGAACAACTTTCGAACGTTCTGCTCCGCTTCGCCGACCCACTTGCTCAACACCTGCGCCGGGCTGATGACAAACATCGTCGCGTCGATTTCGGCCGCGACGGCCTTGGCGATCATCGTCTTGCCTGTGCCGGGCGGACCGTAGAGCAGCAGGCCGCCGCCGGTGGCGATGCCGTACTTCGCCGCCAGCTCCGGGTGGCTGAACGGGTAAATCATCTTCATGCGGATTTCGTGCTTCACGTCCTCCAGCCCGGCGATGTCATCGAATCGCACCGACGGCTTCTCGCGCACGACCCAGTCGGAGGCATCGGCGCCCTTGTCGTCGCCATCGCTGGCAGCCGCGCGACGCACAGCGCGCTTCTGGTCAGCACGTTCATCGCACTGCCGGGCGAACTCGATCAACTCGGCGGCCATCACCTTTCGCCGCTCGCGCCGCGCCGCATCCGCCGTGTCCGCCGCGATCTTGATCATCGCATCAGCCGCCTGCATGAGAAACGGCTTGGCCTCGGCGTAGTTGCCGGCCTTGTACGCGGCGAGGCCGCGGGTCTTGAGGCGTTCGAAGGTGTCGTAGGAAATGGTCATAACGCATTTGTACCGACGTGGTTTCCCAACAGGACGGAGAACAACGCTGGTTTATTCCTTAAGCTGCGCTGGGCGGGATGTGGGTTGATTCGAAAGAGCCTGATGTTCACCGCTAGTTACACTGTTCGATATCGATTCAGCAACTCGCACGGTATCGCTGGACATGTAATGTTGAGTCAATTTGCTAAATACCGGCTCGTTACCCGGACAGTGGTTCACATAAGTATGCGTCTCAATACTATCCGGACCATTGGGATAATTCCGAACGTAGTCTTGAAGCGTCATCATTAATGAATCACCGCCCGGAAGCCCCGCGGCGAGTGTCCTGACAGGTCGATTTATGGCGCGACTGGTAATTGGATTGCTAAGGTGCCATGCCATTTCAATCTGAATCTTCGGAAAGCTCGTTGTCCACAAACGACCCTCACACATGTAATAGTCGAATTGATCGCCTTTGGCATTGAGACACTCTATTGCCATGCCGATGTACCAAACCGCCCGCTGCTCGCCGGACCAGCCGTTTGTGACAGCGGCTATTCGGTTGACTCGCAATAACGATTGCAATGCTTTGGGACGAATTGTTTCGATTCCGCTGGATGTCTTTCTACTTATGATAATCCCATTCTGATCGCCGAGGATCGTCCACGTTTCATTCGTGTTCTTGAGTTGAACCACGGCGCCATTTGAGCTGGATACCATGATCGGCGATGGATTGGACAATTCCCTGTCAACCGGCTCGGGAGCAAGTTGCCCCGATATAAGCAGTAACAACGAGGAGCAGATCAATACAGGCGACTTCATTTTCCATGTCCTCCAATCAAATAGACGGAATACGCTCGACTGTCATGCATCGCCGTTCTACTTCGTTTCCTTCGCTCCGGCGTTCTTCACTTCGTTCAGCTCCGCACGCAGCGCGTCCAGTTCGTCCACATCCTTCGCATGTTCCGCCTCGCTCTCGGCATCGATCATCGCGTCGATCTCGGCGTCGGTCACCACTTCGGCCGGCACGTGCTCGGTGTCTTTCGCGGCGATGTCTTCGACCGTCTCCAGAAACATCGTCATGCGCTCTTCCATCGTCTGGCTCTGGGCCATCGCCTTTTCCCATTCCGTCTGCGTGCGCACAAGGTCGGTCTCGCCGAACATGCGGGCGATTTCGCGGGCCATCGTGCCCATCGCCTCGGCGAAATCGCTGCTCGCCTCGGCCTGACGCTTGATGATCAGCGCGTTTTTCACGGCCAATAGCTGCCGCTCCAGCATTTTCTTCACTGTGGCCGTCTTCTTCAGCGAGTTGCGAATGAAGATGTACTGCGAGTTGTCGCCGATCTGCTTGGCACGGCGGGCGTTCTTCACGAACTCGTCGGTGAACTTGTTTTGCTCGGTGATGGACTTCTCGATCCGCCGGATGCCCTGGCGAATCTTGATGTCCCGCTCGATGCGGCGTTCTTCGGAACTCTTGAACAGGCTCATATCACGTCCTCGTGCGTTCAGCTTCGATTGCCCGCCACGGCGGGTCTGCGACTCACGCAATCGGCTCTTTGGGTGGCATGGCCGCGGCAGTTGGCGGTCATCCTCGCTTAATCCTCAACCACGGCTTCGGCCTCGGCGTCGCGCGCCCGACGGCGCTGTCGCACCGGCTCTGCCTCGCCGGCCGCACCGTTTGATTCCGCGTTCTCTGTCGGCGCCTCGACGGCGACCTCTGATTCAACCGCTTCATCCCGCTCAATCGTCACACCGCGCTCGGCCTGCGACTCACTCTCTTCGACTGCTTCCACGGGAATCGGGCGCGACGCCACCGGTGAACCGCTCGCCGGCGCGGAAGCAGCCGCCTCCACATTTCGCTCGTCCACTGACGACTGCGCTGGCGCCGCCAACTGCTCTTCCGCCAAAGACGACGCGGCCGCCGCTTGCTTGCGCCGCTTCGGCGGGAAATCCGCCGCGCTCATGCTCAATCGCTTGCCGCAACGGGCGCAGTAATTCGCCGTCACCACTTCGACCGGCGCCTGGCAGGTCGGGCACACAGCCGGCGACTGCACCGCTTGCGCCGCCGCGTCCCGCAAGAAGGCTTCGATGCGATGCGCCAGCATCAGGCAGTCTTCCCGCGAGCCCGGCGACAGGTTCACGACCGTGCGGCCCTTCTTGCGAGAAAACTCGATGTCCACGGCCGGCCGGTCGCTCGGCCAGTTGAGCAGCAAGGTATTGATCCGGTCGCCCCAGCCAGGCCGATGGCTCTCCCATCCGCCGCGCGGCGGCGCGGGCGGCCCCTCGATGCGCACGCCGTCGAGGTACCACGGCTCGACGATGCGCATGCCGCGGCGCAGGGCGAACTGCATCAGCGCCCACCGCACCCGGTCCTTGCTGCAATCGACCATGACATCAAACGCCATCCGTCAATCCCGATTCATCACACTCAACTTCTTTGCACGTAACACCGCGCGACACGAAGCCGGCGGATTGCAATCCTTCGAATTCTCATCACGACGCGCCTTCCGCCTGTTGATGCCGCTCGCGCACGCGCCGTTCCGCTTCGTCAAACGCCTGCCCCTCGTCCGAAATCAGACCTGTGTCCATTTGCTCCCACACGTCCAGCACCTGCTTCGATCCCGGCGTCAGGATGCTCTCCCCGTCCGTCGCCGACACCTGCAGCATGTCGTCCAGCCGCTCCTGGTACATCTCCGACGTGATCGAGTCGTTGGCAATCATCTTCTCCAGCGCGATCAGGTCCTTTTCGGAGATCAGCCCCAGCCGCGAGCCGCGCGACTTTGCCCGGTCGGCGTTCTCGCGCAGCATGCGCATGCGGGAGACGGTGAGATACTCCTTCGAGCGGATGTTGAGCTGACGACCCATCATCAACTGCTCGGTCGTCTTCAGGTCAAACTCCTGCGCCAGCATCCGCCGCACCTCGGGCGATTTCTCCTCACGGCCGCGCTGAAAGATCTCCTGCTTTTTGCCGGCGGCATCTTGTATTTTTTTGTGCAACTGCTGCCGCTCGCGGTCCAGCAGCAGCTCCTGCCGGCGAAGCTCCTGCCGCGTCATCTGTGACAGCGCCTTGCCGCGTTTCGTCAGCCAGTCAAACAGTCCCATTCAAGCCACCCTTCGTGCTCAATGCAGCGCCGACGTCTCGCCGGTGAAAAAAAACGCGACCAGGTCCATCTCATCGCCGCGCTTGCGCCCGTGCGAAGCGGTCCCTCTCGCATCAGCGTCCTACGGCGCTCCCTTATGGTCGCGGCTCGGATGATCCGCGCACGGACCATTCGCTCGAGCGCGACGCATCAACCCTCCGCCTGCGCCGGACCGCGATCTTTCTGACCGCTTGCGCGCGACGGCGGTGCGGCGTCCGCTGATTTGCTTGATACGTTGGTCGATTTCGTCGTGGCGGCGTCGCCTTCCAGTTCTTTCAATATCGCCGCTTCGTCCTCCGAGATGGACGTCTCGGCCAGGCCCACTTCCAGGCCGGTCACCAATTCATCGTTCGCCGAAAGCTGCTCCAGCATCTCCTCGGCGTTCACGGCCGCCTCCGTCAATTCCTCGCTCGTCGGCATCTCGGCCGCGGTCCCGGTGCGGGCCAGCTCGAGATTGTGAATGTGCGTGCTGATGATGTTGATCTGCTTGGAAAGGATCGACGCGCTCGTGTTGCAGCGCGAAATATCCTTCCGCAGGTGCGCGATCTGCGACGCCAGCCGCCGCTTGGCCACCTGCGACGTCTGTTTTCGGCCCTCTTCCACCATGTCGGCCTCGCGCTTCTCCAGTCGCGCGATGTCGTCGTACATGCGGTCGAGCCGGCCCGACAACGCCGCGCGCCGCTCGGCGAGGACGTTGATCTTCTTCGCCTCGTCGCCCTCGCGCGAGAAAAGGCTCTTGATCCATTCGGCCAGCGACATTGAATCGTTCTCCTTGCCGGGATCGGCCGGCGCTCCACGATACAGATAAACGTCCCCATCCTGACGGCTGACGCGAAGCTCGTCGTCCTGCCGCGCGGCTGCTTCGAACGCCTGACGCACGAGCAGCTGCGGCAGCTCCAGCCGGCGCGCCATGCTATCGGCCGACAGCCCGCCGGTCAGCAAATCGGTCCGGCGGCTCTCAATCTCCCGGCGGACGCGCGCGACCTTCTCGCCGACGTCCTCGGGGTCAAAGATGCGCATCAGCCGTTCGTCAAGATGCCGCCCGGTCGAGGCAACCCTCCAGCCTCCGCCGGGCCGCGGCGCGATCAGCACGACGCGCACGTTGTGCAGATCAAGATTCGCCAGATAGACACTTTCCTCGAATCCGCTCGGGCTGCACACGCCGATCAAGTGCGGCGCCTTGCCGTCGGTCACCAGCTCGCGCACGTGCGCCGACAACTCCGCCAGCGTCACCGGCGGCGGATTCTCGCTCCCGTCCAGCAACGGGCCGGGCGGACACAGCACGCTCGCCACCGCCACACTGCGAAGCTTTTTCCCGAAGAAGAATCGCCGTTCGTAGCCGCGAACCGTGAAGCCCCGCCCATGTGGCAGACGCGACAGCCTCTCGCGCTCGAACATCCGCCGATCGATCATCGCCGCGCGCAACGCCTCGGCGCGGTCGTGATCGGCGCGGCGAAACCATTTCCCCGAAATGACGCGCCCCTCGGCCGCCTTCAGGTTCGCCGCCGCGCCGGCCAGAAAGGCCGACTCGACTTCCAGCGCATGTTCAGCGGCCGTCTTCAACCGGCGTTCCTCCAGGACAATCCAACGATCGGACCGGTCTCACGCATCCGGTTCGATAGCCCGCCACGGCGGGACTTCGACTTGCGCATTCGGCTCCTTGATTCCTCCGATCCGTCACGTGCGCGGGCGGCCGCACATGCGGCAGAATCGCGCCTGCGGAGGATTGGCGGCGCGGCATCGACCGCCGCCGCATTCCCAACGAATCACCGGCGGCCGATCGTACAAGCTCCGGCCGCCTTGCCCTTTTCGGCCGGTCAGGGTCGACAGGTGGAACATCGCGTTCAAAAAGAAGAACGTCAGAAAAATGGCGCCCGCCACCAGACCGAGCGCGACCAACCCGGGCGAACCGCCTGAAGCCCAGAACACCATCGCGTCAGCCCACCCTTTCCGGCAGGCCGCCGCCGCAGAACACACAGAAGCGATCGTCGGCGCCGGGGTATCCGCCGCAATGCTCGCAGCGCCGCGGGTTCGTCACCAACTGCGCGCCGCAGTGAATGCAGAAATTGTCATCTTGCTCGACGCGACCGTCGCAGGCCGGACAGGCGCCCCCGACCGCGACGCCGACCGGTCGCGAATGCAGATGCTCGGACGAGCGGATGATCGGCGGCGCGCTGCCCACGTCGATCATCGCCAGCGCCTCGGTCGCCGAAGCCAGCCGCCGGTCACGACGCGTGTACAATTTTCCGTAAACGCCGTCCACCCACGACGGCAGGCCCGGCCGGATGTGCGACGGCATGTCCCCGCCGCTGGGCCGCTCGCCGCAGCACATTTCAAACAACACGATGCCCACCGAGTACAAATCGCTTCGATTGTCGGTCTGTCCGCCGTCGCGCTGTTCGGGCGCCATGTACGCCAGCGTGCCCGAAATGCTGCGCCCCTCTTCGGAGACCAGACTGCCCGATTGAAGGATGCTCGCGGTGGTGACCTCGCCCGCCTGACCCAGCCCGAAATCCGTCACCTTCACGTCATTCGAGACAATAGTCTCAACAGGCTTCCGACCCGCCCCGGCGACCAGCACGTTGGCCGGCTTGATGTCCCGGTGGATCACGCCGCTGGCGTGCGCGTGCTCCAGCGCACGCAGAATCCCGACGGTGATCTGCTGCACGCTCGAAGGCGGCAATCCGCGCGGGTGCTTTCCGATCAACCCCGCGAGCGACAATCCGTCGACATATTCCATCACCAGGTACGGAACATCCGCGAACGGGTCCAGCCCGATCGCGCGGACGATGTTCGGGTGCCGCAACCCGTGAATCGCGATGCCTTCCTTCTGGAGGTTGCGAACATACTGCGAGTCGGTCGGCACCTTGATCGCGACGGTGTCATTCTTCCAGATGTGGTGGTGGGCCTTCCAAACCTGGCCGAAGCTGCCGACCCCGACTTGAGAATCGAGGACGTACTCGCTGATTCGTTCTCCAGCCTTTGGCCCGGTCATGACTCGCCCCTTGTATGTTCTGTAAACGTTGAAAACGCTTGACGGGTGCGGACGCGGCCGCTCGATTTCATCGCGGCCGCGCGCAGGTCGTTTACCGTCAACCGTTTACGTGTCGCGCCAGGGACTCGCAGATGATGAAATTATAAGCCCCCGCTGCGGCGAAACCAACCATCACCACGAACCACGACAACCCGCCGCTGATCCCGCCGTCGGCCAGCCAGAGCGCCAGCAAGACGTCAACAACGCTGTACCCGCCGATCAAGCCGACACTCGTCGCCGCCGCGCCCTGCGCGCTGTTCATCCGCGCCTGCGCCGCCAGCAACGGCCTCATGAACAGGTAGCTCGACCATGGCAAGGCAGCCACCACGGCCAGCCACACGATCGTGAGCTTTACGACGCCGCCGGCGGCCTTGAGCGCTTCGGGGTTTTTGTAGGCCCAATACCCACCCGCAGCGACCCCGGCGAAAATGATCGCCGTGGCAACCTTTGCCCCGACAAACTTGAATGCGTCCACAAGGAACATCGCCCTGCTCCGTACTCACCGGCCCGGCAGATGGCGGCGGCTCACGATTCAACCATGGAACCGACCACCGGCGGAGCCTTCAGCCCGACAAAAATCGCGCAGAATGGTATTCCCGTCCGGTCTGTATCTATTTTGAACTATAACAGAGAGTTACGTCACGGCGACTACAATTCGGACCGCTGTTTGGAACCGGTTCCCCTTGACGAATCGCCGGGCTTCGCCGACACTTTAACGTCTGATTTCGCAGCAGGTTAACTTCTCGGACGTACCGCCGACGGCCAGGGGGGCCGCCGGTCAGCACAGGAAAACGACTATGCCCAAAGCCATCGATCTTCGCAAAGGCCAGTGTGTCGAATACGAGAACAAGCTCTGGTTTGTCCACGAGGCGTCGCGCGTCTCCAAGGGCAATTGGCGCAGCTACATGCAGGTCAAGCTTAAGAACTTCCAGACCGGCCAGATCATCGACCAGCGATTCAACATGGACGAGGACCTGCCCTCGCCCCACGTTGAGGACCGCGCCTACGAATACCTCTATCGCGACGGCGACAGCTTCGTCCTGATGGATATGCAGAACTACGAACAGGTCAACGTGTCGAAGGACCTCATGCCCGACGCCGAGCATTATCTCAAGGGCAACGAGAAAGTGATCGCGAAGAGCATCGACGGCCAGATTGTCGGCGTTGAACTTCCCAACACGGTCGTGCTGCAAGTGGCCGAAGCTCCGCCCGTCGTGAAGGGCGCGACGGCCACCAACCAGAGCAAGGACGCCGTGCTGGAGACCGGACTGAAAGTCCGCGTGCCGCCGTTCATCGTGATCGGCGAGATGGTCAAGATCGACACGCGGACCGGGGAATACATCGAGCGGGCATAGTGTCCCTGTCGCAGATCACCGGCCGGCGCGCCTACCCGTGGTACCACGACATCGTGCCGTTTCTGGGCGGCCTGGCTGATCCGCTCATGGGGATCACCAGCGCCACGGCGCGATTCTTCCGCTCGTTTCCGCTCCCACATACCGCCGACACGCCGAGGCGCCGAAAGCGCGGCATCGCCTTCATCCTTGGCGGCATCGAAGGCCCCAGTCAGCGCGGCCGCGATATGGGGATGGGTCTGCTGCGCGGCGGCTATCGCGGCGCGGTGTCAATCTTTCCGTGGAATCGCTGCGTCCCGGTTATCGGCGCGTTTCGCAACCTGACGAGCCGCGCCCATCACGAACAACAGTCGGATGCGCTCGTAACACTCGTCAGAAGGCACCGCGCCGAAAATCCAAACTCTCCCGTCAGCTTCATCGCTCAATCAGGCGGCTGCTTTATCACTGTCCGAACGCTGGAGAAGCTCCACCACGCAGACGGTGTCGCCTACGCGATCCTGCTCGCGCCCTCGATTTCACCCGGCTTTGACATCCGCCCGGCTGCCAACCGCTGCTCCGGCGGCCTGTACAGCCTCGGCGGGCGCGGTGACTACTTCTTCCTCGGCCTTGGAACGATGCTCTTCGGCACCTCCGACCGGGTCCGCACGCCGTCCGCCGGACTGGTCGGCTGGCACCACCGCCATGAAAAGTTTCACGAAGTTCGGTGGCACCCCTCGTGGACCCGACTGGGATATCTGGGAAACCACATAACGACTTCCTGTCAGCGGTTCATCGCCGAAATTATCGCACCTTTGCTGCGGAGCACTCGAACCTGATCCCGGTGTACCCCATTTCTTGACCCTCTCTCACCGGGTCGCCTAGAATCGCCCCCCCAAGGGCGGCGGGTTGGTTCCCGCCTCCCGCGCAACCGAGGAACCCAATCCGAATGGACATCGACGAAATCAAAACCCTGACGGATCTGATGGTTGAGAACGATCTGTCGGAGATCATGATTCGGGACGGTGAAAAGCGAATCGTCCTTCGCCGGGGCGGCCGAGTACCCGTCGTGGCGGCCGTTCAGGCAGCCATCCCAGCGGCCCATGCCGCAGCGGCCCACGCACCGGCGCCAACCGCAGCAGCCCCTGCCCCGGCGGCATCGGCTGCCCCAGCGGTGGACGCCAGCCTGGCCGCAATCAAATCACCGATGGTCGGCACGTTCTATGCGACCCCCGACCCGGATGCGCCGGCCTTTGTGAAGGTTGGCGATCGCGTCAGCCCGGAGACTGTGGTTTGCATCATCGAGGCGATGAAGGTCTTCAACGAGATCAAGGCCGAAGTCAGCGGTACGATCGAATCGATCGACGTGACCAGCGGAACACCCGTTGAGTTTGGGCAGGTTCTAATGCGCGTTCGCCCCTAGCGGCGTGGTCCAACAAATAGCTGTCCTTCCGACTGAAACCGAACAGGAGCCAACGTGGCGTTAGGGGCGTCCCGACCAACCGTGCAAAAGCGCAAGTTCTCCAAGATTCTTGTGGCCAATCGGGGCGAAATCGCCCTGCGGGTGATCCGCGCCTGCAAGGAGATGGGCATCCAGACGGTCGCGGTCTACTCCGAGGCCGACCGCGACGCGCCCTATCTCCAGCTCGCCGACCAGCGTGTGTGCATCGGCCCGGCGCCCTCGGCCCAGAGTTACCTGCGATCGGATCGAATCATCGCGGCGGCCGAAGTCGCCAACGTTGATGCCATCCATCCCGGCTACGGGTTCCTGGCCGAGAACGCGAGTTTTTCCGAGCAGTGTCGCGCGAGCAAGATTGAATTCATCGGCCCCAGCGCCGAGGCGATCCGCCTCCTGGGGGACAAGGCCGCCGCGAAGAAGCTTGCCAGGAAAGCACGGGTCAAGACCGTGCCCGGCAGCGAAGGCATCGTTGAAGACGACGAACACGCGGTGAAGCTGGCTGCCGAGATCGGTTACCCAGTGATGATCAAGGCGGCCGCCGGCGGCGGCGGGCGCGGCATGCGCGTGGCGCACAACGAAGTCACGCTGCGCACGCAAATTCGCAACGCCCGCAACGAAGCCGAAACCGCCTTCAAGGACGGCCGCGTTTACATCGAGAAACTGATCGAACAGCCACGGCACGTCGAGGTGCAGATCCTCGCGGATCAGCACGGCAACCGGATTCACCTGTGGGAGCGCGATTGCACACTCCAGCGGCGGCATCAAAAGCTGGTGGAAGAGTCTCCCTCCCCGGCGATCAGCGATAAGACGCGGCAGGCGCTGTGCGCCGCGGCCGTGAAGCTCGTCGAAGCGGCGAATTACTACTCCGCCGGGACGGTTGAATTCATTGTCGACAAGAACGGGAACTTCTATTTCCTCGAAGTCAACACCCGCATCCAAGTGGAACATTGCGTGACCGAGCTGGTCACCGGCACGGACCTGATCCAGTGGATGATTCGCATCGCCGCCGGCGAGAAGCTGACCCTGCGGCAGAAGGACATCCCGCAAAACGGCTGCGCGATTGAGGTGCGCATCAACGCCGAGGACCCGGCCCACAACTTCCGCCCCAGTCCGGGCCGGATCGACGAGTTTCGCGCGCCGGGCGGCCTGGGCGTGCGGCTTGATTCACACGCCAGCGCGGGCTACACGATCGGACCGAACTACGACTCGCTCGTGGGCAAGCTGCTGGTGCACCGAGCGACGCGCGAAGAGGCGATCCACTGCATGCAGCGCTGCTTGGCCGAGTTTCACATCGCCCCGATCAAGACGACGATTCCGCTGTTGCGCGAGATCTTCGCCAACGCCGACTTCGCCAACGCCAACATTGATACGGGATTCATCGAGCGCGTCCTGCTGGCGCGCCCGTCGGCCTGATCGGCCCTTCTTACTTCGTCGTCGCGCGCGCCAGGCACCCCTGAATCATGCGAATCAGATCCGCCGTTTCGACCGGCTTGGTCAGGTAATCGTCGCAGCCTTCAACAATGCACGTGTCGCGCTCGGGACCGGTTGACTCGGCCGTCAGCGCGATGATCGGGCGATCGAATCCCTTGGCGCGAAGCAGCCGCGTGGCCGCGTGGCCGTCTAGCACGGGCATGTCCATGTCCATGAGAACAGCATCGACCGGCGAATCCGACGCGCGCCCGTCGAGCACGACGTTGACCGCCGATTTGCCGTTGTCGCAAACCGAAACATGCGCGCCTTCGCGACTAAGCAACCGCGCGATCAGTCCGCGCGTGGAGGAGCAATCTTCGACGACGAGAATGTGTCTGCCGGAGAGTTCTCGAAAACCGTGGCCCTGTCCATTGTCGGCTTCAGCAACCATGTCAAACCTGCCTCCTCGTTGGAGCCACGACCGCTTCCAGTCGTCCGAGTGCGCACGGCCCAGCCGTCTGTTCGGCGGGGCCGACTCGCGCAGTACGGCAACACCCCATTAGGCCCATCGGCGAATACCGATGAACGATTCACCTCGTTCAATTCTAGGCGCGCCAATTCGTGTTTATCTGACCTTTTCAGATGTGTCGCTATGCACGCTCCGTCCATGCGTTGTTCGGAGCGGCAGATTCCCCTGCCGCCGACGCCATCGAGACCGTCGGGATCGTCGAAGTTTGTCGCTTTCCGAATGCGATGACTTCATTCAGGCTGCCGGACCGAAAACCCTCGAGATCGAGCGAGACGTAGGCATAACCGATCGCTCGAAAAGCCGCCGCGACACGTTGACGAATCGCCGGATCGGCAAGGGTCGCAATCCAGTCCCCCGGCACTTCGATCCGCGCCAGCTCGCCATGGTGACGGACCCGGCACTCCATCAAACCTTCGCGCCGCAGCACCTGCTCGGCCTGCTCCACCATCGCCAGCTTCTGGGGCGTGACGGCTTCGCCATAAGGCAAGCGGCTCGACAGGCACGGCGCCGCCGGCTTGTCGGCCGTCGGCAGGTCCAGTTGCCGCGACACCGCTCGAACGTCGGTCTTGGTCAGTCCGGCTTCCGCGAGCGGCGCGCGAACGCCGAACTCGGCCGCCGCCAACAGCCCCGGACGATGATCGCCCAGGTCGTCGGCGTTCGTGCCGGACGTGATGGCTGCCAGGCCGTGCCGCGCGAGCAGCGGCGTCATCCGCGAATAAAGTTCGGTCTTGCAGTGATAACAACGGTTGATGGGGTTGGCGAGGTACGCGGAATTCTCAAACTCGCGCGTGGTAACGGTCTCGTGTTTCGCGCCGATTTGCGCCGCGAACCTCCGAGCGTCGGCCAGTTCATTCGCCGCGATGCTGGGACTGACGCCCGTTACCGCAAGGACGCGCTCCGCGCCGAGTGCATCGACCGCCAGTTTCAATACAAGTGTCGAATCGACCCCGCCGCTGAATGCGACGGCTGCGCTGCCCAGCTCCCGGAGGATGCCCCTCGCGCGATCGAGTTTCGCCCCGGCGTCCATGCCCATTTCTGCCGCTCCATCGGCCATGAAGACATCTTAACCGACCCGCGGCGCAGCGTCGCGTGGCGACGCGCGAAGGGAAACGGCGATCGAGTCGGGTGGGCATGGCCCACCATATCACGCGAAGCGTTGGTGGGCGGTGCCCACCCTACGGCGAACCGGGAATGCGACTGCCGTGCGGGTCGGCCGCGTCGGGCATCTCCTGCTCGATGCGCGATTGAAGCTCGGCGCCGACGTAGTGCTCCATGCGGCCGGCCGGTTCGTGCAGGTGATCCAGCGGAAGCGGGAAGTGCTTGTTCAGATACGCCTCCCACAAGCGGTGCGCCCGGACAAGGCTCGCAGCCGCCGCGCGCCCGGCGTCGGTCAGCCGCAACATCTCCCGCGATCCACCCAGAAGCCGATCGCGCATCAGCGCCCGCACAGCCGAACGCGACGTGCGCGTCGCGCCGATCGAGCCGAAGAGCACGTCCGCGGTCAGAGGGCGACCGCCGGCGCGCTCCTCCCAGCGATAAACCATGCCGAGCACGTCCTCGCGGGCGATGCGCAGGGCAAGCGTCCACTGCCGCCAACGCTTGCTGATGTACCCGTGCCGCGGCGCCAGGAACACGGCCAACGCGAAGAATCCGGCTGCCACCGTGGCCATCATTGCTGCGGGCGGTGTATCAATGACATACGCCGCGACGAGGTAGCCGACCACGCCGCTCACCGCGCCGATCAGCGCCGCCAGCACGAGCATCGTCTTGAGCCGGTCGGTCAGCAGGTAGGCGGTGGCCGGCGGCGCGATGAGCATGGCGACGACGAGGATCGACCCGACCGCCTCGAACGACGCCACGGCCGTCGCGGCGACGAGCGTCATGAGCAGGTAATGCACGAGCGTGGCGCTGATGCCCATGGTCGTCGCGAGAAACGCGTCGAACGACACGATCTGCAATTCCTTGAAGCACAGGGCCACAAAGGCGAGATTGACCGCGCACATGATCGCGAGGATGGCTGTCTGGCGCGGGACGGGCCATTCGCGGCCCAGGAGCATGAGCGGGTAGCCCGGCGTCGCGCCGATGTCGCCGTAGAGCACGCAGCCGGGGTCGAGATCGACGCTGTCGGCGACGAACGTAATGAGCAGCACGCCAAGGGCGAAGAGTGACGTGAATACGACACCCATCGACGAGTCTTCGGGGACTTTCCCCCATTGGTGAAGCAACTGGGTCGCGTAGGCGGTGAAGACCCCGACGACCAGTGCGCCGATCAGCATGGGCACGACGTGCCGCGTGCCGGTGAGGATGAACGCCAGCGCCAGGCCCGGCAGCACCGCGTGCGAGATCGCATCGCCCAGCAGCGCCATGCGTCGCAGCACGAGAAAGCACCCGAGCAGCGCGCACGCCACATTGCACAACACGGCAGTCGCCATCACCCAGCCGTCGTCGGGCGTGAGCATCGCGAGCATCGGCATCAGCGCGGCGGACTTCATGCGACGGCGCCTCCCGCCGGCGCGGGCGGAATCACCCCTCGACGGCGAAGCAGGCTCGCCACGACGCCGCGCTGCGGCGCGAAAAGCAGCGACAAGGTGAAGATCACAGCCGAGGTCAGCACGACCGCCGGGCCGGTTGAAATCTTCGCGTGCAGGGCACTGACCGCGCTGCCGACGATGCCGGACACCGCTCCGAAGAACGCCGCCAGCACGATCATGCGATGGAGCCGATGCGTCCAGAATCGCGCGGCCGCCGCAGGAATAATCAGCAACGCCGCCATCAGCACGACGCCGACCGCCGGCAACCCGACGACCGTGCAGACGACCAGCAGGAGCATCAGGGCGAGGTCCAGCCGCCGCACCGGCCAGCCCTGCGTCGCGCCGAACTCCCGGTCAAAACAAAGCAGGCGGAACTCTTTGAAGAAGAGAGTCACGATGGCGACCGTGGCGGCGGCGACCGCGGCGATGGTCCACACATCCTCCGGCAGCATCGCGGCGGCCTTGCCGAACAGAAAGCCGTCCAGCCCGGCCGAGTTGCCCAGGTGCATGTCGCCGATGATGCGCGACAGGCACAGCCCGGCGGCGAAGAAGCCGCTCAACACGATTCCAATGGCGGCGTCTTCCTTGATGCGCGTGTGATCGCGGATGAATGCCACAGCGGCGACACCCAGCGCGCCGGCGACCGCCGCTCCGGCGAGCAGCGCGAGGAAGCTGCGATCGCGCGTCAGGAAGAACGCCACCCACAGCCCCGGCAACGCCGCATGGGCCAGCGCGTCGCCCATCAGCGCCCGGCGGCGCAACACCGCGAGGCTGCCGATCACGCCGGAGCACAACCCCAGCAGGCCGGTACCGATCAGCACGATCCGCGTATTGGGGTCCTGAAGCGTCAGCAATCGCAGAAGGTCATCCGTCATTCAGATAAACACCAGGTCGCCGAAGCACAAATACGCCGAAAAACCAAATCCAGTTTTGATGCCGCGGGCGGGATGCGTTCTCGACGCATCGCCGCATTCGTAGAGTCGTAGTGTTATAGGGTCGTAGGGTGCGTCCTCGACGCACCGGGTTTCTACACCCGCTTCGCCTGGCGCAGCGCCTCGCCGGCCGCGTCCAGAATCGTCAGCCGCCCGCCGTAGGTCTCCTGAAGATTTTTGTTGTTGAACACATCCTGCGTCGGCCCGGCGGCCACGAGGCGCAGGTTCAGCAGCACCGTGTAATCAAAATACTCCGGCGCGGTTTGCAGATCGTGGTGCACTGCGATGACCGTCCGCCCCGACGTGCGCAGCGCCTTGAGCAACTCCACGATCGCCGCCTCAGTCGCCGCATCGACCCCCGCGAACGGCTCGTCCATGAAATAGACATCCGCCTCCTGCACAAGGGCCCGCGCGAGGAACACGCGCTGCTGCTGCCCGCCCGACAACTGGCTGATCTGTCGGTGCGCGAAATCCGCCATCCCCACGCGCGCCAGCCCATCCATCGCCGCTGCTCGGTCCGCCCGGCCCGGCCGACGCAACCAACCCAGCCGTCCGTACCGGCCCATCAGCACGACATCCAGCGCGCTCACGGGAAAATCCCAGTCCACCGTCTCGCGCTGCGGCACGTAGCCCACGCGGCGGCGACAGCGCGCCAGCGGCTCGCCGAAAATCTCGATCCGCCCGCTGGCGATCGGCACCAGGCCCAGCACCGCCTTGAGCAGCGTCGTCTTGCCTGCGCCGTTGGGCCCCATGACGCCGATCAACCGCCCCGCCGGCAACTCCAGGTCCACGTCCCACAGCACCGGCTTGCGGTCATAGGCGACGGTCACATCGTGAACTTCAACGGCGATCATTCTGTTTTCATCGGCATCGGCGCGCGACGAGACCTGTCGGCCCGGTTTCGCCACCGACGGGGCTGCTCTGCTCCCGGGAACGGGAGGGGAATCAACATGCGGAGTCATTGCAGCGCCTTCACGATCGTTTCGACGTTGTGCCGCACCATGCCGATGTACGTCCCTTCGATCGTCCCCGCCGCTCCCATCGCGTCGCTGAACAATTCGCCGCCGATTCGCACGGCGTGGCCTCGCGCCTTGCAGCCCTCGATCAGCGCCTGGATCGTTCGCGGGTTCACGCTGCTCTCGACGAACACCGCGGGAATCTTTCGAGCGACCAGCGTATCCACCAGGTCGTTGATCTTCTTCAGCGCCGCCTCGCTCTCGGTACTGATTCCCTGAATCGCCAGCACCTCCATCCCGTACGCCCGGCCGAAGTAGCCGAACGCATCGTGCGCCGTCACCAGCACGCGCCGCTCGGCCGGAAGCGAAGCGATGCGCGAACGGCACCAGCCGTGCAGCTCATCCAGCTTCGCCGAATAGTCCGCGCCGCGCGCGGCGAACTCATCCTTCCACGCCGGCCGCACCTCGCCCAATCCGTCGCGGATCGTGCCAACGGCTGTCTTCCAGAGCGATACGTCGAACCAGACGTGCGGGTCAAACTGACCCTCAAACTCCGGTGGCTCGCGCAGCTTGGAGGGCTCGATGTCCTGCGTCACGGCGAGCACGGGCTTCTTCCGTGCCATCTGCACGAACAGGTCGGCCATTTTGCCTTCGAGGTGCAAGCCGCCGTAGAAGATGACATCGGCGGCGGACAGGGCGCGATGGTCGGCCGGCGTCGCCTTGTACAGGTGCGGATCGACGTGCTCGCCCATGAGGCCGATGACCTCGACGCGCGGGCCGCCGATGTTGCGCACGACATCGGTGATCATGCCGATGGTGCAGACGACTTTCAGGGGCGCGTCAGCGGCCGCGCCGGGCGAGGCCGACGCCTGCGCGCTCGGTGCGTCGTCGCGGCAGCCTGCGGCCGTGAGCGTAAGGCCGAGCGCGAAAAGGACCCGAAGGGCCGAACGGCGATTTGTGGGCGAAAGCAAGTTGGGCATACAATCTATCTCCGTGGCTTAGAAGTGTAGCATAGGCTACAATTCTTGGCAACGAGGCCGGCGAGGGGTTCCGCCGGCTCGCAACGCCCCGATCCAGGAGCTGCACTTTGGCTCGAAAACGCCCATCCACGACTCGAAAACCCACATCCGGCACGCCCGGTGCTCCAGCACGCGGCCGGCGGAATCACGCCGACGCCTTCCGGGCCAGCCGCCAGTCCAACGCCGCGGAGACCGCCGAGGACTACGCCGAGTTGATCGATGAGTTGATTCGTCAGAATGGGGAAGCGCGATCCGTGGAGCTTGCGACGCGGCTGGGCGTGTCGCATGTGACCGTGGCGAAGACGATCCGGCGATTGTGTCGTGAGGGGTTGGTGCGGGCCGAGCCGTACCGCGCGATTTTTCTGACGTCGCAGGGTCAGGCGCTGGCCGAGCGCTGCCGCAAGCGACACGAGGAAGTCGCCGCGTTTCTCGTCGCCCTGGGTGTCTCGTCCGCGACAGCCGAGATCGACGCAGAAGGAATCGAGCATCACGTTAGCGATGAGACGCTCGAAGCGATGCGCCGGTTCATAAAAAAAGGCTCGCGCCGGTGAGCGCGAGCCTTGAAGAATCAAGTGTCATTCGTTCGCGTGGCGTCAGATACCACCGCCGCCACCACCGCCGCCCTGACCCAATCCGCCACCCTGGGCATTCTCCGGATCAGTGATTCCCCCCCCGTTGTTGCCTGGGAATCCGGGAGGTGTGTCCTGATAAAGACCTTCCGGAGAGCATCCCAGCGGAATCGTGCAGGACGGGTCGGCGTTGAAGTCCGGCGTCTCCAGCAGCGGGAACATCAGGTTCAACTGATCCGTCGGCGTGCAGAACGTCAGCACCGTGCCGCAGATCGGCACCGACGCCAGCGTGTTGATGCAGCCGTTGTTCAGCACCGTCCCGCCGGCGAGGATCGCCGTCGCGCCGAGCATCAGCTTCCGGAGTTTTCGTGCATGGGTCACGGGTTTCATGATTCAGTTCCTCAAACTGTCTATTCAGCGAGGCACATTTTCTTCACACTTTGTCACGGGCCGATCGTCGTCACCGGGCAGCCGTAGAACAGGTCATCGCCGCCGTTCAGGATCTCGGCTGCCGGCACGCCGTTCTCTCCGACCACTTGCACGTTCGGCACGCCGCACACGTTGAAGATGCCCAGGAATCGGCCGTTCGCATCGATCAGCGACGGCGTCACTGACGTCACACCGGTCTGCAGCGCAATCACGGTGCAGGGGCCAAGCTGGGTCAGGAACGCGCCGGACAGGATCATCAGCGCAAGCTTCGCGGCTTTGTAACGTCGCATCATCGCAATCTTCTCCGCCAAATTCCCCGAGGCAGGCTACAGCAGGCAGGCTGGGATGGCCGCCGCCGGGCAAACCGGCTGCTTCCATCTCTCCCTAATGCTACCCGCCCACCGCCCGGCTTTCAAGGGGTTTTGTGCGAGCGATCACGGGTCGCGGCGACCGGATCGCCGGCGCGAAGGCATCGCAATACCCGGCCCGCGAATGAGTCGTTGCAAACCGGCCGGGAGGCGTCAGAAACCCGTTCCTATCGGGCTGTTACGTGCGTGTTCGCCGTGAGATAACAATAGAATTCAGCGGCCCAAAATCTGGCGAATGCGATCGGGCGTGACAGGGTGGATCAGACCCTTGTTGGTGATGATTCCGGTAATCAGCGAGGCGGGGGTCACGTCAAAAGCAGGGCTGAAACAGGGGACCTCGACCGGGGCGAATCGGTCCAGCCCGACGCGGCGAATTTCCTCGGCATCGCGAAACTCAATCGGAATCCCCGAGCCGTCCTTAATCGACAGGTCGAAGGTCGTGACCGGCGCGGCGACATAAAATGGCACGCCGTGCGCCGCGGCGAGCACGGCGAGGCCGTACGTGCCGATCTTGTTGGCCGTGTCGCCGTTGGCGGCGATGCGGTCGGCGCCGACGATGACAAGCTGGGCCTGCTTCTGCGCGAGGATGACGGCCGACATGTTGTCGCACATGAGAATCGTTTCGATTCCGGCGCGGGACAATTCCCACGACGTGAGCCGCGCGCCCTGAAGCAGCGGGCGGGTCTCATCGACGAAGACGCGGAACTTCCGCCCCGACTCGTGTGCCGCGTACATGGCAGCCAGCGCGGTGCCGTACTCGCTGGTGGCCAGCGCGCCGGCGTTGCAATGCGTGATGATGCCCGCGTCGTCGGGAATGAGATCGCGGCCGACCGCGCCGATCGCGCGGCACATGGCGGCATCCTCGTTGCGGATGGCGTGGGCCTCGATGAGCAGGGATTGAAAAGCTGCCTCCCATTCCATGTCGGTGGGCAGGGCCTCGGCCTTGCGGCGCATGCGGTCCAGCGCCCAGAACAGATTGACTGCGGTCGGGCGGCTGGTCGCGAGGAAGTCGCAGATCTGCCGCGTGCGGGCGCGCCAGTCGTCGATCTCGTAGAACTCGTCGAGGCCGACGAGCACGCCGTAAGCGGCGGCGACGCCGATGGCCGGGGCGCCGCGGACCTGGAGCGTCTTGATGGCGTCCCAGACCTGCTGAAGCGTCACGCAGGTGAGATAGACCACCTCGCCGGGGAGAAGTGTCTGGTCAATCAACTGCAGCGCGCCGCGCGGGCCGGCGCCCTGATTCCACCAGACGGGGCGAAGCACCTGGCGGGTCGGATCGGCCGCGGGCGTCGGTCGCCCCATCGTGGAGAGATTCGGAGTGCGGCGCGGGTTCATGGTACGTCACCCGCCAATTCGGCCACCATTTCAACTTCGACTGACGCGTTCATGGGAAGCTCGGCCGCGCCGACGGCGGCGCGCGCGTGGCGGCCGGCCTCGCCGAAGACTTCGACCATGAGGTCGCTCGCGCCGTTGGCGACCTTCGGTTGATCGGAAAATCCCGGCGCGCTGTTCACGAAGACGGCGAGTCGCACGATGCGCCCGATGCGGTCGATTCCACCGGCGACGTTCGCGGCGATCGCGAGGGCGTTCAGCCCGGCCTGGCGCGCGGCGCCGCGAGCGGTTTCCAGATCGACCTCCGTCGCGACCTTGCCTGTCGAGGTCAGTTGGCCGTTGAGAAAGGGCAGTTGCCCGCTGACGAAGATCAATCGGCCCGCGCGGATTCCGGGGACGTACGAGCCGATGGCCTGCGGCGCCGGCGGCAGGGTCAGGCCCAGTTGAGCGAGCTTCTCCGAGGGCGTCACGGTTGGTCCTCGTCGGTATCCGCCGCGCCGGCCCCCTCGCGCAGCACGGCGTCGATATCTATATCTGTCTTGATGCGATCCAGCTCGGCGAAGGCCGCCGCGTCGTCCTCGTCCAGCTCGTCGAGCGCTTCGGCCTCGTCGTCGTTCGCCCTGGCACGCCGCACGGCGGGCGCGTCCGCGTCGCCGTCGGATTCGTCGATGGCGTCGGGCTCATCGTCGGGCGCGCGACCGGCCATCGCCGCTTCGCCGGCCCGGTTGTACTCCCATTCTCCGCCGACGGTGATCGGCTCGGCCGAAAGCAGCGTGATCGAGATCGGCCCGTGCAGCAGATCCTGTCGCACGGCGATCCGCTTCTGACGGATCAGCTCCAGCAGCGCGAGGAACAGGCCGATCATCTCGACCTTGGTGCGGCCGATGAACACTTCCTCGAAGCCCAGGTCGCGCCCCTCGCGCACCAGCCGGTCCAGCAGGTCGGTCGCGTGCAGCGAGATCGGCGTGTCGTCGAAGAGCACGTCGTGCGTGGCGGCCTTCGCGCCGATGGAGGACATCAACTGGTTGAACGCGGCGACGAGATCCCAGATCTGCACGTCTTCGAGGTCCACCGCGTTGGACTTGGGAATCACGTCGCGCGCCGGGATGCGCGACCATTTCATCGCCTGCATCTGCGCCGCGGCGCCCAACTCGAACGAAGCGTCCTTGAACTTCTTATATTCCAGCAACTGACGCACCAGCTCCAGCCGCGGGTCCGACAGGTCTTCCTCGCCGCCCTCTTCGACCGGAGGCCGCGGCAGCAACATGCGGCTCTTGATCTCCATGAGCGTGGCGGCCATGACGAGAAAATCACCGGCGACGTTCGGATCGACCGCTGCAAGCGTCTCGACGTAACGGCAATACTGCTCCGTCACCCGCGCGATGGGGATGTCGTAAATGTCCACCTCGTCGCGCCGGATCAGGTAAAGCAGCAGATCCAGCGGGCCGTTGTAGACGTCGGTTTGAACGGAGTAATCTGCCATCGCGGGCTATCTTAGCCGGTGCGGGAATTGGCGGCGAGCCGGAGTGGACCGCGCCCACGACACACGTTATTCGCAGGGTGCGCCCTCGACACGCGCCATCCGTAGCGTGCGTCCTCGACGCACCACTCCGAGACGCAAACACCTTTCAATGTCCGACGTGGCCCACGCTGCCGAACATCGCCTCGGCCGCCTCCATCAGCGTTTCGCTCGTGGCCGGATGCGGGTGGATCGTCGTGCCGATGTCTTCGGCGACAGCCGCCATTTCAATCGCCAACGCGCCCTCGGCGATCAGGTCGCCCGCGTGCGCACCGGCCAGGCCGACGCCGAGCAGGCGTTGCGTCGATTTGTCGAAGATAAGTTTGGTCAATCCATCCGTGCGGCCCATCGCGACGGCTCGGCCGCTGGCGCTCCACGGGTACTTGGTGACTTTCACATCCAGCCCCTTGGCCTTGGCCTCGGCCTCGGTGACGCCGCACCAGGCGACTTCGGGGTCGGTGTACACCACCGCCGGAATGCATGCGGGGTCGAACACCGTCGGTTTGCCGAGTATCGCGTCGACGGCGACCTTGCCCTCACGGCTGGCCTTGTGTGCCAGCATCGGCTCGCCGGCCACGTCGCCGATCGCAAAGATACGCTTGTCGGTTGTGCGCCGCTGCGGATCGACCGTGATAAAGCCGCGATCGTTCACCGCAACCTTGGTATTCTCCAGCCCAAGTCCGTCCGTGTTGGGTCGCCGGCCGACCGAAACAAGCACGCGATCGAACTCCAGCGTCTGTTCCTGCCCGCCCTGCGAGAATGTGATCGCCACGGCGTTGCCGCTCTTTTTCGCCGACTTCAGCGCCGCGCCGGTGAGAATCGCCTTGAATTGCTTCTTCAATTTGGTCAGCAGTGGTCGCGTCAGGTCGGCATCGGCGCCCATGAGCAGGCTGTCCAGCGCCTCCAACACGGTGACTTCGCTGCCGAGCGTTGCGTAAACCTGGCCCAGCTCAAGGCCGATGTACCCGCCGCCGATGACCAGCAGCCGCTTGGGAATCTCCTGCATCTTCAGCGCGTCGGCCGCGTCCCAGCACAGCTCGCGCGGCATGATCTTCTCGGGCAGCAGCTTGGCGACCGATCCGGTTGCGATGATGCAATGCTTGAATTTCACCCGCGCGACTTCGCCGCCCTCGACGCGCACGGTCTTCGAATCCTCAAACTCCGCGATGCCGGTGATGTAGTCCACCTTGCGCGATGAGAGCAGCGTCTTCACCCCGCCCGACAGCTTCTTGATGACGCCGTTCTTCCAGTCGCGCAGCTTGGCGACATCGGTCTGCGGCTTGCCAAACGTCACGCCCCAGGCAGCGGCTTCGTGCGCCTCGTCGATCACCTTCGCCACGTGCAGGAGCGTCTTGCTCGGGATGCAACCCTCGCGCAGGCAAACGCCGCCGGGCACCTCGGCCCTTTCAATCAGCGCCGTCTTGATGCCGTGGTCGCCGGCATAAACCCCCGCGACGTAGCCGCCGGGCCCGCCGCCGATGATCAACAGATCCACTTCCTGGGTGAATTCACCGACTACCATCTTCCCACCTCGCGAGGCTTTTCCTGGTTTTTCCCAGCCTGCCCGGCCCCCTAACCGGTAAGCGTTGCAGGAGTTTAAGGGTCCCAGCGGTTGCCGCCAACCACAGCGCCCGTGTTGATCCCGGCCGGAATGGAGTCTATCTTCTGAACGAGGAGACTCAACGAAATTCGGTGGCCAAAATGGGGCCATGGCGACCGATTTGCCCTGTGCTGAACTCTTCGCTGACCCGTATTTCACGGCGTTCAGTTGGTCTTTGTAACCTACCGGAGCGATGAAGCTCGTCCGCATGCAACCCGCGGGATGTGCGAATCATGGCCGGTATACAACTTGGCAAGACCGCGGCACGCGCGCCGGATGAGGAGCTCGCCATGGAGACCGGACGCACGATTCCGCTCGCCACGCGCGGTGCGATGCCGCGCGGGCGGCACGCCCTAAGCGAGGAGCAATGGGACTATGCCGGTCGCCGGCTGCGCCTTTCGCGCCGCGAAATGCAAATCTCCAAGTGTATTTTTGATGATCTGAAGGAGTCCGCGATCGGACGAGGGCTTGGCATCTCCCCTCATACGGTTCATACGCACCTGGAGCGCTTGTATCACAAGCTCGGAGTTCGAAGCCGCCTGGCCCTCGTCGTGCGCGTGGTGTCGGAGATCAATCACGCGCCGCGGACTGCTGTGCAAACGCACAGTCGCCGCCCCAAATCACTGTGATGGCGCGGTGTGGGCTGCGCAGCCGACACCTCATCAGCCGAATTGAGCAGCCACTGCCCGATCGGGTATCGTCATCTTGACGGATGGCGGGTCCCGAACTCAACCGAGGCAGAATTGGTTGTTCCGCTGTCTTCCGGCGACACCGTTGTCGCCTGCTCACGTCATTCGGGAGTCTCGAAAGGAGGAGTTCAGCCATGACGCGCATCGCGCCACACGCACCACCATTGATGTCTCGTGCCGGTACGGCGCTGGCCGCTGTTTGTACCGCAGTGATCGGTGCGGCGACGGTCCAAGCCAATCCAGTCAATCTGCCGGTCAAATGGTCCCAGCCGATCTGCCCGACTGCGGTCGATCCCAACACCATCTTCGGACTTGATCGGGAGTCCCAGAAGGGTCCGCCGGGAGTTCCAAGCCAAATTTTGGCGGATGACTTTATTGGCGACGGTACGCCTCTTTTTGCCGTGCGCTGGTGGGGTTCCTATCTGTTCAACCCCAGTGTCCAGCCGGACATGAAAGTGCCTTTCCAGATTGCCATTCACTTCTCGGATGCCAATGGGAATCCGGCCGTGCACCCCTTCAGTCTGCCGGCGACAACGATGCAGGTCTACCCGGATGTGCTCGCATTCCAGCACTTTGTCGGTTTCGACAAGGCCCAGGAAGCGGTGTATGTGTACGAAGCCATGCTTCCCACGCCGTTCCCGCAAGAAGCCGGCATTGAGTACTTCATCAGCATCGAACGGCACTTTAACCCGAATGATCCAACGGGCCAGCGCTGGGGCTGGCATGACACGTGCGAACCGCGACTCGACTGGGCCGCCGTGACGTTTCAGAAGTTTGGACCGTGGGATACATACACGGTTCCGCAGCCGGATCCGAACAGCCTGATCCACACGAACCTCGCGTTTGAGTTGATGACCATCCCCGAGCCCGCGACCGCCGGCGCGATGCTGGTGTTCGCGTTGTTTGGCATCGGGCGCCGAATCCGCCGCCGCTAGCGCGGTGCGACGCGTTCATTGGAACGAAGCAGCTATTCGCAGGACCGCCGGCACCCAGCGCGCTCGGCGGTCTTTTTTAGTGAATGAATTCCCGCGCCGTGGGCGAATCGTCGTCGGTGCGCACCTTCGGCTGGTCCTTCGTCCACTCGCGATGATTCGCGTCGGCCGTGTTTAGAGGCTCGATGTGAACCGTCGTTCGCGCCGTGGGCCAGTGCGCGGCGATGGCGCCTTCGATCTCGTGCCCCAGCGCGTGGGCCGTGGCGACGGTCGTCTCCGGCAGCACGACCAGGTGCATCTCGATGTGCCGCTCGGCGCCGCTCTGCCGCGTGCGCAGGCCGTGTACTTCCACGAAGCGACTGGCGAACGGATCGATCAGCGCGGCGATCTGATCGAGGTCCTCCTTCGGCAGCGCCGCGTCGGTGAACTGCCGGTACACCTCGCGAAAGATGTGCAACCCGATGAATACGAGGCAGACCGATACACCGAGGGACAGGAGATTGTCCACCAACGGGTAGTCGCCCACCGCGCCGACGAGCAGGCCGACCGCCAGCCCCGCTGTAATATAGATATGAGTCTGTAAATGCATCGCCTCGGCATAGACCGCCGGCGAGCGCGTCGCCCGAGCCTCGCGCAGCAGGTACAGCGACACAAACAGGTACAGCACCGACGCGCCACCCATCGCCGCCACCACATACCACGGAATCGCATCCGGCGACTTGTCGTGAAGCATCCGATCCACCGACTCGTACGCGATGCCGATCGCCGCCGCGATCACGAACGACGCCTCGACCGACGCCCCCAGCGCCTCAAACTTGCCGTGCCCGAACGGGTGCGAACGGTCGGCCGGCCGCGCGGCGATGTACACCGCAATCAGCACGACGACCGAATCGAGACCGTCCAGCAGGGTATGAATGCCCTCGGCAACAAGACTGGCCAGCCCGAGCGTAATACCCAGCGCCAGTTCCACAATACAAACCAGCGCACTGGTGACGATGCACAGCTTGACCGCGCGGACTCGCCGCTGGGTCTCCAGTTGCTGCGGCGTTTGGGTCGGTGACTGGTTCATGGTGCGCGCGGCATGCCGTGCGGCGTCTATCCTACGGCCCGCCGCACACGGAGCAACCGGCGTGTATACTCCGTGAACGCAAAGGCCGCGCGGCGGCCGCCAGCGAGTGCCCTGCATGACGAATGCCGACGCGACGATCATCATTCCGAATTACAACGGAATGCGGTTTCTGCCCGATTTGATGGCGTCGCTCGGGCGACAAAGCCTCGGCGGGGCCCGCGTGATGGTGGTCGATGACGCCTCGACGGACGAAAGCTGCGCCTATCTGCGCAGCAGGCACCCAACGGTGACGGTGCTGCGAAACGAGCGCAACCTCGGCTTCGCCGGAACCTGCAACGCAGGGCTGCGCACCGCGACCACGACATTCGTCGTACTTCTCAACAACGACACCACCGTCGACGAGGATTGGCTGGCGGCAGGCCTCGCGGCGTTCGACGCGCCGGACATCGCCGCCGTGGCTTCGCTCGTGGTGCTGGCCGATCCGCCGCATCGAATCGACTCCGCGGGCGACGTGTACTCCGTCGTCGGCGGCGCAGCAAAGCGCTGCCACGGTCAACCGCGCGAGGCGGCCGGCGATCTGCCGCGCGAGGTGTTTTCCGCCTGCGGCGCGTCGGCGTTCTATCGGCGCGAGGCGATCGCGCGACTCGGCTGCCTTGACGAGCGAATGGTGAGCTACTACGAAGACGTGGACATGGGCCTTCGACTGGCCTGGGCGGGCTATCGCTGTGTGTTCGAGGCGCAGTCCGTGTGCTATCACCGGTTGAGCGCATCGTACGACCCGCGCGGCTGGAATTATCACTTCAATTCCGCGCGCAACGCCGAGATCATCTGGCAGGCGCTGGTGCCGCCGCCAACAAGAGACGAATTCACCGCCTCGCGGCGCGTGTTTCTGTCGATCCAGGCAGCGCACAAGTGGCGATTGGGCTGCCTGAAAGCGCACCGCGCCGGCCGACGCGCCGCCGCCCAGGCCGTAGATTGGATCGCACACAAGCGCCTTGAAGTAGCGAAGTCGGCCGCCGATTCCGGAGTCACGGCGGAGCAAATCGCGGCGCGACTGGAACGCGATTGGTGGCGATTGCACGTTTGGGGGCGGCGCTAGGCGTCGAAGCGACATGATCAGCGTGCTGTGCGTCAATTATCGAAGCGTCGACGATGTCGCGGACCTGGCGGCGAGCCTCCGCGCGTCGGTCAACATCTCGACGCCCATTGAGTTGATCGTCACAAACAACTCGCCCGAACAGCCACTGAAGCTCGAATCCGATTCCCGTTTAACGGTGCGCGTCTTTGAGGCACCGAACATCGGTTTTGCCGCCGGCGTCAATCATGCCCTGCGTCACAGCAACGGCGACCGGATCATGATCGCCAATCCCGACGTGACCGTGCAACCCGATACGCTCGCCGCCGCATGCGATTATCTCGATGCTCATCCCGAGGTCGGCATCGTCCTGCCGCGTCTGATCAACCCCGACGGCACGGATCAGGCGTCGATCCGCCGGTTCTACACATGGCCCGTGGTGCTCTTCGCGCGCACGCCGCTCCGCGCACTGGGTTATCGCCCGAAGTTCTTTTGCGAGTACCTCTACGACTCGCTGCCTCGCGATCAGCCCATCGATGTCGACTGGGGCATCGGCGCGGCCATGTTCCTGCGCCGGGCGGACTGCGAGGGCGGCATCTTTGACGAGCGGTTCTTCCTGTACTTCGAGGATGTCGATCTTTGTCTGCGTACGTGGCAGCGGGGCCGGCGGGTCGTCTATTGCCCGCATCTGGCCTGCCTGCACGCCCATCGCCGCGCGAGCAGCAACCCCTTCAGCGGCGCGGGTTGGATGCACCTCCGCAGCATGGTGCGATTCATCCGCAAACATCGCGGCCTGCCGCAACGGCCCGTGAACCGCGCAACGCCCTCCGCCGCTCAAGATGAATGAACTCGCCCCAGACGAGGCATGTCACGCCAAGTCCAACGATTGAAACCGGTGCAGCCAGGTGTGCGACGCGCGAACATACGCCCCGGCCGCCGCGCCCCGCGCCGCAAACGCCTGCGGCTCGCGCTGATAACGCTCCAGCAAGTCCGACAATTCAGCCCGCGAGCCGAACCGGTTTAGGTGCGCCGTCGCCCCCGCCACATCGCTCAACGCTCCGTCGATAGTGCCATCATTCTGTCGCACCGCGACGCAGGCATTCATTGCCATGGCATCCAGGGTCGCGTGAACGCGGGACTCCGCCGCATCCAGGACGACCAACAAGCCCGCGCCCGGCAGCTCGCCGCCGTGCGGGATACACGCCGCCTGCGAGTCGCAAGCGAGCGCGACGGCCCGATACGCCTCATTCACCAGCGCGGGAATCAGCAGCCGCGCCACGCGCTCCAGCAACCCACCACGCACGGTTGGATTACGAACCTGAAAGCCCAGGTCGCGCTCCGCCGCCGCCAGAAGCGACTCCGCATCCGCGGGCTTCAACGTGTCCACGCGCGCCGCGCCCAGCACCGCTGCACGCTCGTACAACTTCACATGCGTCGCAAGATTCAGCCCCGCCGCCGCAGCCGCCGTGCTTAGCGGAGCCGCCAGCAGCGCGACACCGCGCGACGCCGGCGCCCCCCCGTTGGACACGGAACCCGCCTGATTTGCGCCGCGCTGGGCGGCTGACACGCTCGCCGCCGGCGGACACAGACCAATGCGCTCCCCCGGAAAACCCGCCGCCACGGCCGCGGCCTGTTGCCTGGCACTTCGCGCGATCAGCCGAGCACCCGCCGGGATCTGCCACAGCCATTCCGCCGCCAGCGGTTGTCCGTGGGTCGGCATCAACGCAAGCGGAGCCGACGGCAGGCGATAGGTCAGCGCCCCCAGCGCGCAATCCAGCAGCACGATTCTTGACGGCCGCCACGAAGCCAGATGCTCCTCCAACGCCAATGGATGCACGGCATCAGGCCGATCATAGACGAAAGTGGATATCTGTGCGCCCGTCGCCGAAGCCCCCTCACCCAGGCGCGACGCCGTCTCCCAAGCCGCCGACGACGGCGCGGCCGACACGATCGCGAGCCGACACACCCGCGTCGCCGACGACTCCGCCTGATCCGGCGCGGAATGCTCCAGCACCGTAGGCAATTCCGCGCGGCGCGCCGCGCGCTTCGCCGCCACATCCTGCGAAATCGCCATCAATCGCGTTGATATCGCATGGACATCCGAATGCGTGAAGTGCGGCCACGACAGAACCCGATCCGGCACGAGATACCCGATCTGCTCATGCAGAAATCGGTGCAGCCCGTTCCACGCATCCGGGCCCGCGAAGATGAGAAGCCGGCCGCGCTCGAGTTGCACCGCGAAGTCGTGCACGCAGACCGCCAGAGCCGCCGTCGCCGCGTCCTCCTCGATGACAAACACCGCCTGGTGCGGCGCGAGCCGCGCCAGCAGAATCGCCGCCTCGGCCCCCTGCCCCATCCCGACAAGCAGCACATTGCCGCTGCCCGGCGCGAAAGCTTCCACCAGCGCTTCGGCCCGCACCTGTGGCATCGTCGAACGCCCGAGCCACGCCGGCGAACCATCCGCCTGCTGCCAGCAAAGTGTCATCGATCCATCGCGCCCGGTCGCAAACCGCACACCGGCCGGCAACGCAGCGCGACGAAGCAGCGCGGCGCTGTCCGGCAGCCGCCGCGCCAACGCCGTCAATTGATGTTCGAGCCGATCTCTTGAGAGGCCTTCGGCCAGTGCGGCGCCCATCCATGGACTCCGATACGATGAAGTGATTAGCTACTGCAACGCGCCGGTCCAGCGGTCAATCGCAATCCAGGCAAGAAACCCCATCCACGCTGCGTACAACGCAACCGAAAGAACGAGTTGCCCGGCCGAGACCTTCGGGGCGAACTGCTTCTCCCATGCGTGCGTGCCCGCCACCGCCTCGGGGCTCATGGCCGTCGCGTCGTTCGAGCTCATGCCCCCTCCGCCTCCAGCGCCGCCTCGGTCGAGCCGCAGACGGGAATGCGGTAGTTGCGATCAAAAGCCGTGCGAAAATCATAGACGTTGTCAAAATCTTCGATCACGTCGTCCGGCTGCTTCTGAAGCAGGCCGTTCTCCACCAATGCGAAGACCATTTCGCCGAAATCGCGCGTGCTGCGAATGCCCCAGTGACGAAGCACCGTGCCGGCCATCATCCCCCATCGCTCAATCGCCAGGTCGCGCAGGCCGCGGCACAAATCCGCGCCGCTGACGTGGAGATTCATCCCGTCGGCCAGTTCCTCGATGCCCCCCATGTCTTCGATGAGCTTCACGATGCGAGAAGGAAGCCGCCCCTTGATGAGCAGCTCCATCAGCGAGTCCAGGTCCACCTCGTGATGGTGCATCCAGTCGAGGACAGCCCGAACCTGTTTCACGTTCGGGCCATGAACCTCCCGAACCGTGTAGTCCAAACCCTGGCGCAGAAAATCATACGCATCAGGCGAGTACCGCCCCAGCTCCCGCGCCACGTCGACAATGTCTTTGACTTCGGTCTCGCTCATAAACCGTCGGACGATTATAGGCAAAACCGGCCGACGCGTCGAAACCTCGCGCGGGACCGCACGACCCGCGCGGAACAGCGAGTCGACGCCTGTGCCATATGACTCACTTCACGCGTTGGGAGGGCCCGGTTCGGTTGAAGAATCCCCCGCTGCCCCACCCGATTCGCCCCCGCCGTCCGGCCGTCGCCCTCTTCGACCGCGGCGTCGCCGCCGACGGCCGCGTGAACCGCGATCCTGCTCTGAATCCTGTGCAGCCGCATTCGCGCCCTGTTCCTGATCCAGCACCCCCTCCGCGAAACCGGGTTCGTCCGGCGATGGATCGGGACCGTGATGCTCCGCCTCCATGGGCGCGGGTGGCAAGGCCGGTTGCTCGGCGGCGGCATCGGTCGAGCTGCTTTCACTCATCGGTGGACGGTCCGTCGGACGACCGGCGCGGCGATCAGGTTCCCGCCGGGGTCGTTGCGGCCTTCCTCGATCTCCGCCCGGCATCTCGCCCGGCGGCAACGGCGGCAGTTTGGGTAAATCACGCTCCAACAGCGCCTCGATCCCGACCGTTTCAACCTGATTATCCCGGTCATACTGAATGGTGAGCAGTTGCGTGAGCACCTGCCGATCGCGGATCGTCCCTACGCCACGATCCGTTCGCACGCGCACCCCATTGCGCGGCAGCTTCTTGTCGAGTTCTTCGTACCCCTCATGCTCATAACGCAGACAGCAGCGCAGTCGGCCGCACCGGCCCGACACCTTCGCCGGGTCCAGCGTCGCTTTCTGCAGCTTGGCCATGCGCATCGTCACGGGCCGAAGCGTCTTGAGGAAGTTCTTGCAGCAGCACTCGCGCCCGCAGATTTCATAGTCGGCCACGAGTCTCGCTTCGTCGCGCGCGCCGACCTGGTGCATCTCGATGCGCGTGTGGTATTCGTGGGCAAGCTGGCGAACCAGTTCGCGAAAATCGATTCGCCCGTCAGCCATGAAGTGAAAGATAATCCGCTCGCCGCCGAAGAGATGCTCACAGGCGACGAACTTGAGCGGCAGGTCCAGCCCGACGGCAATCTCCCGCGCGCGCCTTAGCTTTGTCGCCGCGTCGGCGCTGATGTGCCGATCTTCGTCGAGGTCCTGCGGCGTGGCCACGCGAAGGATTCGCCCGGCCTTAAGCGTGTAGAAATCCGGTCCGCTGTTCTTCACATAATCGAGCAACTGATCGCGCCGGACGGACTTTTCGCAGCCGCTGCACGTCAGGCTGACCATCTGCCCGATCTCGATGCCGCGAGCTGTCTGAACCACGACCTTCGCCCCGCAGCCGAACAGCATCCCGGGCGCGTATCGAAACTCCCCGATGTAGTTCATGTACCCGTGGCGAACGGCGCAGGTCGGATAGACCTTCTCCAGCCCGTTGCCGCATTGGCCGTTCGGGTTGCACGAACTCGGCGAGAAGCTGCGGCTTCCCGTAAGCGCGTCATTGATGACGGGTAGTTGTGCGACCATTCGCGGCCTGACTTTCCTAAAGGAGAGCGCACGACTCGCCCATGGTCTGATGGGCTACCTCGTTCAGTCGGTTGCCACCTCTCCGGTCCGCAATTCTAGTCCGATTTGGCCGTTGCACAAACACTAAACGGAGAGTTGCCCAGCGTGGCGAAAATCGAGGCGTCGAGTGATGCGTCAAACGTCCGACGCACGACGATCGCGCTTCCCGCGATTTCCTCTGCGGCGAGGTCGCGCCACGAGCAGCAGCACCATGACCGCCGTCATCGGCGCTGCGCCGGTTCCACACGCACCACACGCATCGGCTCCGCCCGCGGCGACCACGGCCAGAATGCTGAACGGGTCGGAATCGACCGTTGGGAACGAGCCGGACGTCGCACGCAGGATGGCGTTTTCGCAGGGCGTATCAATCGACAAAGCGCCGAACGTCGCCAGCCCGGCCACGCCGTTCTCGGCCGCTCCGGCCAGTTGACCGCCGCAATCCGAAACCAGCTCCAGATTCACGAGCGCCGTTGAATCGGTCAGGTTGCCAAACTCGTCGGTGATCTCAACCGTCACGGCCGGATCGATCGCCGCGTCCTGGTCCACGTTTGAAGGTTGCTGCGCGAATCGCACCGCGGCGGGATCGGCCGCCACGATGTCAAAGAAGTCGGTAAACACCGGATCGCCCGCGCCGGAAGCGGACAACTGATAATCCGCGACCGCTTTGTTGATGCGCAGATTGTCCGTCGCGTCCCATGTCGCCACGCCGTTCACCGTCGTCTTCGTCAGGCTCGAATCCACCAGCAGCGGCCAGCCGCCCGTGTTCACGGCCGAATCGAGCGTGATGTCCGCCGTCGACCCAGTGACGATGTTGTCCATGTCGTCGAACACGGTGACCGATAGCTCGATCGCGTCGCCGGCCGGCGTGGTCACCGGTTGCGTAGAGATTTCCATCCGATTGGCCGGGCCGGAGGTCACGTCGAAGTCCGTGCTGTCCACGGTGTCGCTCGTGAGAAACGCAGCGCCGTCGTGCGACGCGCGAAGCGTGTAACCGGCGGCGGCCACCGTGATGTTCAAATCGTCTTCGTCCTGCCACGTGGCGACGCCCTGGCCGGTAAGTTTCTGGAGGATGCCGTTCAACGTTGTTGCGCCGGGATTGTTCTGAATCGCCAGCGTGATGTTGCGGTTGGAATTGGTCACGGCGTTGCCGCCAAAGTCCACGATGCGCACCGCCGGCAGGATGTCAAAGCCCGCCTGCACGTCGCCCGGCTGAATCGAAAACACCAGTCGATCCGGTGCCCCGACCGTGATGTTTGTCGCGACAATGCCCTGATTGGTGAACGCGCCGCCCGCCGTGGTGGTTGTCAGTTGCAGCGTCGTCTGTGCCGGACCGGCCGCGCCCGCCGCACTCAAGATGCGAACGCGAATTCCGTTGATGCGAATGATGTCCTGAACGTTCACGTTCGTGCCGCTGGTCAGGTTGAACGTGATGATTTCATTGGCCGCGCCGGTCGGTACGACGGTCGCCACCGCGTTGAGGCCGCCGCCGTTGATACCGATCGTGGCGCTCTGCGCGGTGACGCTCGACGTGGGATCGAACTGGAACCCGGGGCGCGCCTGGATTGAAAAGCTCTTGCCCGTGCCGGAGCTGTATTCGGGCAAGGAGATTTCAGCGAGGGTAATCGTGTTCACCACAACCGACGTGCCGACCGCGCCGTTGCCGCTGCCGATTGCGCGGTTGGTGTCGACGTTCATGGTGATGTTGGGCGAGTTGACCGAATCGGCGTGCGCGATCGCTGCCGTCATGATGATCGCCATCGCAAAGACGATACTGCGTACGCCAAACGTGTTGATGGCTGATGCGAAAGAAAGTTGACCGCTAGGACGGACCATTCAAAGGCTCCTTGTTCGGCGGCGAGGCCAGCCGCAAAGAGAATTGTATCCGGCAACCGAAGACGGAACAGGGGTCATTGAAGGTAGGCAATAAGGCGAAAGAGCGATCAACACTTGACCAATTGACATCGAATGATCTTGCCGGTTTGGTGGGAGCAACAATAGCCGGCTTGGCCTTCTCATCCTGTCGGTCTAACATGACCCTGACATGCGAATCTACTTCGACGCCTGCTGCCTGAATCGGCCCTTTGACGACCAGTCGCAAGATCGAATTCGACTTGAAAGTGAAGCGGTAAAACTTGTGATGGACTTGTGCGCAAAGGGCATCCACTCATGGGTGATCAGCAACACCCTGGAGTTTGAGATTGCCCAAAATCCAGATGTCGAAAAACGTGCCGCCGTATTGGCGCTTCTGGGCGCCGCCGGTGAATGCCTTCAGGTGAGCGAACCGGCAATTCAGAAGGCTCGACAATTATTGGACCGCAGAATCAGGCCGATGGATGCTTTGCATCTTGCGTTGGCCGACACAGGCGGATGCGATATACTTCTGACGGTGGATGATGAATTGTTGCGGCGGTCGCGCGACTGCAATGAATTGACGATTCGCGTCGAAAACCCCGCACGTTTCGTTGTTGACGAGCTTGAAGGCGCATGACCAGGACTCTGACAATTCCTGAACTGAAGAAAGCGGGACTGGAAGCCCTCCGCGAGCGCCTCGGCCCGGCAGGCATGATCCGCTTTTTGCAGGAGTTCTCCTCCGGCAGCGGAGACTACACGCGCGATCGCGCCGCGTGGCTGGACGAACTGACACTAGACCAGTTGGTCGAGAAAATTGCACAATTTCAGAAACCCGCCGCCCCCTGATCGCCCGATCACTCACTTTGCATTCTGCCTATATTGCCTTACCGTTGATGACCGCTTTCAGGAAATCCGCCAATGCGACACTGCGGTGACCCAGGATGCTCGTGATGGTTGCAATGGCAATGATGTCAGAATCTGGCAGACCCATGTGTCGTCTCACGGATCGTGCGAGAAACCAATGATAGCCGGGCTGGGCTTCTTGGTTCGCCTGATAAATAGCGGTCCACTCGTTGTGCAGCGGTTCGACGAACTCACGCAATTTCATCGCCGGAAACCCGCGACTCGTCCACGCGTCATACGTCTCATCAACGTGGCCCCTCCTAAATGCCTCATGCATTTCATCGTTTATGAACTCTGCGCGGCATGATGTCAGAATGTCCCACCATGCAAGAAACAGAAACCATCGAGACAATGCTTGATCCGACAGATTTCCCGCCAAGTCTCGAATCACATCCAGATGTGAGCCAAAGCCTTGGCAGTATTCTTCGAAAAGCGCACGTGACCAGACTCGACCTGCCTCGTAGATCAACTTGTGTGAATCGACGGCTTCAGGCACTTTGAACGTTCTTTGAGCATGTAGCTGCTATTGTAATACGCCGCTGGTTTTTTTTTTGACCGGACCAAGCAGTCACTTCGACAATGCAATGACCGCGCCGACATAACCTGCGATGCCCAATAGTGTAAGAACGTGAATCAAAAAGCTTCTTCTTGCGGTTCGTTGAAGTAACTGCCGCATGATGAGTAGCCCAACTAATGCCCATGTTGCACAAATACACACTGAAACAGCAACAAGTTCAATTCCTCCTTCAAAAAGACAAATAAGCACGGCAATCCAATTCAGGCCTGGAATGAGCAAAATTATCCAAGCTGCAATCGGGATGGGGCGGTAGACTCCCAAATTCAACAAGCCGCACTTCTGTGCCAATGCGACTGTCAGAAATACCAGAATTGGCAATGAATATGACCTTCCCCCCAGAAACTGATCCAGGTCCTGAGTTAGGATTGGGGCTTGGATCAAGGAGGAAGGGTCATGAGCAGGAAGCGATTCAAGGCGGAGGAGATCGTCAACAAGCTTCGTGAGGCGGATGTGTTGATTGCTCAGGGTCGATCGGTGGCGCAGGCGAGCAAGCAGATCGGCGTGGCAGAGCAGACGTATTACCGTTGGCGGAAGGAGTACGGCGGGTTGAAGGCTGACCAGGCGAAGCGGCTCAAGGAGCTGGAGCGAGAGAATGCCCGGCTGAAGCGGTTGGTGGCCGATGCGGAGTTGGACAAGGCGATCCT
The DNA here is from genome assembly GCA_007753915.1 of Phycisphaerae bacterium RAS2. Classification (NCBI taxonomy): domain Bacteria; kingdom Pseudomonadati; phylum Planctomycetota; class Phycisphaerae; species Phycisphaerae bacterium RAS2. The sequence continues at coordinate 3,957,769 of CP036352.1, forward strand.
TCGGGAGGCGGCCCGCCCAAACTTCTAAGCCCGCAGCAGAAGCGTCAGGTGGTCGAGGAGGTGGTGGAGCACCTGGGCATCTCCGAGCGGCGGGCGTGCAAGGCGCTGGGTCAGTCTCGCGCGACGCAGCGGTACTTACCGTTGGTTCATGAGGATGAGGACAAGTTGACGCAGCGGATCATCGAGCTGGCGGCGGTGTACGGTCGATACGGGACACCGCGGATCACCGGCTTGATCCGGAACGAAGGGATGCAGGTGAATCACAAGCGGGTCGAGCGAATCTGGAAGGCCGCCGGGCTGAAGGTGCCGAAGAAGCAGCCCCGACGGGGCCGCATGTGGTTGAATGATGGCTCGTGTGTTCGGCTTCGGCCGGAGCACAAGGATCACGTCTGGGCGTATGACTTTGTGCAGGCGTGGACGCATGACGGCCGGCCGTTTCGGATGTTGACGCTGGTGGATGAGTACACGCGGGAGTGCCTGGCGATTGACGTGGCGAGAAGGTTGCGATCGGATGATGTGCTGGAGCGGCTGGCGTGGTTGTTTGCGACGCGGGGTGTGCCGGGGCATCTGCGGAGCGACAATGGTCCGGAGTTCACGGCGAAGGTGGTTCGCGAGTGGCTGGCCCGAGTCGGCGTGAAGACGCTGTTCATCGAGCCGGGAAGCCCCTGGGAGAACGGCTACGTGGAGAGTTTTAACGGGAAGCTGAGCGATGAGTTGCTGAATGGCGAGATCTTCTACACGTTGAAAGAGGCGAAGGTCTTGATTGAGCGCTGGCGGGTTCATTCCAACACGGTTCGGCCGCACAGTGCGTTGGGCTATCGGCCGCCGGCCCCTGAGGCCCGAATGAGCGCGCCGCTGTGGGCAGGCTCCGCTCCGTTCGCTCCGCTCACTGCGCTCCGCCCGCCCACAGCGTGTGCTGTGAACGGTGTTGGACTAACATAACAGGTGGACTAAACCGTGGGGGAAGGTCAAATACCTGTAGTAATAAAAGCCGAATTTGTTCGGTAATCTGGAATCTACTCTCCCCTCTTCGCTGGGAACACGATCTCCTTGTAAGCATTCGCGGCGCTGTGGCAACAAGTTCCCAGCAGAAACGCCTCCCATTGGCAACTTCTCAACCGTTAATTGCTGTAGCATCGAGTGCAATGCAGTCAACATTGACCCCACTCCTGAATACCGGCGGCTCGGCGAATGACAGGCCCGCGAATAAAGCTCGTCCCAAAGCGGCCCCTTTTTGAGCCGATCCCGGCAGTCGCTCGGCTTTTGCACGCCAAAGGGCCTATGGCCGGCCAGCATTTCGAAGAGCATGATTCCAAGTGAGAAAACATCCGACGACTTGCCGGCAGGATGTCCGTCACATAGTTCCGGCGCCATGTAGGCCAGCGTGCCCACGATTCTCGACGCGGCGTCGGCGGTCATCGACGCGCTTTGCACCATCGACTGACTGATCTCGGCAGCGTTCAGATTGCGCGACAGGCCGAAGTCACTGATGTGCGCGCGGCCCGCCTCATCGAGCAGAATATTGCTCGGTTTCAGATCGCGATGGATGATGCCCTTGTCATGGGCTTCGGAAAGCGCCGACAGGATGTCGGTCAGGATTTGCTCGACGCGATCTTCGGGCAGGCCGTTGGGATTCGCCGCGATCAGGTCCTTTAGCGTGCCGCCGGAGTAGTGCGGCATGACCACATAGGGGATTTCCGCGAAGCGCGTGTCGCTGTCGATGATCGGAACAATTCGTTCGTGCTTGAGAGGCGGCAGTTTCGCTTCGCTGGCAAGCTGTTTGCGAAACTCGGGATCGATGACGATCTTGATCGCGACCTCTCGATGCTCCTGTTCATGGTGAAAGGCCTTCCATACCTCAGCGAAGCCGCCCCGGCCGATCAGCTCGCGCAGGATGTAATTCCCGAAGCGTGCCCCGGCTGCGATGGCGGTCGAGATCAGGGATTCAGCCATATCAGGCCTCGATTTGGACGATGACGCCAGTATAAGCGATAGGGGTGTCCCTTTTTCCAGACGAATTCAGACAAATGGGCCGGCCAAAGGACAGTAAAAAAGCGAAAGCCGATCACCCTTCGATGGCCGGCTCGAACGGGCGCACGAAACCGACTGGGAGCAATTGCGGGGCAACGGTAAAAAAGGAGAGAGCCGGGCATCTCGCGATGACCGGCTCGAATTCGCGCAAAGAAAAAACCCGCGGGGTGACCGCGGGTTTTTTCATAAAAGCTGGCACTGACCTACTCTCGCCCGGTAGGACTACCATCGGCCCCAAGGACTTCACTACTGAGTTCGGAATGGGATCAGGTGTTTCCCCTTGGGCTTGGGCACCAGCAAAGGATCGCCGGACCTGTCGGCCCGACGAACCTGTTATCCTTAGAACCGCGGGAGCGTTTCCAGACAAACGACGACTTTAACATCACCGAGAACTTTCCTCTGCCTCCCACGGGTCAGGTACAAATGGAGAATAGAGTGGACATGCGGAGCGGCCGAATCTCGAAGATCCTTGCCGAACGTACGACTTTGATGTCGGGAGACACGGGCCGGCGATTTGAGTCGCCGACGTCGCAACAGCCCGTCATCAATGTGATCAAGCAATCGACCATTAGTACCGGTTAGCTGAAGCCATCTCTGGCCTTACACGCCCGGCCTATCAACCTCGTGGTCTACGAGGGGTCTCACGTCTCCGAAGAGACATCCAGATCTAATCTTCGGGGGGGCTTCACGCTTAGATGCTTTCAGCGTTTATCCTTTCGCAACGTAGCTACCCAGCGGTGCCCTTAGCAGGACAACTGGTGCACTAGGGGTTGCTACAACCCAATCCTCTCGTACTAAGGTTGTCTCCCGTCAAATCTGGTGCGCCCACGACAGATAGGGACCGACCTGGCTCACGCCGGTCTGAACCCAGCTCGCGTACCGCTTTAATCGGCGAACAGCCGAACCCTTGGGACCGCCTTCAGCCCCAGGATGCGATGGGCCGACATCGAGGTGCCAAACCTCCACGCCGCTATGGACGCTCGGTGGAGATCAGCCTGTTATCCCCGGAGTACCTTTTGTCCGATGAGCGATAGCCCTTCCACACGGGACTACCGGATCACTAGGGCCTGCTTTCGCATCTGCTGGTCATGTCTGACTCGCAGTTAAGCCGGCTTATACCCTTGCGCTCTGCGCACGATTGCCAACCGTGCTGAGCCGACCATTGCACTCCTCCGGTACTTTTTGGGAGGAGACCGCCCCAGTCAAACTGCCCACCTAACAATGTCCCCCGCCCGGCTTCACGGGTCGAGGTGAGGAGACGAATAATACAAGGGTGGTATTTCAACGATGGCTCCCCAGCAGCCGAAACCGCTGGATCAAAGCCTCCCACCTATCCTACGCATGTGTTAACCGGCTCCACTATCAGGCTACAGTAAAGGTTCACGGGGTCTTTCCGTCTTGCCGCGGGTATGTGGTATCTTCACCACAAGTCCTATTTCACCGAGTCGGTCCTTGAGACAGTGCAGCAGTCGTTTCGCCATTCATGCGCGTCGGAACTTACCCGACAAGGAACTTCGCTACCTTAGGACCCTCATAGTTAGGGCCGCCGTTTACGGGTGCTTCGGTCGCCAGCTTCAGGGGCGAACCCCTTGACCGCCTTCCTTAACATTCCCGCACCGAGCAGGCGTCAGTCTCTATACGTCCTCTTGCGAGTTTGCAGAGACCTGTGTTTTTGATAAACAGTCGCCGCTGCCGTTTCTCTGCGCCCTCTGCGCGTATTGCTACAAGCAGAAGGGACCCCTTCTCCCTGAGTTACGGGGTTAATTTGCCTAGTTCCTTAAGGACCGTTCTCTCGAGCGCCTGAGGATACTCTCCTCGCCTACCTGTGTCAGTTTTAGTACGGGTCCGTACATCGTCCACGTACGCTTTTCTCGGTTCCGTCTAACCACACTTCAGCAACAAATCGGCCTCGCCCTCTCGGGCACCCTCGAACCTAATCGTGGGCTGTGGATCGACCAAACGCACGCACGCTTCGACCTCTGCACGGAGTGCAGGAATATTAACCTGCTGTCCATCGGCTACGCCTTTCGGCCTGGCCTTAGGGTCCGACTAACCCTGGGCGGATTTACCTTCCCCAGGAAACCTTAGGCTTACGGCGTGAGGGATTTTCACCCTCATTATCGTTACTCAAACCGGCATACTCACCTGATAGGCCCAGCAGCGCTCCTTGCGGTACGCCTTGTATCTGCCTATCAGCGCTCCCCTACCCCGCATAGAGACTCGCGTCTCTATGCAGCCGCAGCTTCGGTTGATGTCTTAGTCCCGTTCATTATCGGTGCCGGATTTCTCGACGGGTAAGCTATTACGCACTTTTTAAATGGTGGCTGCTTCTAAGCCAACATCCCCGCTGTCTGTGAAATCCAACTTCCTTACGCACTTAGACATCATTCGGGACCTTAGCTGACGGTCTGGGTTGTTTCCCTTTTGACCGTGGACATTATCACCCACAGTCTTTTTCCCAGGATAGTCATCACGGTATTCGGAGTTTGATTGGAGGCGGTAGCCTGGTGGGCCCCACGATCCATTCAGTAGCTCTACCCCCGTGATGTAGTTTCCTAAGACACGCCCTCAAGCGTTTTCGGGGAGAACCAGCTATCTCTGCGTTTGATTAGACTTTTACTCCTCCCCACAGGTCATGCCAGAACTTTTCAACGTTCACGGCTTCGAACCTCCGCGCCCGGTTAGGGGCGCTTCATTCTGCCCATAGGTAGATCACGCAGTTTCGGGTCTACCCCCTGCGACTCATTCGCCCTATTCAGACTCGCTTTCGCTACGGCTCCACCGCGTGCGCGGTTTAGCCTTGCCACAGAGGAGTAACTCGCCGGTCCATTATGCAAAAGGTACGCCATCGACCATTCCCCTTGCGGGGTATAGGTCTTTGACTGCTTGTAGATGCATGGTTTCAGGTTCTTTTTACTCCGCTTATTGCGGTTCTTTTCACCTTTCAGTCGCCTTACTTGTTCTCTATCGGTCGTCCACGAGTACTTAGCCTTGGAGGGTGGGCCCCCCGGCTTCACGCGGAGTTTCACGGCATCCGCGCTACTCTGGGAATCCTCTCAACGGAGAGCATCGATCGTCGCGTACGGGACTGTCACCCTGTGTTGTCAGCCTTTCCAGACTGTTCCGCTGATCGCGCTTTTGTAACTCCTCGAGGCCCCGCAACCCCAGTCCGAAGACTGGTTTGGGCTATATCCGCGTTCGCTCGCCGCTACTGACGGAGTCTCGGTTGATTTCCTTTCCTCCAGGTACTGAGATGTTTCAGTTCCCTGGGTAGGCTCCACGACACTATGCATTCATGCCGCGGTCACGCCGCCTGTTCAGCGGCGTGGGGTTTCCCCATTCAGACATCTCCGGATCAACGCTTGTTTGCCAACTCCCCGGAGCTTATCGCAGGCTGCCACGTCTTTCTTCGCCTGTGGACGCCTAGGCATCCACCATGCACCCTTATGTAGCTTGACCACATTGATGACACGCTGTCAAAACCGTGACACCACGCTCCCTTGCGGAACCGCCGTGCCCCGACTCATCCCTCGTGCCGCCAACCTGGCCAGCCGCCGTCGGCGCTCTATTGTCTTTCACCCCACCTGAAAAACCTTCCGAGTCGATCGCTTGCGCGATCGGCCCCTGGGCCTCTCCGATGGACCGAAATCCAACAGAACAATAAGGATCTTGTGATTCGGATTACTCTCACATATCCACTCTATTCAATTGTCAAAGAGCATCGAGTCTGCCAACAACCGGCCTGCGTATCCGCCGACCTGCCGCCGCAGCACCCGGCGACACGCTTTCCACCGAAAGCCCGTCGCCCGACGCTGCCTACCCGATCTTCACTTGTCACTGCAGCGGTCCAACGTCAACCGCCCGATTCCTTCACTGGAGCCGACCGGGATCGAACCGGCAACCCCTAGCTTGCAAAGCTAGTGCTCTCCCAATTGAGCTACGGCCCCGATCTCTTCCGGACCGCCCGGTCCGACTTCCGCCGGACCGTTTCGCTCGTCGGTCTGCACAACTCGGCAAGCCGCTCGATATTGGGCCCGACAAGATTCGAACTTGTGACCTCGTCCTTATCAGGGACGCGCTCTAACCAACTGAGCTACGAGCCCGAACTTTGTCGCCCTTCACTCCGTCGGGCACTTGACTCCGCCCACTTCCGTCACTGACCGGCGACAAAAAAGCCACCGACGATTGCGGTGGCTCGGAGAAACCGTTGCCTACCTCACTCTTCGTCGATGCCGTCAAACTCGCGTGTCGGCGTTTGCGTTCAGTTCGCTGTCTCCGCCTTTCTCGTCATGGCCGATTCGCTACGAATCAACCGTCCTGCGTTTGCGATTCGCAGCACAGTAATGTAGCGGGACGGCGCACCCTGTCAACCGCCAATTTCATGCGATTTTAATGGCTTTTCATGCAGCCACAACCTTATTCCAATCCACCACTTACAGCAATCCAGCGGGGTGGCTTTTCCAAAGCCGCCTCCTGATTTTTTTCGACCGATTCCAGCCCCAAACTCCAGTTCTTCCCGGGGTCATGTTCCTCTTCCAGCGATCCGCGCGGCTGGCCTTCCCAATACGATGTTCTGTCTAATTTCAGCCCACGAATTTCCTCGTCTGCCCGCCCGCCGCCAATTCCACGGATTGTGATATACTACCCGGCTCGGCCCAGCCGCCTGATCGGCCGGCCGAACCCGACGGAAACACTGTATTTCGCAACGTAATTACGCATCGCCGAGAAGACTCTGGAGGATACGCAGTCGTGAGAAAGACCAAGGACATCAAACGCAAGCGCAAACTGGCCGCCATCGAGTATCGCAAGGGCAACAAGACGGAAGCCTACAAGATGTACGCCGAGGCGAAGAAGGAGATTGACGAACTCCGCGGCCGCAACAAGCCCGCCCCCGCCGCAGCAGCCGCCGGCGAAGCCGAAGCCAAGGCCGAGTGAGTAGCTTGCCGATCGAAACAGGATTGAAGTTTGCGATGGTGAAGCCTACGGATTGAAAACCGTAGGCTTCCTCGCTTCCTAGAAGTGCCTACGGCACGAGGGCGTCTACAAACCCCGCCGCGTCCAGACCGTCAATAAACGTGTCGCTGTTCATGTCGCCGTTGGAGATCGGGCAGCAACTGTTCGCCGCCGCGTAGCCGATCGGATCGAGCAGCGCATCGACAAACGGCCCCACGTCCCCCAGCGTCACCAATCCATCGCAGTTCATGTCCCCAAGCGGAGCCGGCACAGCCGGGCCGAGCGAGCCGTTCGCGCGGACATTCTGCACGAAAACATCCTGCCCGCCGCCGCTGGCGCCGTCGGACCACACCAGCTTGCTCATGCCGCAATCGTCCATCGCCACGTCGAGCCGGTTCTTCCCGCTCGGGCGCGTCGACGCAAGCAACGGCGAACCCGACCAATCGTGCGCGCCGCTCGAATCAAGCCGCGCGGACTTCACGACGGCCGTTCCGCCGCCGGTGTCCTCAAACCAGTGCGTGATGCAGCCGCCGCCGAATGCGACGGTGCGGTCAAATCCTTCCTGCGACGCGTCCATCGCCGAGAGCACGGCGCCGTCGTCGGTCCATTGCCTCGCGCCGACCTCGTCAAACCGCTGCGCCCGCACGCCCCACATGTTCTGCGTCGGGCTGGACGACTCCACCGTGCTAAGAAAAATCTCGTTCGCGGCGGCGTCATACGCAACACTCGCCGAGATGCGAATGCGCCCGGCCGTCACGCCGGTCGAAGCGACGCCGTTGTGCGGGAACAGTTCATTCCCCGCGGCGTCGACATGCTGCACGTAAGCGTTTCGCGAGCCGCCGTTCTCATACCAGCTGAAGATCGCGCCACCCGCACCGTCGGGCAGGAACGGCGGAAACGTCGCATTCTGCAACGATGTGCCGTCGAAAACGATGCGCGGGCTGCCGCCGTTCCACATCGGCGTGCCGGCGGCGTCATACTTCTGTGCATACAAGTGCTTGTTGCTGGTGATGCAGTTCGTGCCGCCGCAGCGCACCCACAAGGCGATGACGCTGCCGTTGTCGCCGGGTTGCAGATCGGCGAGCAACAGTCTGCGCGACGCCTCGGTGATGGACACGCCGCCCGGCCCCCATTGCAGCGCCCCGTTGGCATCCAGTTTGTGGAGGATCAATCCGGCGCCTTCGCTCCAACCGACAATCGTGTAACCGTCGGTCGTGACCGCGACGCGCGGGCTGTGGCTGTCGGTGGTATTGAACACCACGCCGCTGGCGCCCCAAAGCTTGTTTCCGGCGGGATCGATTTTCTGCACCGCGAGCGATGAAAAGTTCACCAGTCCATAGGCGAGCACGGCGTTGTCATCAGCATCAACGGCCAGGCCGTAATCCTCGGTCGAACTGACCGAGCGGTCGGCGATCTCGTTTCCGTTGGCGGTCCATTGCGGGACACCGGCCACGTCAAGCCGCTGGAGGTACACGTCGTACCCACCGGTGCGGTTGTCGAACCAGCTCACGTAGCTCGCGCCGCCGGCGGCGTTGCGAATCTTCGGCTGCACCTGGTCACCCGATGCGGTGCAGACAGGCGTATTAGCCGACGGATCGGTGGTCCACTGCCCGCGCGCCGCCGAGACCGGAAACACCGCCGCGCAGACCAAAGCCGCCGAGAACGAACGAACAAACGATGATGTCATGAGACCCCTCCATGCGTCGCGCGCTCGCCTGCGCCCGCGCAAGAATACTAAGGGAACATCGTACCACATTGGGCTTGGCAATTCAGCGGGTTTGCATCCAGGCTTGCCGCCGCGCCCGCGCGGACAACCAGAACAGCAGTGCCAGCCCGGTCACGAGGTGTGCCAAGCCCATCCACGCAGGCCAGTTCGATACGTCGCCGGTCAGCGGATCAGGCTGCGACTTTTCCACGCGCATGAAAAGCAGCCCCTGCACCAGCAGCAGCGCGCCGACAGCCTTCCCCCAGCGCGGCATTCCGCGATGCAGCAGCAGCAGCCACGCCACGGCGGCAATCATCAACTCGCGCGCGAGCGGAAACACCGCGATGCCGTACGCCAACGACGCCGGCGCTTCGGCGATCGCGTTACGCACATTCACTTTCGTCCCCTGCGACGTGGCTACAACCACCTTGGACGCGCCCGGCCCCATCCATTCCCCCTCCGGCGTGACAACCCAGATGTGCTTCAGGTCCGCCACCATGCGCGACTGATAGCCCAGCCTTCGCATCACCGACGCGGCGATGACCGCGCGGCCGTCGCAGTCTTCCCGCAGGATGCCGTTGTTCTCGCGCGCCTTTTCAAAAATCTCCGCGACGGTGGGCATGTAGTCGGCGCTGCCCCACAGGTTCCAGTCCCACTCGTACTTCACTTTGTCGTAAACAAACCGCTCGACCTCGCGCTGCATCGCGGCAGCGGGGCGCACGGGCTTGCCGGCGTCGCGCTGGATCTTCACCCTGTCCTTGATGTGACGGCGCAATTCGGCCAGCTCGTCATCCCAGGCCGCCAGTTCAGGGGCGTCCGGCTCGATCATCCGGTCGAAATTCGACATGTGTCGCAGGTGCCGGGCGTACCGAATCGGATCGGGAAACAGGACGAAGTGCGTCGCGACGGCAAACAGCACCAGTTTCAGCGGGATGCGCCAGTACCAGCGCAGACCGCGGCGCGGGGGTTTCGCGGAATCCGGCGAGCGGGGGTCAATCTCGCTCATGGGGTCACGCCTCTTCAAAGCGTTGTCACGGGTGCGGCGCGGGTTGCGCGTCTTTGTGATCGCGCCAAAAGTGAATCAGCAGCACGCCGACGCCGATTACAAGCAACGCATCCGCGATGTTGAAGATCCACGGCCACAGCGCCAAGTTGCCGATCTTCGCTTCGATCTGAATGAAATCTCGAACGACCGGCTGCAGGCCGCTCTTACCGTCGGCCGGCGGCTTGGGATAGGTGCGCGGATTGGCTCCGGTGGGAAAATCGCCGAGCGTGATCGCGTTGGGCGTCTCGGAAATCAGCGCGCCGACGATGCGGCCACGATCGGGATAGTACGCGACGTATGCGGATTGCGTCGTGCGATCGTAGAGATTGCCCAGTGCGCCGGCGAGAACGCAGCCGAGGGCAACGTGCATCGTCCAGCGCTTCGCACCGGAATTGGCGAAGAGATAAAGTACGAACAGGAGCGCCAGCACCGACGCGCCGACAAAAATCGGCGCGAGGCCGGCGCCGATGCCGAACAGCGCGCCGGGGTTGAGCGAAAGCCGCAGGCTGCACAGGTTTCGGATCAGTTCGATGCTGTCGTCGGCATCGTAGCGCTGGAAGGCCCAGGCCTTGGTCCACAGATCGGCGACGAGTCCGACAATTGTCGCGATCCACAGCCGGACGTGGCTGGGCACGTGGCCCATGGCCCACGGTTCGATCTGTTCGGCCGTGGTGGGCGCGGCCGGAGCCGTCAGGATCGTGGATGCGTCGGCAGACATTCGCGGGAGGATATCGCCGGCGGTGGGCAATTTCCACCCAACGAGCCGGACGCGCAAGCGAGTCGGATCAAATGTGAAGCAACCGGCACGAAACGAGACGCACGATTGGCGGTCGTCGATTGCCTGCGCTATCGGCTCTTTCAACCGCTCCGGCCGCGCTGCTCCTGCTGGCGGTGATACTCGATGCAGTAGCGCGCCCAGGGTCGGGCATCGAGCCGGGCCTTGCTGATGGGCTTGTGCGTGCCGAGGCAGACGCCGTACGTGCCGGCGTCGATCCGAACAAGCGCCTCGTCGATCTCCTTGAGCGTCTCGCGCTCGTTGGCGATGAGGCCTAGCGTGAATTCCTGTTCGTAGTTGTCGGTGCCGATGTCGGCCATGTGAATCGGCATTTGCGAGAGATCGCCGGCCGATTCGGAACGGCTCTTGCCCAGGGCCTCGTTCTCCATGTGGGTGACGGCGCCGAGAAGCTGGTCGCGCTTGGCGAGCAGCATCCGGCGATAGCGATCCAGCTCCGCCGTCGACAGCGAAGAACGCGGTACCGGTGTTTCAGCGGACATGGGCGGATTCGACTGCGCGACCGGCATGCGACGCGAAAGCGCGCCGGGCGCGCTCGCGCGGCGAGAGACCCCGTTGGATCCGTTCCCCCCGGCGTGCTGACCGTTTGAACCGTGTTGCCCGTTGCCGTCCCTGGCGGATTTCCCGTTCAGCTTGTGCGTACCATTACGCCGCTTTCCCACATCCATGCAAGACACGCTCCTGAATAGTGCGAGGCAATCTTTCGGCCGCGCTGGACCGGGAATTGCTTGCCCCGGCAACGGCCGCTTCCCTCCGAAACGGAGTGCAATCGACCGATTCACTATATGACAAACCGCCGGGTTGTGTCAAGCGGGCGGGATGCCTTATCGTTTCCGGACGAAGCCATCCGCGGCGGTCCGGACCCGCGCCGCCGCGCCAGCGCGCTCAACAAAGCGACGTTTGTGTTTTCACAATCCGCCGCTGCGCGAATTGACATCGCATCGCCATGAGCTCCACCCCCGTCACCCATCAAGCCGTCGCCGCCTGCTCCGCCACCCGCGCGCGCACCGGACGCCTGCACACGCCGCACGGCATAATTGATACACCTGTATTCATGCCGGTCGGCACCCGCGGCTCGGTCAAGGGCATCACACCGGACATGCTCCGTGCCGCCGGCGCGGGCATTCTCCTCGCCAACACCTACCACCTGACCCTGCGGCCCGGCGAGGAAACCGTCGCCGCTCTGGGCGGCCTGCACCGCTTCATGGGATGGGACGGCCCCATCCTGACCGACTCCGGCGGCTTTCAGGTGTTTTCGCTCGCCGTGCTCACGCGCGCCGACGACGAGGGCGTCACGTTCAAGTCTCACATCGACGGTGCGGCGATGCGACTCGACCCGGCCCGGGCCGTCGCCATCCAGGAACAGCTCGGCGCCGACATCATCATGGCGTTCGACCAGTGCCCCGCCCTGCCCGCGACAGCCGAATCGCTCGAAACAGCCGTGCGCCGCTCCATCGCCTGGGCCGGCGCCTGCAAACAGGCCCAGCAGCGCAGCGACCAGGCGCTTTTTGCCATCGTGCAGGGCGGCCTTGATCTCGACCTGCGTCTCCATTGCCTTGACGCACTGGTGAACATCGGCTTCCCCGGCTACGCCGTCGGCGGCCTTTCGGTCGGCGAACATCCCGACGACATGGCGGCGCTCCTGCGGCCGTTCGCGCACCGCATGCCGGCCGATCGGCCGCGCTACCTGATGGGCGTTGGTCGCCCGCTGGACATCGTCCGCGCCGTCGCCGCCGGCATCGACATGTTTGATTGTGTGATGCCGACGCGGAACGGGCGAAACTCGTTTGCGTTTGTTGACGGCGGGGTGCTGCGCCTGCGCAATGCGAAGTACCGGCTCGACACGCGACCGCTCGACGAATCCTGCGATTGCTATGCGTGCCGCCATTTCTCTCGCGGCTACCTGCGGCACCTGTTCCTCGCGGATGAGATGCTCGGGCCGATTCTGGTGTCGCTGCACAACATCGCGTATTATCTGCGATTCATGGCGCGGATCCGCTCGGCCATCGCCGACGGTTCGTTTCCGCGCCTGCTCGAAGCCTGTGAAGCGGCCGCCGCATCGCCGCCGACCGAGGAACCGGAATGATTGAATTGATGTCGCTGCTCGCCCAGGGAACGCCTGCAACCGGTTCGCCCGCGCCGGCGCCGGGCCTGTCGCAGATGCTCTTTCCGCTGCTGCTCATGGGCGCGGTGTTTTACTTTCTCCTGATTCGCCCGCAGAGCGCGGAAAAGAAGCGCCGCGAGTCCATGCTCTCGGCCTTGAAAAAGAACGACCGCGTCGTCACCGCCGGCGGCATCCTCGGTACGGTGCTCAACGTCAAGGACGACGAAGTCACCCTCAAGGTCGATGAGTCCAGCAACACGAAAATCACTTTCACGCGATCAGCCATCCAGCGCGTGCTCGGCACCGAGGCCGCGCCAGCCGGCGCGACGGTCGAGCCGGCGAAGAAGTAGCCCGCCGCTCAATCAACGCGATGCACTTGTCAGGGATGACTTCCATGCTCCATGAGCTTTCGAATCCTCGCGCGACGGATAGCGCATCCGCGACGGCGGCCGGCACCCCCAGGGCCGCATTGACGCGCGAACAGATCGACACTCGGCACAAATGGAATCTCGCGGACATCTTCGCGGACGACGCCGCGTTCGAGGGCGCGTTCAAGGCGGTGGAGTCCGAGCTGGCGTCCTTCGCCGCGCGGCGCGGCACGCTGGCGCGCAGCGCGAACGACCTGCGCGACGCACTCGCCGTTCACGACGAACTCGGCACGCGGCTTGAACGCGTCGTTCTCTATGCGGGCCTGTCGTATCACCTCGACATGTCGGTCAGCGCGGCCCAGGGCCGATGGGATCGCGCCCACTCGCTCTCCACGCGCGCCGCTGAAGCCACGAGCTGGATGACGCCGGAATTGATCGCCGCCGGCCGAGAGAAAATCAACGGCTGGATGGCATCCGATCCAAAGCTGGCCGTGTATCGTCACATGTTCGACGATCTGTTCCGCCAACAGGCGCATGTGCTTTCAGAGCGCGAGGAGGAATTGCTCGCGATGGCCGGCGAGATCGCCTCGGCCCCCGAGTCCATCTTCAGCCGCTTCACGAACACGAATCTCGACTTTCCGGTTATCCGCGACGAGCAGGACGCGGACGTGCGCCTGACCCCTGCGCGATACGGCTCGATGTTGTACTCACCGTATCGGCGAGTTCGGCGCGACGCCTTCATCGGCCTGCACGAAACCTATCGCGCCAAGATCAACACGCTTAGCGCGACGCTTTCGGCGCAGGTCAAGCAACACATTTTCTATGCTCGCGCAAGGCGGTTCGGCTCCTGCATCGAAGCCGCCTTGCATCGGCCGAACATTCCTGTCGCGGTGTATGACAATCTCATCGCCACAATCGGCCGACACCTCGACAAGTTGCACCATTACGTCGCCCTGCGGAAGAAACTGCTCAAACTTGACGCCGTGCATGGGTACGACCTGTACGTTCCCATGATCGACGCACCGCGCGAGGAGATTCCTTACGACGATGCGATGGAGACGGTCACGCAATCGCTCGCCGTGCTGGGCGAGGACTACACCACCGTGCTCCGCGAAGCGGCGGCGAATCGCTGGATTGATGTCTATGAGACGAAAGACAAGCGCAGCGGCGCGTACTCGTGGGGCAGTTATCGCACGCATCCGTACCTGCTGCTGAACTACCAGGGCACGCGCAACGACCGCTCGACGCTGGCTCACGAACTGGGCCACGCCATGCACTCGTGGTATACGGTGAAGTCGCAGCCGATCGTGTACGGCGATTACGCGACGTTTTGCGCCGAGGTGGCGTCCACCGTCAACGAAGTGATTCTGGACGAATACCTGTTCGAGCACGCACGGACCGACGCCGAGCGGTTGGCCGTGGTGCAGGATCAGATCGAAAGCATCCGCACGACGGTGCTGCGGCAGACGATGTTCGCCGAGTACGAGCGAATGATTCACGCCCGTGCCGAGGGCGGCGAACCGCTGACGGGCGAATGGCTGTGCAGCGCGTACCGCGACCTCGTGGCGAAGTACTACGGCCCCGCGCTGGTGATCGACGATTGCCTGGAAGTCGAAGGCCTGCGCATTCCCCATTTCTATCGCAACTTCTACGTCTATACCTACGCCACCAGCCACTGCGCGGCGGTCGATATCGGCCGCCGGATCGTCGCGGGTGACGCCGCAGCCGTGCGGGGCCACAAGGCGTTCCTCTCGGCCGGCAGCAGCAAGTACCCGCTGGACGTGCTGGCATTGGCCGGTGTGGACATGACGACCCCCGAGCCGATCGAGCGGACGATGCAGTGGTTTGGGGAGTTGCTCGGTAAGTTTGAATCGCTTGCGAGATGACGAGGCGAAATCAAGTCTCGCGCCTCATCCCTGGCTCGCCACGCGATCGACTTCTTCCACCGTGGTGACGCCTTCGATCACCTTGCGATAGCCGCTGCCCGCGAGCGTGTGGAACATCCATTCGCCGGCGGCTTTGCGCAGCTCGCCGATCGTCGGATTGGTCAGGATCACGTCGCGCACCTGCGGGCTGAACAGCAACGTCTCAAAAAGCGCCATGCGCCCGCGGTAGCCGACGTTCATGCACTTCTTGCAGCCGACCGCCTCATAGAAATCACCAAATTGGCGGCTTTCGAGATTCAGCCGGCGAATCGTTTTCGTATCCGGCTTGAACGGCCGCTTGCACGACGGGCAGAGCACGCGCACCAGGCGCTGGCTGATGCACATCGTGACCGAGTTGGCGACAAGAAACGGCTCGACGCCCAGATCGAGCAGGCGGAAGATGGTGCCGATCGTGTCGCGCGCGTGGATGGTGGTGAGGACGAGGTGGCCGGTGGTGGCGGCCTGCATGGCCATTTTGGCGGTTTCCTGATCGCGGATTTCGCCGACCAGGATGACGTCGGGGTCCTGCCGCAGGACGCTGGAGAGGACCGAAGCAAACGTCAGGTTGTGAACCGGGTCGATGGAAATCTGCGTGGTGTTCGAAAGTTCGTATTCGACCGGGTCTTCAATCGTCACGATGTTGCGCGTGTAGGCGTCGATGGTCTGAAGGGCGGTGTAGAGCGTGGTTGTCTTTCCGCTGCCGGTCGGGCCGGCGATGATGATCAACCCCGCGTCCTGCGAACAGATGCGCGACAACTCGGCGACGACATCCAGCTCCATGCCGAGGTTCTCAAACTGGCCCGGCACGGTTCCCTTGTCAAGAAACCGCAAGGCCAGCTTCTGCCCGTGCAGCGTCGGCGTCAGGTTCACGCGAAAGTCGACGCGCCGCGTCGGCAGCTCGGCGGCGAAGCTCCCCTCCTGCACAACGCTGCGCTTGGAGATGTCGGCCTCGCACAGAATCTTAATAACGTTCAAAACGGCGACGCCCATCTTGGCGGTGATATCGCCGACCGAATGCAGCAGGCCGTCGATGCGAAAGCGAATCGAGTACACCTCGGGCTTCGGCTCGATGTGAATGTCCGTTGCGCGCACGCGAAACGCGGCGAAGAGCAACTGCCGTAGCGCCTCCAGGGCCTCGCCCGCCTTGTCCGACGGCGCGACCGTTTCGCTCTTGCGATTCAGCAGACGGATGTCCCGCGCGACCTGCGGCGCGCCCTCGGGCGGCGGCACGTTCACGCACGATTGCATCAGCGTCGCCAGTTGCTTCGCCAGCGGCCCGCTGACCATCGAGCGCACTGCCAGCGTCGTCGCCACGACGTCCCGATCGACCGATGTCTGCGGCAGATCCTCCGGCACTTCCTCAACGAGTTGCGCCCTCGGGAGCACCTTCTTGGTCGCCGCTCCGGCGATCTCATCGGGCAGGATGCGCAGAAACGTCGCGCCGATGCGCAACGAATCACCCAGCGCGATGTTGGCCTCCAGCACGCGATTCTCGCCGATCCACGTGCCGTTGTGGCTCTTGAGGTCAACCAGCTTGAACGCGCCCCCGGCCGACTCGATGACACAATGCTTGCGCGATGCGGCCGGGTCCTCCAGCACGACATCGTTGCCCGGTTGGCGGCCGATGCTCAACCGGGCCCCGGTGAACGGGACAATCCGGGTCTTGCCCTGCGTTGTGATTTCAAGCCGCGGCATGGGAAGTAGCCCTGAAATCCGACGAATCGCGCCGGCCGTCTATTGTAACCGGGCGCGACAGCGATTGGATAGTCCGCGACTCGCATCCCGCCAAACGGCAGGCCGCTTTGACGCGCATCGACCATTTGGGGGGGGTGGCAATTCGACTTCTTGGCTTCTTGACTCTTCGACGTTTCTTACAGGATCGCCGCCGCCTTGGAGCGAATCCCCTTCAGTCGCATCTTCAACTCTTCGGGGTTCGGGGCGACTTCCAGTGCCAGCTTCATGTCCAGGTACTCTTCCTGAATGAGCTGGTAAATCGCCTCGGTGAAGTCCTGCATGCCTTCGTGGATGCTGTTCTTGAGCACCGTGGTGATTTCAAAATCCCGGCTCTCGGCGATCAGCTTCCGCACCGACGGGTTGTTGATCATGATCTCGCAACACGGCACGCGCGATCGCTCCGGGTGAATGCTGGGCAACAGCTTCTGACAGACAATCGCCTTCAGATTGAACACCAGCGCCTGGCGGACCTGCGCCCGGCCGTCCTCGGGGAACAAGTCAAGAATGCGCGAGATGGTCTGCGCGGCGGTCGATGCGTGAATCGTGCCGAAGCACAGGTGGCCCGTTTCGGCGGCGTGAATGGCGGCCTCAAACGTGTCCCGATCGCGCATTTCGCCGACGAGCACCACGTCGGGGTCTTCGCGCATGAGGTACTTGAGCGCGTCGTGAAAGTTCTTCACGTCGATGCCGATCTCGCGCTGGTTAATGAACGCCTTGTCGTCCTCGAAAATGTACTCGATCGGGTCTTCCACCGTCACGATGTGGCAGGCGCGCGTGCGATTGATGTAGTTGATCATCGAGGCAATCGTTGTGCTCTTGCCCGAGCCGGTGATGCCGGCCAGCAGAATCAGCCCCTGATGATGCTTGGAGATTTCCTTCAGCACCGGCGGCAGGTGCAACTGCTCGAAGTCCTGAATGTCTTTCACGACGCGCCGCGCCGCCATGGACGTCATGCCGCGCTGGCGGAAGACGTTCACGCGAAACCGATCCTGCCCCGGAACCTGGTGCGCAAAGTCCAGCGCACCATTCTCAATGAAGAATTGCTTCTGCCGGTCGGTGATCACCTCGAAGACCATCGACTCGATCTCCTCGGTCGAGAGCGGCGGCTCCTGGCTCTTGCGGATTTCGCCCTTGAGCCGAAAACGCGGCGGCTGATTCGCCTTCAGGTGGACGTCGCTCGCGCCCATCTTCGTGCAGGCGCGGAACAATCGGTTGATCGTCGGATTCGGATTGCGGTGATGTTCCTTCGAACCCGTGCTGACCTCCACGTCGTGAACGTCGATCGGGTTTGAGCCGCCTTCCTGCTCTTCCGGACTGGAATGCGCTTCCATTGAAACCGCTCCTGTCGATTGTCGAGTCAGACCGCCGCGGGCAAGGCCCCTGGCGGTCGTTCAGGCATGGTGATGCGGTCACCCTTCGGCCCCCTCGCCTGGCGCGTGCGCGCCGCCGGGAATGACTCCGGATGATTCTAAACCCGAGTTGGCTTGAATCAAGGGGGACTCCCGCCGGATGCCCGAATTCAGCGTCCGCATTCGCCTCCGCCGTCCGGGCTACAATCCCGCCATGACCACCACCCCGACTCTCAATGCGGGCCTGCCGCTCGATCAGCGACCGGTGCCGCGCAAGCGCGTCGTCCTCCCGTTGCTGCTTCTGCTTTATCCGGTGGGCATGGCCCTGATGTGGCGCAGGACCGCCTGGCGCGCCGGCACGAAGTCCGCATTGAGCGTTCTGTTCGCCCCGGTGTTCGTGCTGCTTGTGCTGCTTTGCCTCATGCCGTGGTGGGATTTCACCGGCGATCTGGGCTGGACCAGCTTCTCGCTCGACTTCACGAAAGGCCCGGGGCAATACAACCAGCTCGAAGCGCATCGCGCGCAGCAGAAGGACACCATCAAGCCCGGCGCGGCATCCGTCGCACGGAACGTCCCGGACTGGACCGACTTTCGCGGGCCGAAGCGTGACGGAATCGTGGCATCAACGATCTCGCTTGACTGGGGCACAAAGCCGCCGCGCCAGGTGTATCGCCAGCCCGTCGGCGAAGGCTACTCGAGCTTTGTTCTCGGCGGCGGCCGTGCCTACACCATGGAGCAGCGCCGCGGCGATGAAGCCCTCGTCTGCTACGACGCCGCGACCGGACGCGAACACTGGACCATGCAGTACCCGGCCTATTTCCGCGAGACGCTCGGCGGCGACGGACCTCGCGCCACGCCGACGCTCGACCGCGATCGCGTCTATTCGCTCGGCGCCGAGGGCCATCTCTTTTGTGTGAAAGCAACCAGCGGCGAAGTCATCTGGAATCGGCACGTCCTGAAGGATTTCGGCGGCGAGAACCTCACCTGGGCCATGAGCGGATCGCCGCTCATTGTCGGCGACACCGTGCTCGTCACCAGTTCCGGCGTCGGCGCGCCGGCCCTTCAGGCGTATGACAAGCTGACCGGCAAGCCGCGATGGAACGCAGATGTCGGGCGACAGGGATATACGTCGCTCGTGACGGCCACGCTGCTGGGCACGCGCCAGGTGCTAAACCTCGCGGCCAGCTCGCTCGTCGCCATCGATCCGGCGAACGGGAAGACCCTTTGGACATTCCCTTGGCCGACGAGCATGGGCATCAACTGCTCGCAGCCAATCCCGGTCGGCGAAGACCACGTCTTTGTTTCGGCGGGTTACGGCCACGGCTGCGCGCTGGTGAAATTGGCGCGCGACGGCGAGAAATTCACCGCCAAAGAGGTCTGGTCCAGCATCAAGATGAAAAACAAGTTCAGCGCGTCGGTCATTTACGGCGGGCACATCTACGGCCTGGACGAAGGCTCGCTCGCGTGCCTGAACCTTGACACCGGCGAGCGCAAGTGGAAGGGCAAATCGTACGGCCACGGAAATCTGTTGCTGGTCGCGGGCAGCCCGGCAGACGCCTCGCCCGCGCATCTGATCGTGCTCTCGGAGGAGGGTGAACTGGCACTGGTCCGCGCGATGCCGGAGAAATTCGAAGAACTCGGAACCGTCCAAGCGCTCAAGGGCCGCACGTGGAACAATTTCACGCTCGCCGGCACGCTGCTTCTGGCCCGCAATCACAAAGAAATGGTGGCGTACGACCTCGCGCCGTAGGGTGCGCCCTCATCGCACCAAGTTCGCCGTAGGGTGCGTCCTCGACGCACCAATGAATCACTTCACCAGCAACTGCTCGCGCGGCGGCAAGCGGTCCAGCACGGCGAGAATGCGCTCGGCCGCGTGCCCGTCGCCGTACGGATTGACGACCTGCCGCGTCTGCGCGCGGAACGCATCGGTCGACGCATACTGCACAGCCGCCGCAACGGCCGCGCGATCGCTCGGTACATCAATCACGTTCGCGGCGCGGTGACGGCCCGCCTGTCGGTCGCCGATGTTCACCGCCGGCAGATGCAGGCTCGGCGCTTCCAGCAGCGCGGCGCTGCTGTTGCCGACCAGCACGGCCGCATGGGCCAGCGCGCTCCAGAAGACCGCCTGCGGCAGCGACGCCACGAGCCGGGCGGCCGGCCGATTCGCGACAAACGCCTCCATCGCGCCGCGCACCGCGCCATGGCCAACGTCGGCATTGGGGCCGATCAGCAGCATCGGGCCGTCCCACGATGCGATGCCCGCCAGCGCCTCGGCGATCTGCTGCGCGGCGGGCGGCGCGTTCACCGTCTGCGGATGAAACACGAACACAAGCAACGGCCGATGATCGCGCGGCGACAGAATCCCATCGAGCCGGTCGCGGTCCAAGGGTTCAAACTTCGCCAGCGCATCAACGGCCAGCGCTCCGGTCGGCAGGATGCGCCATGGCGCCTCGCCCATGGACGCGATCCGCGCAGCATGGTCGGGCAAGGCCGGAAAATGCAGATGCGCCAGCTTGGTGATCGCATGGCGACAGGCGTCGTCATACGCCCCGCGCGTCACGTCGCCCCCGTGCAGGTGCGCGATCGCCGTGCCGCACAACGTCGCCGCCAGCGCCGCCGCCAGCATCTCCGCGCGATCGCCCAACACGAACACGAGGTCGGGCCGCAACCGATCGACCGCTTCGGCAAACGCGCCGATCGCCGCGCCCGTGTTGCAGGCCACCGCGACCGGATCGTCACCGGGAATGAAGTGGTCGACGGGGACCAGCCGCGCCCGCTTCGGAACGCGAATTTCGTTCTGCGTCTGCCCGTGTTCCGGAGACTGGTGCGTGCCGCCTGCGAGCAACACCGGCTCCCACGCCTCCCGCGCGGCCACCGCTTCGATCAAGGGCGTGTAGATGCCTGCGTCGGCGCGCGTCGTGGAAATGAACGCAATCCGCTTGAGCCAGACCGGGCTGGATTCAGCCTCGCGTGCGCGTTCCGCGCTGCCCTGCCGGGTTGATTCATGACTCGCCGGAGACTCGCTCAACATGCCGCGCCCTTTCTGAAAGCGGATGATACGGGCGGAGCTTGTCCGCAACCAACCGCGTCCTGACCTGCTCGGGCATGGGCAAACGCTTTCCAGTTCGCACAGCAACCCGGCGCGGGGACGGGGCAGTCTTCCGGCGCGATCGCCTCGAACCAATGGCGCGTGCGATTGCAGATCGCGCAAACGCTTAACATCACCGGCACCTCGACCAGCACGCCGACCACCGTCGCCAATGCCGCGCCCGACTCGGGGCCGTACAGCGCGATGGCGGTTGCAACGGCCAGCTCAAAGAAATTGCTCGCCCCGATCAGCGCGCCCGGGGCAGCCACGCGATGCGGAACGCGGAAGAGCTTCATCAACCCGTAAACCAGCGAGGAATTGAAATAGACCTGAATCAAAATCGGCACGGCGATCAGCGCGACGTGCAGCGAGCGATTTGTGATGTTGTCGGCCTGAAACGCGAAAATGAGAACCAACGTCGCCAACAGCGCCAGCACAGCCACCGGGTGAAACCGCGGCAGAAACGCCCGCTCAAACCAGTCGGCCCCGCGCGAACGAATCAGCGCCGTCCGCGTAATCGCCCCGGCCGCCAGTGGGACCACGATGAAACAAACGACCGCGTACAGCAGAACTGTGAACGGTACGGTCAATGACGAGGCCCCGCTGACCAGCAGCGTCACGATCGGCGCGAACAGCACCAGCATCAGCAGGTCGTTCACCGAGACCTGCACCAGCGTGTACGCCGCGTCGCCGCGCGTCAGGTAACTCCATACGAAGACCATTGCCGTGCACGGCGCGGCCGCAAGGATGATGACCCCCGCGATGTACTGGTCTGCCAGCTCCGCGCCGATCCATGGAGAAAACAGGTGCTTGAAGAACACATACCCGACCAGCGCCATGCTGAACGGCTTGACCAGCCAGTTGACGAAGCAGGTGATGAGCAGGCCGCGCGGACGCTTTCCGACGTTGACGATCGACGCGAAGTCGACCTTCAACATCATCGGATAAATCATCAGCCAGATCAGCACGGCGATCGGGACGTTGATCTGACTCCCGGCGCCAAACTCCAGCCGCCGCAGCGCGTCGATCGCGCCGGGCATCCATTTCCCGATCGCGACACCGACAACCATGCACAGACCGACCCAAAGCGTGAGATAGCGCTCGAAGACATTCAGCCGCCGTGGCGAGGCATCCGATTCCGTCATGGCGTCACTCCTGCATGGGCATTCGCGCGAAGAACACCGCGCTCCACACGTTCCCGGCGGCTGCCGCAGCCAGTTTCGCGGTCTCGGCGGCGGCTACGCCATCGGTCATCGCCAGCGCCGCAAGTTGCGAGGGTTCGTAGAACACACGCTGCCGGACTTCCACGTCGACCAGCCCGGCGGCACGCAGGCCGGCAACGTATGAGGCCTCGCTGATGGCTCCGGCAATACAACTCGCGTGAAGATCCGCGTTATGGCGAACTTCGTCCGGCAGGTCGGACGCCACGACATCCGACACGCGCAGACGCCCGCCGGGCCGCAGGACGCGGGCGATCTCGGCGAAGACCCGCTCCTTTTCAGGTGACAGATTAATGACGCAATTGGAGATCACCCAGTCGACCGAGCCATCCGCCACCGGCATCTGCTCGATGATGCCCTTGCGGACTTCGATGTTCGTCAGGCCCGCCGCAGCGATGTTGGCCCGTGCCCGCTCGATCATCGCGTCGGTCATGTCCACGCCGATGACGCGCCCACTCGGCCCCACCTTCTGCGCTGCGATCAGCAGGTCGATGCCCGCGCCGCTGCCCAGATCGAGCACAACCTCGCCCGGTCTCACTTCGGCAAACGCAAGCGGATTGCCGCAGCCGAAGGAATTGGCCACCGCATCGGCCGGCAGCCCCGCAAGGATTTCGTCCTGGTAGCCGGCGCTCTTTGCGAGCACACCCTTCGACGAGCCGCCGCAACAGGTCGACGTCCCGCAACACCCGCCGCCGGGCTGGGTGACGGCCTTCTCATACTGTCGCGACACCATTTCACGGACTGCCTGGTTGCTGCTCATGGAAGGTTCTCCCTGGGTTGGCACGTCGCGGGCGGGCAGCACTGTTCAATGGCTGCCGCCAGCCCGCGCAACGTGTTCACCACGATTTCGCAGTTCACCGAGTAATAGACCTGCTTCCCCCGACGCTGCGCGACCAATACGCCCGCTTCGCGCAACAACGCCAGATGACGCGACACGACCGATACGTCGACCGGGCAGCAGGCGGCCAGCTCGCCGACCGTGCAGGGCCGGCGACATTGCGCCAGGCGACAGAGGATGGCCACGCGGTTGGCGTCGCCAAAGGCCTTGAAGAACCGCGGCTCGATCAGCGTATCAATCGTCGGGCAGCAGGCTCGGCGGCGGGCGGCGGGTTTGCGCTTTCTTTTGCTCATTTGCGTCATCATGCAAATATAGAGCGCACCCACGGCCCGGTCAAGTGAGTTTTCTCCAGGATCGATCCAACCGGGGTCCTCTCTGGTTGAACCGTTGCCTTGCCTCTTATCTGCCAACGGGTTACAACTACCCGCCCGCGCTCACGGATCGTCCGCGACGCGATGTGAACGGTCGAGCACCATGGACATGAATGACCTCATAACACGGCTCGCGGCGATTGAATCCGACGCCCGGGCCGCCATCGCCGCCAGCGCAACCATCGACGCTTTGCGCGCCGCGGAATCAAAGATCAGCAAAGGCCCGCTCGCCGACGCGCTCAAGTCCATCAAGCAGGTCGCGCCCGATCAGCGCGGCCCGGCCGGCCAGGCGATCAACACCACCAAGAACGCTGTCGCCGAACTGTTCGCGGCCGCGATGGCCCGGCTGCGCGAAGCAGACGTGGCCGGCGAGCGCAAGACTGCCGCCGACTTCGACCCCACGCTGCCGCCGCCGCTCACCCCGCGCGGCAGCCTGCACCCCGTCACGGCCGTGCAGCGCGAGGTCGAGCGCATCTTCACCGGCCTGGGCTTCGCCGTCGTCGGCGGGCCGGAGATGGAGACGGATTTCTACAACTTCGAAGCGCTGAACATCCCCGCCATGCACCCGGCGCGCGATGCACAGGACACCTTCTGGCTCACCAACGGCTGGCTCCTGCGAACGCACACCAGCCCCTGCCAGGTCCGCGCCATGAAACGCTTCGGCCCGCCGATCCGCGTCATCGCGCCCGGCCGCTGCTTTCGCTATGAGGCCATCGACGCCTCGCACGAGAACACGTTTCACCAGCTCGAAGGCCTGCTGATCGACAAGGACATCTCCGTCGCGCACCTCATCGCCTTCATGAAGCTGTTGCTGCGAGAAGTCTTTCAACGTGATGTGAAAGTCCGCCTGCGACCCGGCTTCTTCCCCTTCGTCGAACCGGGCTTCGAACTCGACATGTCCTGCGCCATCTGCAACGGCTCGGCCGTGCGGCCCGACGGCGAACCCTGCGCGACGTGCAAGCGCAGCGGCTGGGTCGAGATTCTCCCCTGCGGCATGGTGCATCCCAACGTGCTGCGTCACGGCGGCATCGACCCGCACGAATACACCGGCTTCGCCTTCGGCCTGGGCCTGACGCGGCTGGCGATGATGAAGTACGGCATTGCAGACATTCGTATTCTCAACAGCGGCGACCTGCGGGGAATCGTCCACGCCGAACGGCTCAAGGGGCCGTCGCTGGTAGGGTAGGCTTGAGGCGTGAGACCTGGGGCTTGAGACTTGGAGCTTTAGGTTTGAGCAACGCTGCGGCCATGCTTTGTCCGAGCCGCGCCCGTAAGGAAGCGGGTTCTTGGCAGTTCGATAAGGCAGGTCGGCCGTACCGACCCACCGTTGATTGAACAAAGAATCCTTCTCGAATTGATTGAACCGATGTCGCAGGACGCGATTGCGTCGCCACGGCCACTTTGATTTTCCTTCCCTTGCCATGGCAGAGCTACGGACGGTTAAGCCGCCCGGACTGATCCACTTAAACTCGCGGATTGGATCAGACCGGCGAACGCTTCAGGTTCGGTTTGCGGCAGCTTCGGCGCATGGCGAGGATGCCCACGGGGATCGCCAGCAACGGCATCAAACCGCCGAATCCGCAGAAGGGAAACAAAGTGGCAAGTAGCGAGGGCGGCCGGACCTTTTCCGCGATAGTCAGGTCGACCGTATTGCCGCCGCCATAACCGCGAAGCGACATCTTTCCGTCCGATCGCGTATCCAGAAAATGAAACTGCGCCTGCTCCACGCCGTCGTCCGGGTCATTAATCCAAACGCCGCACTGCGATCCAAAATTGATCGCACCGACGACCGTCACCCAATGGCCGCCGCCGCCGGTCCATAGAACCGACAATTCCACGTCTGCGCCTTCGGCAAGCGCCTTCTTGATGTTGTCGCCGCTGGGAAGGGAACCCGGCCCACCGCCGATCGTCGTCGTATCGATGGGCAGCCCGAGTTCATTGACGAGCGCTTGCTTGCCTGCAAGGAAATTCTCATCGCTCGTGCCCGAATTCGGATCCGTCATCATGTGACCGGCGTCTTTCAACGTGTCGCGTAAGCCCGCCGTGGTCATGTTGGTCGTCACGGAGTCGTGCTCGTTGTCGAGCCAAGTCAGGCTGTTGGCCACCGACGTCGGGCCGCACTCGTTGGGGCCTTGCGCGAGATCGGGGACGCCCTTGTGATACGTCACATCAATCGGCGGAAGCGGAGGAGGAGGAGGCGCCGTGAACTGCAGCGGAAAAGACGGTGCTGCACCCGGGTCCGCAAAGCTGCCATACCCGTCGCGGCATGATCCGCCGTTGGTCAGGTAGTTGACGGGTTGTCCGATGAGGTGAATCACGGCCTGATCTGCGACAAAAGGCGGCGCTTCGATGGCATAATCTTTAAGAAACGTCGTGTGATAGGTCTCCCCGGTCAAAAAGACCGACGCAGGAATCACGGTGGCGATCCTGGAGAGTCCGGGCTCGTAGCCGACCGGCAGATTCTGAACGACCCATGTGCCGTCGTTGCGAACGACATTCAGGAAGAAATGACTCTGCGACTCGCCGGAACTCTGAAACTCGGCTGAGTACTCAACGAGATCGGACGGAATCAACGCCGAAGTCCAAACCACCGGCCGAAAGCTTTCATTCGATTGGGCCGCCGCCGTCGCCGGCAAGGACATAACGATGGCAACGAGCGCCATGCAGATCGTGCCAATTCGAGTTTTGTCATTGGTCATTATGATTCTCCCGAGTTGTAATTGGAGCATCTCCTGTTGTACTTCGACCCCAGCGCAGGTGCAAGAGCGTGGCCCATGCGGCCGACGCACGGCACAGGTGAGAGCTCGGCAACGTGGGAAGGCCGAAACGACGCACCATGTCTGTCGTTTGACGCACCGTTCATTCTACAACGCGACGTTCTGCCATGCCCCGGCGAGGCAAGGGGCTGTAGCCACGGGTGAAGCGATGTGATACTCGCGGATTCGTCGATCTTCCCAATCCACTCCCCGCCCCTCACGTTCACGGAGCAAGGAGCTTCTGAACAAATCCTGGGACATCACCAAGGTCGATCATGCCGTTGAGATTGAAATCCGACGGGCAGACGTCGGCCACGGCGACGGACGACCCTTGTAGCGCCGCGATGAACGGAGCAATGTCCCTGCCGTTCACAAGGCAATCGTGATTGCTGTCGCCCGTCTTGATGGGAACATCGGTCGGCGTGAACAGCAGGAACGACTGGCCCATGTTCTCAATCGCGTTGTCCTCCGCCGTATCCAGATCGATGCTTTGTGCCCGAAAGTAATACGGCACGCACGGACAAAGCGTGCCGGGTGAAACGGCCATGCTTGGAATGGTGGACGATGTCGTGGGCGTGGGCAGAATGGTTACGAAGTTCAGTGCCGTGTCATAGATCACGACCTGGTAGCGGCGGATCAAACCGGGTTCATTGGGCGACGGGTCGGGATCGGTGAACGTGATCGTCGGCGCCGTGGTCTGATTGCTGACAGCCACGTTGGTCGGCAGCGGCACGACTTCCATCCGATTCAGCCGATGGCCGAGGAGCGAATCGGTCTGGTTGTTGTTGTTCGTGACGACATACGTGTATCGCCCCGAGACGTTTGGAAAATCCGCCTCGCCGATCGGAAAGAGATGGATGAAGGCCGCGGAATTGCCCAAGACCGTCAGCCCCAGCGCGGTCGGCTGGACGAACGGGAAATCATTGTTGTTGCACGACACGGTCGCGCCGGCCGGCGGGCCGATGAGCGCCGCGACGCCGATCGGGTCGGTCGCATCGCACCGCGTCAAGACATAAAGACCGGGAAAGCCGAAGATGTCATCCGGCGGGCGGTGTTCGACGTACGTCAATTCGAACTGAATCTGGGGCGCGGCGAGAATCGACGCGCCGGCAAAGAGGCTCATGGCAGCGGCGATGCACAGAACCGCGGCGCGCATCGCGCGCCGCATCATATGCTGACGATGGAACGTCATATGCCTCTCCCCTCGTGCCCATTCCTTTGCGCTTTTGCTATTCTAACTTGGCACGGTGCTTGAGAACAAGCTCCCGCGGGTTCCGTTCCGGCGAGCCGGAGCTCCACTCGTTGCTACACTATCCAGATGTAAATCAGCGAAGCGTATCTTTCAGATAGGAGAAAACGGCAAGAATTAAGGCCAAGATGGCTATGAAGCTTGCGATGCGCGACTCTCGTATCGCCTTTCGTGCGAGACTATTAGCATGGGCGGCAGACTCTGCCTGCATCTGTTGGAGCTGTAATGCTCGTTGTCCGTCATCACGGATTCCCGCCACTCGTAGCGTCATTGAAAAAAATGCTGCATCTGTTTGTTCTGTTTGAAGTATCAATTCAATAAAATAAGCACGAGAATCAGAA
This sequence comes from Phycisphaerae bacterium RAS2, assembly GCA_007753915.1. Lineage (NCBI taxonomy): Bacteria > Pseudomonadati > Planctomycetota > Phycisphaerae > Phycisphaerae bacterium RAS2. The sequence goes on from CP036352.1 coordinate 3,985,639, forward strand.
AAGGTCTTCTTGAAATAGCTCAAATAGTTCTCGATCGAATATCGTTCAATGTGTATCTTTGTCGTGAAAGGATCACCCCCTGAAGATCGAGTCATTTCATAGGGAATTCGAAACGCAATCTTCTTGCAAAACTCCAAGAGTCCCGCGTCGTCCAATTGTTCGAAATGATCGCGTAAGTCTTTGCTGGCTGTATTCATTGCGATTGCTTTGAAATTAATTCACTTGCGCAACGCTCCACTTGTGGACTCCGAATGACGTCCGTGCGTCCGTGAGACTGACCCACCCTTCGAGGCTCGCAAGTGACTCGCCCGCAGGCGGCCTCGCAACAGATCAACTCGATTGCGCCAACTCCTCAACTTGTCGTTTCAAAACAGAAAGCTTGATCGAAGCAGCGTCCCAGACGACTTCCACATCGATGATATCGTAGCCGTGAATCAGAATATTGCGAAATGCAATGATGCGTCGGTAGTCGCTGATCCGTGCGGCAATTGCCGGACTAAACCGCTCCAGCCTGTGCAATGCTTCCCCAATGATCTCAAACTGACGCTCGACCGCGGAACGCAGCAACTCATTCGCTCGAAATGTGTCAAGCGATTCGCCTGCAATAAACGATGTGATTCGATCCGCGGCGAGGCGAATGTCCTCCAGCAGCTTGCGAGCTTCAAGCTCCATAGAGCGTGACCCGGTTTCGATTGATGCTTTCCAGCAGATAAGGATTCTGTAGCGAACGCGCTAGAAGCAGATCGATCTTGCGGCCAAACTCCCGCTCGAGCGCCTCACGCAGGTCAAAGAATGCATCAAACATTTCGCCCGGCGCGAGGGGCTCAAATTCGACCAGGAAATCCAGATCGCTTCGGCCGGCTTCGAACGATTCGCCTCGCGCCGCGGAGCCAAACAGCTCCAGCCGCGCAACGCGACAGCGTCTGCAAATCCTCGCCAGGGAATCATGGTGCTCGCGTAAGAAGGCGACCACGGTTGTCTCGCTTTCCGCCCACGCCGGCCATTTCGCGGTCGAATCTTAAACTCACTTAGCTCATACGAATCGGCCGCGACACGCACATTCTATGTCGACTCGGCAATGAATGTCACTTCTGTAGTTTGTTCTCGGATTTGCTTCCGTAGGCAACAAAGCGTCCAGATAGATTTCCGGCCCGCCCTTCAATCCCTCATTCCTCCTCGCGCAGCTTCGCGATCACGTTGAAATCCTCCAGCGTTGTCGTGTCGCCCTCGACGCGGCCCTTGGTCGCCAGCTCGCGGAGCAGCCGCCGCATGATCTTGCCGCTGCGTGTCTTGGGCAGGGCATCGGTAAAGCGAATGTCCTTCGGCCGCGCGATCGCCCCGACCTGGGCCGTGACGTGCTTCTTCAATTCATCTTTCATCGCGTCGCTTGGCGCGTTGCCGCCCTTGAGCGTCACAAACGCCGCGATGGCCTCGCCCGTCAGATCGTCGGGGAACCCTACCACCGCCGCCTCGGCCACCTTCGGATGGCTCACCAGCGCCGATTCAATCTCGGCCGTGCCAAGGCGATGGCCCGACACCTTGATTACGTCATCGACGCGGCCCATGATCCAGAAGTAGCCATCGGCGTCGCAGCGGGCGCCGTCGCCCGTGAAATACATGCCGGGAATTTCCGACCAGTACTGCTTGCGAAAGCGATCTTCGTCGCCGTACACGCCGCGCAGCATCCCCGGCCACGGCTTGCGAATCACGAGAAGCCCGCCTGCGTTGGGCCCCTGCACGGTGCCGTCCTTGTCCATGATCGCCGGATCGATTCCCGGGAGCGGGCGCGTGGCCGAGCCGGGCTTGGTCGGCGTCGCCCCGGGAACCGGCGCGATCAGAATGCCGCCCGTCTCGGTCTGCCACCAGGTATCAACAATCGGGCACTTTTCGCGGCCGATGTTCTCGTGATACCAGGTCCACGCGGCCGGGTTGATTGGCTCGCCGACCGTGCCCAGCAGTTTCACGCTCGACAAGTCGTGCTTCGCCGGGTGCTGCGTGCCCTGCCGCATGAAGGCGCGGATGGCCGTCGGCGCGGTGTAGAATTTTGTCACCTTGTGCCGGGCGATCACGGCCCAGAAGCGATCCCAGTCGGGGAAGTTCGGCGCGCCTTCGTACATGACGCACGTCACGCCGTTTTGCAGCGGGCCGTAGATGATGTAGCTGTGCCCCGTGATCCAGCCGACGTCGGCCGTGCACCAGTAGATGTCGTCGGGCTTGAGATCGAAGACGAGCCGCGCCGTGTAGGCCGTGTACACCATGTAGCCCGCGGTCGTGTGCAGGATGCCCTTGGGCTTGCCGGTGCTACCGCTGGTGTAGAGCAGAAACAGCATGTGCTCGCTGTCGAGCGGCTCGGCCGGGCAGTCGTCGGGCACGCCGGCAATCACGTCGTGCCACCAGGCATCACGCCCGGTCTGCATGGCGACGCCCTCGCTGCAGTGATTGAGTACGACGACTTTGCGAATCAACGGCGTCAGCTTGCACGCCTCGTCAACGGCGCTCTTGAGCGGCACGACTGCGCCGCGCCGCCAGCCGCCGCCCGCCGTGATGACCACGTGCGACTGCGCATCTTCAACGCGATCGACAATCGCCTGCGCCGAGAACCCGCCGAAAATGACCGAATGCGGCGCGCCGATCCGCGCGCAGGCCAGCACAGCCACGACCAGCTCCGGCACCATCGGCATGTAGATCGTGACGCGGTCGCCTTTTTTGACACCCAGTTTCTTCAGGCCGTTGGCGAATCGACAGACGTCGCGCAGCAACTGGGCGTACGTGATCCGCCGCACGTCGCGCGGCGCGCCCGCCTCGTCGCACGGTTCGCCCTCCCACAGCAGGGCAACGTGCTCGCCGCGCCCGCGGGCCACCTGCAAATCAAGGCAATTGTAAGAAACATTCGTCGTGCCCCCGACGAACCACTTCGCGAAGGGCGGCTCCCACTCCAGCACGCGATCCCACTTCCTGAAGAAGTGCGAGTTTGAAGCCACCTCGGCCCAGAACGACTCGGGGTCCTCGATCGACCGGCGATACAGCGCCTCGTACTCGGCCGGCGACTTGACGTGGGCCGCGCTCGCGAACGCCGGCGGCGGCGGATAGACCTGCGAATCGGCCTGGATTGATTCAATCGTCGGGTCGGACATGATCCACCTCGTTATGGGCTGCCCCGCTCGAAACCGCCATTATGCACAATTTCTTCGTTGCGTTGAACTGTTACCGGATCACAAATCGGGGCCGCGTTTGCCCGCGTCCTCCGCCACGGCTAGACTAGACCACATGAACGCACCAGAAGCCGCCGCAGAATCTCGATTTGCCCGACGGGCCGCGCTGCCCGCGCTGGTCGTCGGCGTTGCGGCACTGGTCGGAATTCAGGCGGCCGTCAGCATGGCCGAGCCGACGGTGAAACGCACCGCGCGAATCTGCGACGCCGCAGCCTCCATCACCGCGGCAACGTCCGTCTCGGGCTTCGATGCGTCGCCGCTGATGCTCTGCTCCGCCGTCGTGCTGGCGGCGTGCCTTCTTGCATCGGCCCGAACACCCAGCGCGGTCTTCGCACCGACGCAACTCACCGCACGACTCATTGCTTCGCCGACGCATTCGTCGCGCAGTCGCAAAATCCAAATCGCCTATCACCTCGGCGGCCTCTACGGCCCTTAGTGCTCGCTCCGGTCGCACCCTGCGCCCGGGGTGGTGGGCAGTGCCCACCCTACAGATCTCCGCGGCCTGTCCCCCTTGTGCCTTTGTTTTGACGTTTCGACTTTCTGACGTTTTGACGTTTCATTTGAAGCGAGAATCTCCATGCCCGTCACTGCTGTCGTCGGCAACCTGTTCAAAAAGGTCTTCGGCTCGCGCAACGAGCGCCTGCTCAAGGCCTATCACAAGAACGTCGTGCTCATCAACGCGCTCGAGCCGGACATGCGCGGCGACTACGACGCCCGCTTCGCCGCCGCGAAGGCCGGTCTCCCCGCCGATCTGCCGGCGGACCAGGTTCCCGCGGAATTGCAGAAGATTCGCGTCGCGTTGAGCGCCGACCTGCGCGACCGCACGGCCGCTTTAAAGCAGAAGCTCGCCGACGGGATGGACTCGACCCAGGCGCTGCCCGAAGCCTTCGCCCTCATCCGCGAGGCCTCGCGCCGCGCGCAGAACCACCGGCACTTCGACTGCCAGTTGGTCGGCGGCATGGTTCTGTACGAGGGCAAGATCTCCGAGATGAAAACCGGCGAAGGCAAGACCATCGTCTGCCACCTCGCCGCCTTCATGCGCTGCCTTGAAGGCAAGAAGGTCCACATCATCACCGTGAACGATTACCTCGTGCAGCGCGACGCCGAATTCGCCAAGCCCGTTTTCGAGCTCGTCGGGTTCACCGTCGGATACATCCAGTCACAGGTCGATCCCGGCGGGCGCGAGGGAATCCGCGCCGCCGCCTACGCCTGCAACGTGACCTACGGCACCAACAACGAGTTCGGATTCGACTACCTGCGCGACAACATGAAGATCACCGTCGAGGAGCAGGTCCAGGGCCGGCTCGATTTCGCCATCATCGACGAAGTCGACTCGATTCTCATCGACGAAGCGCGCACCCCGCTCATCATCAGCGGCCCCGCCTCCGACGACGTCTCGCGCTACCGCACCGCCGACGGCGTCGCCCGCGTGCTCATCCAGCGCCAGTCGCAGGCCAATACCGAAACGCTCGCCCGGCTCAAGCAATGGGGCGACGATCCGCCCAAGGGCTACGCCGAACACCCGAAATACGCCGACGCCAATCGCAAGTTCAAGGCCGATCCCAACTGGATCAGCGAGGACGAGGCGGAAGCCATCGCCCACAAGCAGTTCTATGTCGTCCGCCGCGAGGGAAAGCAGGTGTCCGTCACGCACGACGGCATCACCGTCGCGCAGGAGCACCTCGGCGTCGGCTCGCTCTATGCCGGGGCCAACATGGAGTGGCCGCACCTGATTGAGAACTCCGTGAAGGCCCACGTCACCTACGAGAAAGACGTTGACTACGTCGTGAAAGACGGCGAGGTCATCATCGTCGATTCGTTTACCGGCCGTCTCATGCACGGGCGGCAATGGTCGGACGGCCTCCATCAGGCGGTCGAAGCAAAAGAGTCCGTGCGCGTGAAGGAGGAGACGCAGACGCTCGCCACGATCACCCTGCAGAACTTCTTCAAGCTCTACAAGCGCATCGCCGGCATGACCGGCACGGCCATGACCGAGGCCGACGAGTTCATGAAGATTTACAAGCTGGAAGTCGTCGCGATTCCGACGAACCGCCCCGTCAACCGGCAGGACTTCCACGATCGCATCTACAAGACCGTCGACGACAAGTACGATGCCATCGTCGAAGAGATTCACGACATCCACACGCGCGGCCGACCGCGCGACCCGTTCGTCCTCAACGAAGTGCTCAAGAACGCGCTGCCGATTGTTCAAAAGCAGGGCGGTCCGGTGGACGTGGTTCAATCGGCCCTCGCGGCCTTCAACGCGGCCACCGCGCCCAGTGCCGAACTGGCGCAGCAGATGGCCGAAGCGTACGACGCGGCGATGGGTGACCTCGCGCGCGGACGGCCGGTGCTGGTCGGCACGATCTCGATTGAGAATTCCGAGAAACTGTCCAACGCTTTGACGCGCAAATACGGGATCGAGCACGAAGTGCTCAACGCCAAACAGCACGCGCGCGAAGCCGACATCGTCAAGATGGCCGGCGAGCGCCACCCGCCCACGCGCGGCAAAGAGAAAACCCTTCAGGGCAACGTGACCATCGCGACGAACATGGCCGGCCGCGGCACCGACATCAAACTGCAACAAGGCGTCGTCTACGAAAAATGCGTTGGCGATCTCGGCCCGCCGCAGGGCGCGAACGGACACGGCAAGCGCATGGGCTGGAACGAACCCGGCGTCATCGGCACCAAGTGCTGCATCAGTTGCCCGGACTACGACCCGAAAACGAACTGCGCACACTGCTGGAAGCCCAAGGTTGATCCGCGCTTTCCCGAGCTGGGCCGCAAGGTTTGCCCGATCAATGTGCCGTGCGGATTGCACATCATCGGCACCGAGCGCCACGAATCGCGCCGCATCGACAATCAGCTGCGCGGGCGGTCCGGCCGACAGGGCGATCCCGGATCGAGCCGATTCTTTCTTTCACTCGGCGATGACCTGCTCAAGATGTTCATGGGCGAGTGGACGCTGAAGATGCTTGAGCGCATGGGCTTCGAAGACGGCATGGCCATCGAAGCCAAGAGCATCAACAAGGGCATCGAGCGGGCGCAGAAGAAGGTGGAGGAGAAGAACTTCTCCGCGCGCAAGCACCTGCTGGAATACGACGAAGTTATGGATCACCAGCGGCAGGTGTTTTACACCCAGCGGCAGGAGATCCTCGAATCCAGTCGCGTCGGCAAGTCCGCCAGCCTCCAATCGCTGATCTCCCGCATGATCGACAAGACAATCGAGACCGCGGCAACGACGTACCTCGCGAAGGACTACGGTGCGAAGTGCATCGTCGAGTGGGTGCGCGGGGAGCTGGAGGTTTCGCTCGATCCGAAGCACGTCGATCTGCACGACCGCGACCGCACCGAACGGATCATCCGCGAAGAGGCAAAGGGCGAAGCACGGAGCCAGATTCAGATTTCCGTCGGCGAATACATGGACCCCGACCTCGACCGCAAGGAATGGGACATCCGCGGTCTGCACCAATGGGCCACCACGCGCTTCGACTGCAAGATTTCGCAGAATCACATGCGCGACATGTCGCCCGAGGACGTCGTGGAGAAACTCATCGAGGCGGCGGAGGCGAAAATCGAAGCCGCCGACTTGAGCGCGCTTGAGCGGTTTTTCGATCCCGAGCTGGCCGTGCAGACGCTCATGCAATGGGCGCGCATGAAATTCGGCGTGGAACTGGACCCGGCTTCGATGGGAAGCGCCGGCGAGGCCGACGCGCTGAAGCGTGTGCGCGAACAGGTCCGTGCGGCCTACAGCGAGCGCGAGGTGCGCTACCCCGTCGAGTGGGTGCTTGAGCGAACCATCCTCCGCGATGACGGCAACACCGCTTACGCGGTCGACCATCTTGTCAAATGGGTCAATCTCAAGTTCGGTCAGAACTGGACGCTCGAAAGCGTATCCGGCCGCAGTGTGCAGGAGCTTGCCGAGCAGTTGTTCCAGTTGAATCGTGAGAGTCTCGCCGGCCCGCGCCTCGAACAGGAGATCGACGCAGCGATCGCGGCGCATCGCGGCAATGGTCAGCTCGAACAATGGGCAACCCAGCGATTCGGCCAGGCCTTTGATGAGACGGTGCTGCGTGATGCGGCGGACCCGCGCGCGGCCCTGCTGACGATCGGGCGCGACCTGCTTCGCCGCGAGCTGACGATGCTCGAGCGATACGTGCTGCTGCAGATATACGATCAGGCCTGGAAGGAGCACATGCACGCGATGGACCTTCTCAAGGAAGCCATCGGCCTGCGCGGGTTCGCCGAGCAGGACCCCAAGATCGCCTACAAGCGCGAGGGGTTCCAGATGTTTCAGGAAATGCTCCGCGGCATCGAGGACAAGGTCACGAACATCATCTTCAAGGTGCGCCTGACCGAGGAGACCTCCGCACGCGACCACTCCCGCAACGCCACCACGCGCCACGCCGAGGCCACCAATCTCGGCTTCGCGGGCCAGGCCGACGCCGACCGAGATGCCGCGATGAAGGCACAGGGCCAGGAACAGAAGATCGAACAGATTCGCCGCGACCAGCCCAAGGTCGGGCGCAACGACCCCTGCCCCTGCGGCAGCGGGAAGAAATACAAGGCCTGTCACGGAAAGGGAGCGAAATAAAGGGGAATTGTGAATAGCGAATAGCGAAAAGCATCGATTGCCGAACGAGTGAGCCGTAGGGTTCGTCCTCGACGTACCAGCAGGTGATACACGATTGCAATGCAGAATGTCGAATTAAGAATGTAGAAAGGAGCGTCGCTTCCACTCGCACCGCGCACGATGAAGCCCTGGCAATTCACCATTCGCTATTCAAATACTCTCCCCACATGCCGGGCAGCGCGGTGAGGATCGATTCGGAAGTTCGTGGCCGCAGGAGGGGCAAGTCGCTCGCGACGCGCCGGATCGACCACGCGACACCCGCCGAATGGCCCACCAGGCCGTGCCCATTGCTACGACGATCGCCAGGATCAGCAGCCAGAAAATGCGCATAAAAAAGGCGCTGGGCGGCGCTCAAGAATACAACCGTATAACGATTCCCCTCTCCGGAAAGCGCCGTTGCGCCGCCAGCGCCGTGAACCCCCGATGATACCATCAATCGGCCCGACGCAACCCCCGTCGGCAAGCGTGAATTCCTGATCCATACCGCGCCTGACCGCGACTGTGCAGCCGTACACAATCGCAAACGCAAAAAACGGACCGCTGCAAAGAACGGTTTACCCGATGCAGATCCTAGGGTTCCGAAAGCGTGGAAGCCGCACGAGGCTCCAGTTCGAAGGTTACTTCGTAGGGCGGCGTGGACTCCGGAATGGAGAAGCCTGGCGGAAGCACGAATTGAACGCGGCGCTGAATCTTCGTGCCGACCTTCTCGATGTCCGCCGCGAACACATCCGCGAATGCACGAATTTCCCGCGGGTCCAACTGCTCCACCAGATCCTTTGGGCCGGTCACATCGATGTCCGGCCGAAGATTGAGATTGGGATCGGGCACGATCCGATACTCATCCTGAACTTTCTGCGGGACTGACCACGTAATCTGAATTGGCCCTTTGCGAACCGTTTGCGTCAGGCTCTGAATCTGCCCCGAGATGGTCACCTCTTCCGCAGGCCGAATCTCCACGCGCAATGCGGGGTCCAGGTCGCGCAGCGCCTCGATCACCAGCGGCACGCGCACGCGAAACGTCCCATCGGCCTGCTTCGCTGCGAGGATGCGCTGCTGGGCATCGGCCCGCGCCACCGGATCGCGTCGCAGCTTCTCCGCAGCGAATCGCGGCAGCTTCACGGCCACCTTGTCGGGCGACGGTTCCGCGCTGACCTTCAATTCGCCGTAACTCGGTGTCACCCGCACATCTGGGACCGTCTCGTACTCATCGATGAACACCGCGGCGTTGATCGGCTCGATGTTGCTGACCTTCAGCCCCGATTCCGCCACCGCCTTGATGCGATTCAGGATTTCCCGCGAGCCCAGCGTCTGCTTCTGCATGGATGATTCCATCGAGCCATCCATTACGGCCTCGAAGTACTGGCGCGATTCCACGATCTCCACCATTTCTTTCAGATGCCGCCGCCGGCCTCGAAACGTCACGTGCATCGTCAACTCAAAGGGCGGCTCGGCGAACGCCGCATACCGGTCCGGCGAATCGCTCGTCACGCGCACCGGCAGCGACACGACCTGCTCGTCCATCACGTTTTGATCCGCCACCAGCCAGATCAAAATCGTAATGCCTGTCACGGCGAGGCCTGACCGGATGCGCTCGTATGTCGCGGGGCTAATCATCGGCACGTTCCATCACTTCTCGGCCTCTTCCTCACGCGGCGGTTCCGGCGGTCGGCCCAGTCGTTCACGCAGTTGCGCTCGCAACTGGTCGGGGGTCAACGGGCGGACCATCTCGCCGCGCTCCACAAGACTGATCGTTTTCGTCTCCTCGCTGACGACGATCACGATCGCGTCCGTCTCATTCGTCAAACCAATCGCCGCCCGGTGGCGCGAGCCGAGCGACGGCGCCACGTCGTCCGAGTCGGTCAACGGGAACTGAACGGCCGCCGCGAGGATACGCCCCTGCCCGATGACGATGCCCATGTCGTGCAACGGCGAGCCGGGCCAGAAGATCGTCACCAGCAATTCGCGCGTCAACTCCGAATCCAGCTTGCAGCCCGCGTCGATCATCGCGCCGAGCTCGTTGGATCGCTGAAACGCGATGATCGCTCCGATCCCGCGCTTGGCCAGCGTCTCCACCGCTTCGGTCACCTCATCAATCGTTCGATCCAGACTCCCGGACGCCTCCGCGAAAAAACTCGCCGCGCCCAGTCGAATCAACGCCCGTCGCAGCTCCGGCTGAAACGCCACCAGCGCGCTGGCGAACAGGCCTCCCACGAAGAACGGATAGATCGTCTTGATGCGCTCGAGGTCAAAGATGTTCGCCACGAGATTCAACACGAGCGTGCCGCCCACGAGCAGCAGCAGGAACCCGCGCAGCAGGCGCGCCCCGCGCGTCCCCTTCAGGAACCGCGCGATCCAAAACACCACCAGCCCGATGACGAAAAGTTCAACCAAGTCCGTCCAGACCAGGCGCGGCAGGCGATCCGAGATGAACCGAAAAAACTCCAACTGACGCCTCCTCGGCGATGCTCCAGCGACCCCGGCCCGTTGCCGCACTGGACGCCAACGCGACGGCGGCCGCATTATACCCATCGACGCTTTTGCGGCGCTGCTGCGGCCTGATCAAACCGCCGGAGGTTTTCGCCTCGTGTCGAACCCGCGTGTTCTCGTGACTCGACCGATCCCCGACGCCGGGCTCGCGCTGCTCCGCCCCGCGAAACTCGACTACTTCCTCCCCGAATCGCCGCCCGATCACGAACAACTCATCGAGCACGTCGCCCACCACGACGCCGTCATCGGACAACTGGCAGATCGGTTTGATGCCGCGACGATCACCGCCGCATCCTCACGCTGCCGCATCATCGCCACCTGCTCGGTCGGAACCGACCACATCGACCTCGTCGCTGCTCGGGCCGCTGGTATCCGCGTCACCAATACGCCCGGCGTCCTGACCGAGGCCACCGCCGATCTAACATGGGCCCTTCTCCTCGCCACCGCGCGGCGCATTCCCGAAGCCGAGCAACTCGCACGATCCGGCGGCTGGCAAGGCTGGGAGATGATGCAGATGCTCGGCGCAGACGTTCACGGCCGAACGCTCGGAATCGTCGGCGCGGGGCGGATCGGGACAGCCGTCGCGCGGCGTGCAACCGGATTTTCCATGAACGTGCTCTACACCGCCCGCGAAGACAAACCCGCGATGGCGGCGCTGGGCGCGCGGCGCATGCCGCTGGAGACGTTGCTGGCCGAAAGCGATTTCGTATCGCTCCATTGCCCGTTGACGGATGAGACGCGCCACCTGCTGGACCGATCCGCGCTGGAGCGCATGCGCCCCGGGAGCATGCTCATCAACACAGCGCGCGGACCGATTGTCGATGAAGCGGCGCTGATTGACATGCTGCGCCACCGCCGAATCGCCGCGGCCGGTTTTGACGTGTACGAACATGAGCCGCGCATCCCGGCGGAGCTGACGGCGCTGGACAACGTCGTGCTGCTGCCGCATATCGGCTCGGCCACAGTGACGACGCGCAACCGCATGGCGCAGATGGCGGCGGAAGATGTGATCGCGGTCCTAAGCGGCAATCCGCCACTGCGTCCTGTTTGTTGATACGAAATCGCGCCGGCCGGAGCAATCGCTCCGCTTGTGTCGCGCGGCGACTCGCCCGTATCATGGCAGGTGATTCGACCATCCGGCCCACCCTCCGGGGGCACGTGGGCGCCCCACACGGCGGCCTATCGGCGAGACCATGTTGCGGTTCTGTGTTTATCAAGACGGCACGCCGGCCAAGTCGCTCGACCTGACCGGGGCACACCTGCTCGGCAACGAACGCGTTCCGCTGCGCGGCGAGATTCGATTCGAAAACGGCGAAGTCGTCTGCGAAACGCGGGCGCGCGGCGCGGCGGCGCTCGCGATGCTGTGGCCCGTGCGCGGTGCGGGAGCCGGCGGCACGCTCATGCTCGAAACGACGCGACTGGTCGAACGCAGCGAGCCATACAACCTGCACATCGAGCTGGCCCGCGGCCAACTCATGCGCATCATTCAAAAGCGCGAGGACTGGGGCCTGTTCGACTATCCCGAAGGCGCCGCGGTGTACAAGCAGATCGACCTCGCGCGCGACCATCTTGTCGCCGCGATGACCGCCGATGATGCCCTCGCCGCCACGAAGCACGCCGACGCCTCCATCGCCGCCGGGCTGAAAGCCGCCGAAGCAACCGCCGCCCTGCATGCCGACGTGTTCATCAAGCGGCGCGAGCCGACCGGACCGTTCGCGAAGCGGCCTTTCGGATGCCGCATTCTTCCCGCCCATTGCACCGAGGCGGCGCTGACTCGCGCGGCCGACGCCTTTGATTTCGTCACGCTGCCGTGCGACTGGGCCGTCACCCAGCCGCAGTCGGGCAAGTTCGACCTGGCGGACCTGGAACGCTGCGCCGCCCTGGTCAAGGCGAAGAAGCTCCCGGTGATGGCCGGCCCGCTCCTGTCGTTTGACGACCCCGCGCTGCCGGATTACGTCCGCCGCAAGAATACTACATTTGACTCATTTCGAGACGCCGCCGCCAAGCACCTCAAGCACGTCATCACCTCGCTCGCCTCGCACGTGACCGCGTGGGAGGTCGTTCGCGGCCTGCACGCACACAACGCAATGCGTTTCAACTTCGAGCAACTGGTGGATCTCTCACGACTCGCCGCCACCGTCGCCCGGCAGTGCGCGCCGCGATCCGCCGTCATCCTCGGCGTCGCCATGCCCTGGGGCGAGTATTACGCCGCCGATCCGCAGACCATTCCGCCCGTCCTTTATGCCGAGATGGCCGTGCAGAGCGGCATCTCCTTCGACGCTTTCGGGCTGGAAATCTGGTTCGGAGCCGGCGCGGACCCGGGCAGCGGCCGCCGCTTCGTGCGCGACATGATGCAGGTCTCATCCATGCTCGACCGGTTTGGCGCGATGGGCAAACCGGTGCACATCACTGCGGCCGGTGTGCCGTCGGGCGGCGAGGTCGGCGCCGGCTGCTGGCGCGGAAGCTGGTCTGCCATCAGCCAGGCTGCGTGGGCCAAGGAGTTCTATCGCATCGCCCTTAGCAAGCCGTTTGTTGAGACAATTTGCTGGCGGCATCTGATCGACCGGCCGGATTCGTCGAGCGGGGTCGTGTGCGCGGACCTCTCCCCCAAGCCGGCGTTCGATGCGATCCAGACGCTTCGTGGGGAAATCTCGGCGGGTGCGTAGCCGTTTCCGGGCGCTCCGGATAATTCACGCTAGCTTTTGGTGACCGGGGGCGTCCCTTCGGTCGCCTTGCTTCGCACAACTTCGAGAATATCGCGCTCAAGCTGCACATCGCGCGGCAGATCGGTCCAGACCTGGTCCTGTGCCGCGGTCACGCCGGCCTCGCGGTCGATCGGCGTATCGGTGGGATAATCGTCAAACCGCTCCATGTCGCGGAAGACGCGGTGATCGGCCGTGTCGAGCCGCTGCACATCGACGACGCAATGCACGACGCTGCCCTCGCCCCACGGCTGAACGTACAACGTGGCCGTGCGGCGCAGGCGATTGGGGAACTTCAGCGCCGTGTCGCGGATGCGGCCGGTGCCGCCACGCTGCTCGTATTCCGTCGTCACGCTGCGAACCTGACCGTCGACCGGGGACGCCTCGGCCACGCGAAACCATTGCTTCATGGAATGCAGACAAGCGTCATATGCCGCAGCCGGAGCGATGTGCGGCAGTCGTATGGCCGTGCCCTCTCCGCGCGATCGCCGCGACGACAAACCGCTCGATGAATCGCCCGGGCAGCCGGCGCCCAGCAGCACGGGCGGCATCGTCGCCAGAACGCACCATCGCACAAGGGTCGCCGCCGAAAATTTTCGAGTGGATGACACGATGACCACGCTCCCGAGGACCGGCGCGCCGAGCTTCGCCCCTCCGCCCGGCCAACCGTCGCAGAATAGCCGCCGCGCACGGCGCGGTCAATCCGCCGCCGTTTATGCTACACTTCGTCGCCGCATGGCGAAGGCCTTACCGCGATACTCCGACATCATCTCCGGCCGCGCGCAGGGCGCGCTCGCCGAGTTCGCCCGCGCCGCGCTCGCCGGGCTGTCGGTCCCCTACCGGCTTGCAATCAAGCTGCGAAATCTTTGGTATTCCTGCGTCCCCGGCGCGCGACGCCGCGCCGCCCTGCCGGTCATCTCGATCGGAAACCTCACGGCCGGCGGCACCGGCAAGACGCCTGTCTCGGCGATGATCACGAACGCGCTCCTTCAGCGCGGGCGCCGCGTCGCCGTGATCCTGCGCGGTTACAAGGGGCGACCGATCCAGTTCGACAACGACCAGCGCGGCCGCGCCGCCGACCAGTGGCGCATGGAAAGCGACGAGGCTGAAGTGCTTCGACGCCGCTGCCCCACAGCGCGCGTGATCATCAATCCCGACCGCGTCGCCGCCGCGCGCCAGGCCGTCGCGGAGCGTTGCGACGTCACCGTGCTCGACGACGGCTTTCAGCATCGCCGCATCCGGCGTGATTTAGACATCGTACTCATTGATGCCACCAACCCATTCGGTCACGAGCGCCTTCTGCCTCGCGGGCTGCTTCGCGAACCAGTCCGCGCCCTGCGCCGCGCCGACCTCATCCTCCTCACGCGAAGTGACCAGGCCGACGAAACCAGCAAGGCCCTGCTCCAACGAAAACTGCGCAAGGCATCCGGCGGCAAGCCCGTCGTGCAGGCCGTGCACCGCATCGCCGGCTTCCTCGACATCAAGAGCCGGCCGGTCACCGTCGAGGACGCTCGCGCCATGCAGGCCGTCCTCTTTGCTGGAATTGCCAACTTTCAGAGCTTTCGCCAATCCGTCGAGCAGCTGGGCGTGCATGTCCTCGCGGCCTACGAGTATCCCGATCACCATCCCTACACAGCCGAGGAAATGAGCGGGCTGGTCGAAACGGCAACCAACCTCGAAGCCAACGCCCTGATCACCACCGAGAAAGACGCGGTCAAACTCGTCGGCCGATGGCCCGACGGCGGCTGCCCTGTTCTAGTGGTCGACCTCTCGATTGAGCTGCTCGACGACGGGCAGGCGGTGCTGGCAGCGGCACTGGATCGCGCGCTTGCGGCGCGAGCGGATTGAATGGTGCGGGCTTGATTCGCGTGAAACAAAAAAGCCCCAGGCAAATGCCTGGGGCTTTGGAATGCGCTCATTGCAAGGTCCGCGGCGTTTAATCCGCAGTGTTAGCTTCGCGGGGTGATCGGCGGATCAACTTCTTCCACCATCTCCCCTGCTTCCATGAGCAGCTCACGAGCCTTGAGAATCGACCCTTCCAATTGCTGCACGCGCGCGTCGTCGCGCGTCTTGCCTTCGCCCAGCAGCTTCTTGCGCTCGGTGATGAACTCCTCCATCCGCAGACGTATCTGCGCATAGATCATGTTCGCCGCCTGTTCACGCTTCTCTTCATCCGTCGAAGCCACCACCGGCTCCTGCGTGTTGGACGTCTGGGCCTGCGACGGCGTAATCGGCTCCAGCCGCGTCGGATGAACCTGCGGCTTCTTTGTTTCCGTCGCTGCCGGCTCCGTGTGCGCCGCCGTGGCGACCTTGGCCGGCTCGGCATTCGCCGGTGTCGAGGGCGTCGCGGTCTGGCTCTGGGCCGCCGGCTCGCTGGAGGTATTTGAACATCCCCAAACGACCAGCGCAGCAGCCATCAACATCGTGCCGCGCGAAACGTGCTTCCAGATGCTCGTCATTGAATCAAACTCCTGAATCGGGGGTGGCGAGTTTTGTTATTACGGCTTTCCGGCGGGCTGCGTAGTCGCCGCCGGCGTTCCCGCGGCTGGCTGGGTCGGCGCTTTCTTCCAGTCCGACTCCTGCGACCGGGTCACTTCGATTTTTGTGGCGACAAGCTGCGCGCTGTCTCCCGAACCATCTTTGTAGCCGGTGACAATCAGCCGATCGTTTTCGCGGATGTCTTCCAGCTTCTGGTTCCGACCGTTGATGATGACTTCGGTGCTTTCCCGCACGGTTCCGCGAAGCTCACGCTCCACGCCGCGGTCATCCTTGAACATCATCGACACGTCGTTGTTTTTCAGGTCAATGTGCTTGGCGATCCCTTCGATCTTTCGAACCTTCGGGCCTTTCTTGTCCTTGTCTGAACAACCGGCGAATCCCACCATTGTCGCCGCCACAAGGCACACCAAGCTTCGCATTCCAGCCAATCGACTCATCACGTCCAAAGCTCCCAACGCTACCGATTTACCAAAGCCTAAGCTCGGGCCGGCTCGCCCGGTCAAAGCCCGCGCACTCTAAGGCACGCCGACCAACGGGGAAAGACCGCCCGCCTTGGCTCGTTAGTTGTTACGAATCCGTGATAACGGACAGACTGGAGTGGGCGCGTCCATCCGAAACGACCTGATTGAAACGCAAAGTTCTGTCTGTTAAGATATTACAGTCGCTGCTCCCTAATCCGTAAGGAACCATCACATGCTGAATTCCCGCCGCCTTGCCTGCGTCGCCCTCGGTCTATTCCTGGCGATTTCCACCCTGCCGACCCGCGCATCGGACATCGACGCCGACAAGCGCCGATCGGACACTGCGGCCCTCTTCTCCGAAGCCGATTTTCTTCGCCATGTCGGTACCCTGGCCGACGACTCCTTCGAGGGCCGAGGAACCGGACAGGAGGGCATCGACAAGGCCGCCGAATACATTGCCGCCCGCTTCGAGGAATGGGGCGTCCAGCCCGGCGGCGACGACCGCACCTACTTCCAGAATTTCACGCTCAAGCTCAAGAGTCAGGTCGCCGAGGGCACGCGCCTGGCGATCGGCATGAACGATCGGCCGACGCGCCGCGCTGCAGCGCTCAACGAGGACTACATCCCGTTTCCGTTCTCATCCAACGGCAGCTTCAGCGGCGAGGTCGTCTTCGCCGGGTACGGTGTCGTCAAGGACGACGCGGGCTACAACGACTACGCGGGGATTGATGTCGCCGACAAAGTCGTGCTCGTGCTTCGCCGCGGGCCGAAGTTTGGCGAGTTCTCCGTGCAGGACTCGGCCTTCCGCGCGAAGGCCTCGCGCGCCGCAGGGCGCGACGCGGCGGCGCTGCTCGTGGTCAACCCCGCCGACGACGAAGACGGCGACAAGCTGTTCGACTTCAACGCGCAGGGCATGGCGCGATTCGGCGGCCGCGGTTACGGCATCCCCATGATCCACATCAGCCGCAAACTCGCTGATCGCATGCTTCGCGCCGGCGGCCTCGGCGGCCTGGAGGCGGCCCAGAAGAAGATCGACGAAAACGAGAAGCCGGCATCGGCCGTGCTCAAGGGCGTGACGATTCGCGGTCGCGTCGAGATCGAACCGATTGAGTCTCCGGTTCGCAACGTCATCGGCATTGTGCCCGGCACCGGCCCGCAGAAGGACGAGTTCATCGTCATGGGGGCGCACTACGATCACCTCGGCATTCGCAACAAGGGCACGCCGGAGTTTGACTCGGAAAAAGACATCAGCAACGGCGCGGACGACAACGCATCAGGCACGACGCTTGTCATGATGCTGGCTCGCGCGTTCGCCGAGGGCAAACCGCCGAATCGCACGATGGTCTTCATGCTCTACACCGGCGAGGAGATGGGCCTGCTCGGCTCGGCCCACTTCGCCAACAACCCGACGCTCGACCTGACCAAGGTCAACGCCATGCTCAACTTCGACATGGTCGGCCGGCTGAAGGACAACAAGCTCGAGGTCGGCGGGATGCGCACTGGCGGATTTGAAGACATGGTGCACCGTCTTGCGGAGCCTTACGGCT
This sequence comes from Phycisphaerae bacterium RAS2, assembly GCA_007753915.1. Lineage (NCBI taxonomy): Bacteria > Pseudomonadati > Planctomycetota > Phycisphaerae > Phycisphaerae bacterium RAS2. The sequence continues at coordinate 4,003,180 of CP036352.1, forward strand.
TCACGATTCGCGACGGCGGCGGCGGACGCGGTCCGTCGGACCACACCAGCTTCTACAACAAGGGTATCCCGGTGCTGTTCTTCTTCACCGGGCTGCACAAGCAATATCACCAGCCGGATGACGACACGCCGCTCCTGAACATCGACGGCGCGGTGAGGATCGCTCGATTCGGCGCCGACATCGTTGACGAGATCGATTCCCGCTCGCAGCGCGTCGTGTTCACCGAAGACACAAGCCGCGCCCGGATTTCGCGTCAGGATTCACCCGACGATGAACCACGCGTCGCCGCGGCCGCCCCTACAAGCGAGCCGGATCGCCTGCGACTCGGCATCGTTCCCGACATGGACAACGATCAGCCCGGCGTCGTCATCGCGCAGGTTGCCGAAGGCTCTCCCGCAGCCGGCGCGGGCCTTAAGGCAGGCGACCGCCTGATGGCCATCGGCGAGAAGCGCATCGAGGGCGTGATGGACATCGCGGGCGCGCTGGCCGTTTTCAAATGGGGCGATACGGCGCGCGTGCGCATCGTGCGCGACGGCGAGCGGAAGTCGATCGACGTGAAGTTCCCGGCGCGAACAGCCGTGGCAGCCCGTCCGGCCCCGGACCGCGCTCAACCTGACCGACAGACCGACGAGCGCGTCGCACAGGATCAGCCGCGTCGCGAGCGCCGCCGGGATGATCGCGGCGAGCGCGGGCCCGGTGACGCCGGAACAACCACGCCCCCTGGCTCCATTGAACGATCCCTCAACGAACTCGTCGGCCACATGGCGGACTTGAGCGGCGGCGAGTGCACCGTGAGCATCAAAGGCGACAACGTGGACATCTCGCTTACCGTCGCCGCGGGCCGTGAAAGCGACCGGCGTCTTGTTTCGCAGATCGGCCGCTCGCTGGACGGTGCGGTGCGGGGTGACGTGCGCATCGGCGTGTCGTTCAATCTGTCGCGCGGGCGCGGCCAGGAGCCTTCCAATCCACTGCGCGGCCCGTTTCGCGATCGACCCGGCGGACGGCGCGGAATGCAGTCCACGGCCGACGCCGGCGACGAGGACATGACGACGCGACCACGGCGCGAGAATCGCCCCGAGCGGCCGCAACCGCCGACTCCGCCCGCGCCGCCGCGCGCTGCCGGCGGCGATCCCACTCAAAAAGCCGCCAAGAAAGATCCGCACGCCCACGCCGACGATGAAGTCGCTGCCGCACCCATGCCAAAGGTGCGACTCGGCATCCTGCCGACCTACGGCGAATCCGAAGGCCGGGGCTACGAGATCACCGGCGTGGCCGACGACGGCCCGGCCGCGAAGGCAGGCATGAAAAACGACGACCGCATCCTGAAGATCGGCGGCAAGAACGTGACAGATGTCTATTCATACATGGAAGCCCTCGCCGGATACAAGCCCGGCGATGAAGTCGCCGTCGTCGTTCTCCGCGGCGACAAGGAAATCACCCTGAAGATCAAGAGCGCCCCGCAGAAGACGCTCGACGCCGACTAGCCGCACCCAACTCCCGAATCCCGATCGGCCGCGTGCTAACTCCTTGTCGCCGCACACCTTTTACGGCCCGCCCTGCCTTGTGACCCGCGCCGCCGCACCGTAGAATCGCACGTCTTGTCGACCGGAAAGCCCGGCGCGGATGGCCAAGCGCCCGCACTCGCCGGTCGGACGCGAATCGGTATCTTCGTTTCACCCTACGGAGGCCGTATGCCCGGTTACACCCACAAGGACATTCGCAACATCGCCCTCGTCGGCCACAGCGGCGCAGGGAAGACCTCTCTCGCCGAAGCCATCCTGCACGCCACCGGCGTCACCACACGGCTCGGCAGCACCGCCGACAAAACCAGCATTCTCGACATTGACGACGAAGAAAAGGAACGCGGCATTTCCATTGAGTCGCACATCCTCAACGTCAATGTCGACGGGCGAACAATCAATATCATCGACACACCCGGCGCACCGGACTTCATCGGCCCCGCCATCGCCGCCCTCGCCGCAGTCGAGACCGCCGTCATCGTCATCCATGCCGGCGCCGGCATCCAGGTGAACACGCGACGCATGAAGGACCTCGCCGGCGCCAGCGGCCTTGCCCGCGCCGTCGTCATCAACCGCATCGACGCCGAAAACGCGGACCTCGCCGGATTGATCAGCGCCCTGAAAGAGACGTTCGGCCCGCAGGTCACACCGGTCAACCTTCCGGTCAACGGCGGCAAGGGCGTCATGGATTGCATCGACCATACCACGGGCGATTCCGATGTCGGCGATGTCGCGGAGGCCCACACCAACATCGTTGAGCGCATCGCCGAAGTCGATGACGCCCTGATCGCCAAGTACTTCGACACCGGGGCGCTCTCGCACGACGAGATCGAACACAACTTCCCCCGCGCCATCGCCGAAGGCAAGGTCTGCCCCGTGCTCTTCACCAACGCCCGCACCGGCGTCGGCGTCAAGGAGCTGCTCCAGTTTATCGCCCACGACTGCCCCGCGCCGCTCGAAGGCGCCCAGCGCGCCCTCGTCAACGGCGACGGCGAGAAACCCATCGACCCGGCCGGCCCCTTTGTTGGACAGGTCTTCAAGATCGCCGTCGATCCCAAGAGCCACATCAAGTACGCCTTCATTCGCGCCTTCGCGGGCACGCTCAAGAGCGATGCCAACCTCGTCCTGCCCGGCGAGAAGAAAGGCGTCCGCCCCGGCCACATGTTGAAGTTTCAGGGCGCGACTCCCAAGGAAATCGACGAAGGTGTCGCCGGCGACATCTTCGCCGTCGGCAAGCTCGACCTGCACATCGGCAACACCGTCTTCGTCGATCACGGTGAAGGCAAGGTCGCGATGCCTCGTACGCCGACGCCCATGTTCTCCCTCGCCGTCGAGCCGAAAGCCCGCGGAGACGAGGCCAAGATCGGCGAAGCCGTGCGCCGCTTTACCGACACCGACCCGTGCTTTCGCTCGCATTACGACGCCCAGACACACGAGCTGGTCATCAGCGGCATCGGCGATCTGCATCTGCGGGTCGTTCTTTCGCGCATGCACCGGCTCTATAAGCTGGACGTGAACACCAAGCCGCCCAAGATCCCCTATCGCGAGACGATCACCGCCCAGGCCGACGGTCACCACCGTCACAAGAAGCAGACCGGCGGCGCGGGCCAGTTCGGCGAAGTCTTCCTGAAGGTTTATCCCCTCGCGCGCGGCACCGAGCCGCCGATGGAATGGGCCTGGGACATCTTTGGCGGCGCGATCCCCGGACAGTTCGAGCCGGCGATCAAGAAAGGCGTTGTTGAATTGATGGGGCAGGGCGCGCTGGCCGGTTTTCCGATTCAGGATGTGAAGGTGAGCATCACCGACGGCAAGCACCACCCGGTCGACTCGAAGGAAGTCGCCTTCAAGACCGCCGGCAAACTCGCCTTCAAGGATGCGATTCTCAAGGCCAAGCCCGTCCTGCTGGAGCCGATCGTCAACATCGAAGTCACCGTCCCGTCCGACAACGTCGGCGACATCACCGGCGATCTCGCGCAGCGGCGCGGCCGGCCGAGCGGCCAGGACATGCTCCCCGGCAATTTCGCGGTTATCAAGGCGCAGGTGCCGCTCGCCAAGGTGGCGGATTATCACTCGCGTCTAAGCTCCATCACCGGCGGCAAGGGCAGCTTCTCGATGGAGCTTTCGCACTACGAGCCTGTGCCAAGCAACGAGGCCCAGGCCATCATTGCCGCGTACAAGCCGCACAAGGAAGAGGACGAGTAGTCGCGCCGAACCGTCGCCGCGCATCAGGAGACCGCCGCACCATGAGCGCCCGCGACCCGGTGATGGATCTGCCCGCGGAATCCAACGCGCCAATTGCGCAGGTCCCCGATTCGCCGCAGCGGGCCATCGAGACGAAGGTGGAACACGCCCGTTCAAGTGCATCCGATGCAACGCCCGCCGAGCGGCCGATCCACGCGTTCACCCGCGCGCGCATCGCGCTGGTCCGAGCCATCCTCATGGCGTGGGTGCGGGCCTTCTCGCTCAAGGGGCTGTACGCGCTGGGCCGGTTCTTCGGCACGTGCGAGTACTTCTGTGATTACAACCGCCGGCGGCGTGTGCGACGCAAGCTGTACCAGTTTTTCAAGGACGAGCTGTCTCCCGCCCGGGTGCGCCTGGTCACGTGGCGCTATTTCATGCGCATCCGTTGCGACAAGATGTTCTACACCATCATGGATCGCATCCCACGGGACAAGCTGCTCAAACGCATCAAGCTCAAGAACATCGAGGCCATCGATGACGCGCTCAAATCGGGCAAGGGCGTCTATGTCGCGCTTTGCCATTTCGGCTCGCATCACGTCGCCGGTCTCATGATGGCCTTGCTGGGATATGACATCGCCGGCGTGCGCGACGACAAGGAGAGCGCGGTCCGGCGGTACATCGCGCAGAAATACCGCGAGACGTTTCCCGAAGTCGCGAGGATGAAGCTCTTTTATTCGTCAAGCTTCCCACGCCAGATCATGCGGCACATGCAGCAGAACGGCATCGTCGCCAGCCTGCTCGACGTCGACCGCCGGCGCGGCGAAGCGTCGCGCATGCACCCGGTCAGCATTTTCGGCGAAGAGCGGGACTTTCTCGTCGGCCCCGTGCAGATGGCCATTCGCTGCGGCGCGACGACCTTTCAGGGATTTGTCGTCTCACGGCGTAATTTCTATTATCAGCTGATCGTCGGCGAGAAACTGATCGACCCCGACCAACCCGAAGCCGAGGACGTGATCGTCCAGCGCGTCATGCAGCACTACGCCGACAACGTCGAAGCGTTCGCGCGGCGACACCCCGATCATCTGATGAGAATCTAGCCGCGCGGCGGTTTGCGCAGCGGCAGGTTGCGACCCAGGCGCAGGCGTGCGCTGCGTTCGATCTCGTTGCGCTCGCTCTGTTTAACAGCTCGCAGGAATCCCCCCGCCTGCTTTCGCGCCTGCTCGGCTGCCAGCAGATCGGCTCGGCTGATCTCGCCCACGACCGCCGAGAAATCGGCATCGAGCAATGCTTCCTGCGCGGCTGCCAGGTTGGCTCGCATGATCGCTTCCAGCGCGGCATCAACCGGAGGCGGCGCACCGGTTTCATCGGGCGAGGTCTCGACCCGAACCGGCGGTCGATCGACCGGAGGCGTCGACGAACCGGGCGGCCGGCGAATCGGGCGGATGCGCGCGGACAGGAGCGATTGAATCGGCGGCTTTTCGTGACTCAAGGCGACTGCCCGACCCGTGCGAATCGCACGGTCACACCAACGCGCCCGGCCGCGTGCCAGTTTCCACGGGCAGTCCTGCAATCGACGCATGCCGCGTCGAACTCTTCGCGGGCGACGCCGCGCCCAACCACGGCGCGGGCGAGACGACCGGCAGACCCGGCCACATCGCCGACAGTCGCTCGGCTTCATCCTCCGCCACCCCGGGCGAAAGCGAACCGATCACGACGCCATCGACCCCGCTCCCATCGAATGCATCGGTCGAAATGACCTCCACGTTTCGCCAGATGCCGGAATCTCCGTCGCCATCATAGAGGCGCGTAATGCAAAGTCCAGTCTTGTTTAGCAAATCCATCAATTGCTCGCAGCCTTTGCCGCGGCGCCACACCGCCACGCGGCGCACGGCGCACTTATCGGCCCACGACCGAATCGTCGCGCAAGCCCGATCCAGGCCCATCAATTGCTCAAATTGCAATTCAGACATCGGTAGCGATTTCACGCCGCGTGACAGAATCGCCCGCGCCTCCTCACAGCCCGCCTCGTATCCCGCTGTCGCGCCTTCTTTCCGCGCGACGCGCCCGTATCGCTCGAACGTCGAATCAATCAGGTCATGTCGGTGCGCCGCCGGCGCATACCGCGCCCACATGCGCACGTTGTTCCGCACCAGCAACCGCAGCATCCGATTGTTGTCGCGATTGCGCGTTACGCGCCCGTGCCACACGAGCAAGTCGCCTCGCGGCTCGACGCGCCAGCCGCTGCGCCACAGCTTGCACGCCAGATCGTATTCCTCTGCGTAGTAGTCATAGTCCGTCGGGTATCCACCGACCGCGAGAAACGCATCGCGCCGCACGGCCCCACCACAGTTGAAGAAGATGCCCGGCACGCCGCCCGCGTCGTGGCAATGCGGCGGATTTGTCAGACGCACACGGCACGCGACCCCCGCCAGCGAGGCATCGCTCGCGAACAAGTCCCCCAGCGCGTCGATCACGCCCGGCTCGGGATAGCTGTCGTCGTCCAGCATCAAGAGCGTGCGCCCCTCGGCCGCCGCCGCGCCGACGTTTCGCGCGACGCAACCGATGTTGCGCGACAGCTGAATCCAGCGAACTTCGGGATGATCGTTCGCGAGGCCGGCGGTTCCGTCCGTCGAGCCGTTGTCGATGACAATCACTTCGAACGCGCGATCGGGCAGATCGCGCAGGCGGGCCAGCGTCGCGCGCAGCACCGCCGCGCGATTGTGCGTCGGAATAATGACACTGCATTCACACGCCGGCCGCATGAGGCGCCTTTCGCAGGGGGGCAGCGCGCACGCTGCGGACGCTCTCCAGCAGGCGCGGCCCGGCGCGATCTTCCACTTCGCCGCGAGACAGCTCCGCCCGGCCCGCAAGCCAGCGCGCCACTTCGTCCGTCGTCACCGGCACGATCCCCAGTCGCCCGATCTGCAGCGCCGCCACCGCGCTGTACAGGTACGACGCCTGCATCAGCGTCGCACCCGTCGCCATCGCCAGCGTCGCCGCGGCCGTCGCGCTTTCGCCGCAACCCAGCCGATCCAGCGGCCACTCCGACAGCGCCGGCAGATACTCGCTCAACAGCCGATCGTTCCAGCTTGGCGACGCCCGGTCGTGTGAGCGGCGGTCAAACGTCACCACGCCGCGCTTCGCGACGCTCACCAGCATCCTCGCCGCACCCGACGCCTGCATGACTTCATACGCGACCGCCGACAGGCCGCCGATCGAATTCCCTGTGGCCTCGCGAAGTCGCCGCTCGGAGACGCAGATCAAATCCGGCGATGAAGCGGCATGAATCGAGCCCTGGCCGCCCGCCGACACGGTGCACCAGCGGCCCGCTTCGCGCAGCGACGTCGCCGCCGCCTCGCGAATGCCCGGCGTGACAAACCCGTAGCCGCAGTCATGCAGGATCGCCGCATCGGCCCGACCGGCCGACTCGCGCACCAGCGATGTCACGGCGCGTTCGCTGATCGAATCGAGCGGCCGCGTCCCCGCGCGATCGACGCGAAACAGCTTCTGATCGTCCGCGACAAAGCGCGTGCGCACGACCGCATCCTCGCGATAGCTGAACGCCTCGACGCGCACGCCGGCCGCCTCCAGCGCCTGTCGCAATCGCCGCGACGGCGTGTCTCGCCCCAGCGCCGTCACCAGCGTTGTCGTCGCGCCCAGCGCCGCCGCCGCGAGCGCGACCGCGCCGGCCTCGCCGATGTACTCGCGCTCTCCCAGCTCCAGGAGGGACATCATCGGCGCTTCGCCAGCCGACGCCGACACATCGCACGCAACGTAACGCTCCAGCGTCGTCTCGCCGATCACCAGCAGCGACCGCCCGTGCAGCCGACCGAGCAGCCCCGCCAGGGCCGGCCGATCGATTTCGTGCCGACGACACACCACACCAAGCCGGTCGGCGGCGAACTCTCCAGCGCGCGCGAGCGATTCCGCGAGGCGCGTCGAGCTGAATACGACCTGCCCGCTGGAGAACACAACGCGACCGCCGTGCGATTCGACCGTCTGCCGCTCGGCGAGGAAGCGCGGGTCCTGGCTGGCGGCGTACTCCTGCCCTTTGACGTAAATGTCGGGCCGTACCTGCTCCAATATCTCTACTGCCGTCTCATTTTGATCGATGGCGACGTAGTCCACGAACGCCAGCGCCGCGAGGTTCTCCGCGCGCAGCTCTTCGGGGATGTACGGCCGCTGATCGCCCTTGCTGATCTGCGCGTCACCCGTGATCGAAACGACCAGCACGTCGCCCAGCGAGCGTGCGTATTGCAGGTACCGAATGTGACCGGGGTGAACGATGTCGAAGCAACCGTGACACTGCACCACGACCGGCGGCCGCGTCGGTTCGTCGGCAGCCTCCGCGCGTGGGGTTGCGTTGCGCAGGCGCGCCAATTCAGCAGCCAGCGCCGACGGCGAAAGAATCTTTCCCTGATAGGAGCACGGTGCGCCGGTTTCGCGCGGCATCATTCGATCGCCCCCGATCACTGCGGCTTAAAGATCGCCTTGGCCGAGGCGACCACGCCGCGCGCCACCAGACTCGCCAACAGCAGCAGCGTCAGCCAACCCACCGTCAGCGCTAGGATCGGCCACGCTCGCACGATCGATTCCGGCATCGTCGGATAGACCGTCCCCGCGAGGAACGCAATCACGCCGGCGCTTGCGATCGCACCGAGGTGCCCGCGGATGTTCCCCGGCAGCGGCGCCATCCGCACCGTCAAACAAATGAGCAAATAGGCAAACAACAGAATCTTCCACGGATCGACCGCCGCCGAGCGCACGGCGTTCAACGTCGCCTCGGAAAGCGTGATCAGGTCGCGGAGCTGCGCCCAGATGGCCGTCAGCGTCCCCGGGACCTGCTGGGAGATTCGCTCCGCCGGAACGCCCATCAACACCGGCCCCCCCAGACGAACACCCAGCGCATAGATCAAACCGCCGAGCACCGCCATCGGAAGAAGCGCTACCAACACCGGACCGATAATCGGCAACTTCGGCTTTGGCCCGGGGTCGAAAGACGCTTCGCCTTTGTCGCCGTCCTTCACCAGCGCAGCGTCGTTCACCGTCGCGCCGGTGATGAGCAGCGCCACGATTCGCGCCAGCATCGCCATCAGCGTCCCCGGAAGGAGCAGCATGTTCACCGTCTTGGGCCGAATCATGCCCAGCCAGAGCGTGTTCACGCCCCAGGCCAGCAGCACGGCCACGGCGATCCAGAAACAGGCAGTCGCATAGATCATGGCTGATATCGCGCAAAATCCGCCCGGCGCGGAATCCCCGCCCGAGTCGCTCTAAACATCGGCATTCCCGCGCCGGAGAATTGAAGCGCGCGGCGCGCCCACACAGAACGTTCGCGCAATTCTCGCTTGTCGCCGCCGCCGCAATTTGACATAATGCCGAGCCGGGCCGACGGCCTCTCTTGTCGGGCACTTACAGGGCAACCATGGCGCAAACAATCTGCTGCCCCTGCGGAACCCCCATCGACTGCGATCACGTCGAGCTCGTGATCACCGCGACCTGTCCGCGCTGCGACCGCGAACTGCCCCTCGAGCTGGCGGACACCTTCGGCGCGCGGCGAGCTATGCTCACCATCATGGAAGGCCCGCACTGGGTCGGCGAACAATTCATCATGCCTGTCGGCGCCACCCTCTCCATCGGCCGCGCCTCCGGGAACTGGCTTAGCCTCGATGCCGATGACATCGCCGACGCCCATTGCCGTCTCCATCTCGCCGCCACCGGGGCCGTCGTCGTGGAAGACCTCAACAGCCCGACCGGCACCTGGATCGGCCCACAGCGCATCGTGCGCGGCCGACTCGCGCAGACCGGCTCCCTGCGCGTCGGACCATTTCGATTTCGGTTTGACATTCAGACGCCCGAGGGCCGCCTCGTCGCGCCGGCCGGACGGGATGAGAATGACAGCGAGTTGGCACTTCCGACGATGACCAGTGTGAAGCGGAAGAACTCGCCGGCGCAATGGGCCGCGCGCAATCGCTTCATTCTCGCACGATGGATCATCCTGACGCTGGCCTCCATCGGCGGTGCCGACATGGCGCTGCACCTCCGCGCGCGACCGCCGCAGCCCTGGAACTGGAACAAGGCCATCATCGCCGGCGCGCTGGTCTGGCTCATTACGAGCTTCGCCGGCCGGCACGTTACCCTGATCCACAAGTACCTGAAGTACGCGTCGCTTGGCTTGACCGTCGCGCTCGCAATCGCCGGGCTGTCACTCGGCGCGGGTGCCTTCGCCACTGCGTCGCTTTGCGCGGCGGCGGGCCTCGTGGTGCTCATCATGCGCGAGCCGCAGCCGTGGCTGGCCCTTGTTGCCGCGCTCATCGGTACGTTCGGCGTCGTCGTCCTGACGCGCGATTTGACGCAGTTGATTCAGATCATTTCAGTCGGCGGCTAGGGCTGGATCGCGCCAAGTTCGCACGGCTCGAGTCTCCACTTCGACAGGCATTTCCGGTACAATCGGACTCACGGAACTGCTCCGCACGAGGGCATCGGAACAGGCCGCTGGGGAGTCATTCTCGTGACTCAAACCGCATCGAAATCCTGTGAACTGTGCAAGACGGTCATCACGCCCGAGCAGATCATTCAGCGCCAGGCCGGCCTGGTGAAGGGCATTCTGCTTTGCCCCGCATGCGTTGAGTTGAAGCGCCGCGAGGCCATCGAGGCGCAAAAGGCCGCCGCCGCCCATCCGGGGCTCGGCGCAGGCCCCGCCCCAGCCGGCGCTGCACCCGCGAAGAAGCAAGTCCCCGAGGAACCGATCTCGCTCGTCGAGGCCGGTGTCGGCGGCAGCTCCGGACTGATTCGCAGCTTCGCGCAGGGCAGCACGCTCGGCGGCGTCCACACCGATTCCAACCTCAAGCGGCCCATGTCGACGATGGTCGAGCCGCCGACTCGCTGCCGGACCTTCAACGGAAAGCTGACCCCCGCGGCCCTGGCGCACATGGATGGACAAATCAACGAGTGGCTCGACGCCCACCCGGACATCTTCATCAAGCACGTCGTGTCAGCCGTCGGCCCGTTCGAGGCCAAGCACGTCGAGCAGCACCTCATCCTCACGATCTTCTATTGATCGCGCGCCGAACGCCGCCATAATGCCCACATGGCAAAAGGCAAATCCATAACGTCATCGGTCGCGTCACGCCGACAGCTGCGCATCCTCCAGGAAATGGTAAATCTGCCGACCGCGCCATTTGTCGAGCGCCACGTCATCGCCTACATCCGCGCCTTCGTCGCAGCACGCCCGGCCCTGCGCATGACCGCCGACCGGTTCGGCAATCTGCTCGTGACCTATTCCCCCATGCGAAAACCCACTGCGGCGCGGCGAGGAAAGGCGAACGGCCGGCCGATCCTCTTCGCGGCGCACATGGATCACCCCGGCTTCGCCGCCGTGCGCATGATCGACGCGCGGCGTGTTGAGGCTGAGTTTCGCGGGTGGGTCTCGACGCCCTACTTCGCCGGCGAGAAGATTCAATTCTTCGATACCGGCCGATGGATTCCCGCGACCATCGAGCGCGTGCTGGAAGACAAACCCGCAACGCCCGGCGCGCGCCGCGCCTCGCGCAGCGCCAACACATTTCGGAACGAACGTCCGCCGCGCGGCGTCATCGCGCGCGTCAGCCGCCCCATTGCACCCGGCAGTCCCGGCATGTGGGGCCTGCCCGATGCGCGCATCCGCGGCAACGAACTGCACGCCCGCGTCTGCGACGACATCGCCGGGCTTGCCGCCGTGCTCTGCATGCTCGATGAAATCTGTCGGCTGCGCATCGCGACGCTCACGTACGCGTTCTTCACGCGAGCGGAAGAAGTCGGCTTCGCCGGCGCGCTCGCCGCCGTTGAGGCCAGGACCGTTCCCCGAAAGGCGGTCGTCGTCGCCGTCGAGTGCAGCAAGGCCATCGCGGGCGTCCAGTTCGGCGAGGGACCGGTTCTCCGCGTCGGTGACAAGGCATCAGTCTTCACGCCGGCCGCAACGGCCTATTGCCAGGTCGTCGCCGAAGCACTCACCCAGCGCGATTCCGGGTTTCGCTTCCAGCGCAAATTGATGGACGGCGGCACCTGCGAATCCACCGCCTATTGCCATCACGGCTACGACGCAACCGGCATTTGCCTGCCCCTGGGGAATTATCACAACATGGACGCGGCGCGCGGCCGCATCGCCCCTGAATACGTCGATCTGCGGGACTACCTCAATCTCGTGAAGTGGTTCGTGGCGCTGGCACAAAGCCCGGCGACGCTGCCCTACGACGGCCGGCATCCCGGATTGAGTAAACGGCTGGACGATCTGCTGCGAACGAATCGCCCGAAGCTGTTGAAGACGGCGGCGGGCAGTCGTGAATGAGAGGAACGAACGTTACTTCTTGCCGCCGTTGCCCGACGGGGCGGCATCCTTGCGGGAGAGGGGCACGCGGAAATTAATGCTGCAATAGTGGCACTTGACGACCTGGCCCCGGAATTGCGCCGGAACGCGCAAGACCTTCTTGCATTTCAGGTTCGGGCAGATCGTGATGACGGTCGTTTGATGGTCCATCGGGTGACTCATCGTCGCAAACCCTCCTCGGAAGCGGGCTTGTCGCGGCTTATCAGACATCGGTCAAAACGTGTCGCGGATTAAGCGTACAAATTAATTGCGCACCGATTGGACCGCACGGCGAAAATTCGCACAGGGATGGGACAATAAAAATGGCCAGCGGATGCTATCCACCGGCCGGGTTGATCGCTTGAACTTATGGGCCGCTACGATCCTCTCCGCTGCGCACTCCCATCAACGCCCTCGCCCCAGGACGCATTGGCAACTCGAGTCTGCAGGTGTTTTGACGTTTTGACG